>NZ_JARZHI010000002.1:0-500581 GCF_029946465.1 Polyangium sorediatum
GCCGGCCGCCGCGGGGGAGGCCCAGGCAAAGCCGGCCGTCGCCGCGAAGCCGGCCGCGAAGCCGGCCGCGCCCGCGCCCGCGCCCGTCGCGAAGCCGGCCGCGCCGAAGCCGAACATCGTGACGATCATCGCGCCGCCCCCGAAGGCGAGCGGCGGCCCGAAGGCCTCCGCGCCGAAGCCGGCCCTGACAGCGAAGGAAGCCCTCGCCGCGAAGGCGAAGGCCGCGCAGGCGAAGGGCAAGGCGCCGGCGCAGCCCGCGAAGGCGGAAGGCGCCGCCGCAGAGGCCCCGGCAGCCGCCGCGGCCCCGGCGTTCGAGGCGGCCGATCTGTCGGCCGGCTGGGACACGGCCGTGGAGGCCGCGCGCAAGGCGGGCGACCGCAGCGCGGCGCTCGTGGACGCGTGGCTCGCGGGCTCGAACGTGGAGGCGATCGCAGCGGTGGCCGACGCGGACGAAGCGCCGGGCGCCGCGCGCAAGAACGCACGTCGAGCGCTCAACATCCTGAAGTCGCGCGGGACGGCGATCCCGACGAAGCCGCGGGTGGCGCGCGTGGACACGCGGGCCGAGGCGACGCTCGAAGCGACGTTCCTGCCGCCCGACGGAAGCGGGACGTCGGCCATCTCGATCACGAGCCGCGACGCGAGCGGCCGGTACCACCTGGCCGAGGTGATCGTGAGGGACCCGATCGGCATCCTGAACGCGGGCAGCGCCTGGATGAGCGGCTCGCAGCTCAAGGAAGGCCGCAACCGCGCGCTCGAAGGGCTCGGCGTGTCGCCGGCGCCCGTGCCGCTGGAGTGGGCGCGTCATCGGATCGCCACGGCCCGCAAGCAAAACGCGACGTCGGGGCAGATCGTGCCGCTCGGGTTCGAAGGCTGCCGCGAGCTCGTGGAGCCCTGTCCCGAGGCCGAGCCGCCGCACCCGCTGGCCGATCTCGAAGCCGACATCACGAGCGACATCGGCTGGGCGCGCGCGCCCGGGTCGGCGTCGCTGCACGAGGAGCCGGAGTTCCGGTCGTGGCTGCCCGATCGCGGGAGCCTGGAGGACCTGCTCCAGCGGCTCGGCCAGCGGCTCGGGCCGGAGGGCGTGCGGGATCCGCAGGCGGTGAACCTGGCGCTGACCGAGGAGATCGCGGCCGCGACGGATCGCTTCTTCTCGCCGGAGGCGCGCGCGATCGTCGCGACGCGGATGAAGGACGCGGCGATCTCGGTGCGCGCGCGGAAGGGCAACGAGCGCGCGACGGACGTGCTCGCGGTGGCGCGCGCGGTGAAGGAGGCGGGGCTCATCACGTCGCCGCCGAACGAGATCCCGTTCCTGCTGGGCTTCTTCCAGAAGGGGATCAGCGTGCTCGCGCATCAGGGCGGCGGTTCGCTCCGCATCCCGGTGGCGCCGCTCGGGCCGCAGGCGGCGCCGCAGGCTCCCGCTCCGGCGGAGGAGTCGGCGGACGCGTCGACCTGACGTCATTCCCCTGACCTCACCCCCCTGATCCCCCTCTCCACGCCGTGGAGAGGGGGGAATCACCGCTCAGCCTTCCCAGGGCGCTTTCGCGTCGCCCATTCCGACATGCCGCCGAAAGGCGAGGTGCAGCGCCTGCGTGTGCGCGCCTGGTTTGCCGCTGCCGATCGGCGCGCCGTCGACCACGACGACGGGCAGGATCTCGCGCAGGCTCGACGACAGGAAGACCTCGTCCGCCGTGTGTACGTCCTCCGGAACGAGCGGGCGTAACGCGACGGAGAGACCTGCCTCGCCCGCGATCGCGAGGATGTGCGCGCGCGTGATGCCCGCGAGGATCCCCGCCTCTTCGGGCGGCGTGATCAGGGTTCGTCCTTGCACGACGAACACGTTGGAGGTCGTACCTTCGACGATCTGTCCCGCCGTGTTGAGGATGAGCGCCTCGTGCGCGCCGACGTCACACGCCTTGCGGATCGCGAGCACGCTGGCGAGGTAGTTGCCGACCTTGGCGCCATGCGCGGCGTCGCAAGCGCGCTCGGTGCGATGCGTGATGACGGAGACGCCGTCGCGGTACATCGCCGCCGGGAGGAGCTTGAGCGGCTCGACGAGGATCACGCGCAGCGGATGCGTCGCGAGGCGCGGATCGAGCCCGGGCGGGCCGGAGCCACGTGTCAGCGTGGCGCGCACGTAACTCTCGGGGTTCGCCGCGGCCGCGAGGGCACGTTCGATCTCGGCGGCAAACGCAGGCGGATCGATCGGCATGGGGATGGCGACCTGCGCGGCCGATCGTTCGAGGCGCCGGACGTGTTCGTCGAGCGCGAAGGGGCGGCCGCCGTAGGTGCGGATGGTTTCGAAGACGCTGTCGCCGTAGAGGAAGCCGCGGTCGTAGACCGAGACCTTGGCGTCCTCGGGCGCGTGGAGCCTTCCGTCGATGCAGGCGATGCGGCGCATGGTCGTCGCTCGAGAGCGTGTCACGGATCGGCGTCGAGCGCGCGCAGGGCGGTCTCGCGAGACGCGTCGATCGCGCGCGCGAGGGTGGTTCCGTCGAGGCCGCGTGGATCGAGCGGCGCGCCGAGCGCGACGGCGACACGCGAGAAGGGGCGGGGGATCTCGAACTTGTCCCACGTGCGCGCGAGGACCCACGCAGAGGAGCAAGCCGAGGCGAGCGGCACGACGAGGCCACCGGCGAGGCGAGCCGCGAGGATCGCGCCGACACGATCACCGTCCCCGCGCACGACGCCACGCGGGCCGCGGGGGCCGTCGACGGCGAAGGCCGCGTCGTGACCCTGTCGCATGCGGCGGACGATGCCCTTGAGGCCCATGGCGCCGCCGCGCGTGGACGAACCTCGCTCGACGACGAGCCCGAGCGATCCGAGCGCGCCGGTCTGGATCTCGCCGTCGTCGGAGAGGCTGACGAGCACGGCGGTGCGGCGTCGCTTGCGCCAGCGATGCAGGGCGAACTGCTGGCCGTGCCAGAAGGAGAGCACCCAGGGGGTGCCGTCGGTACCGTCGAGATCGGGGTGGCTGAGGAGGGAGAAGCGGACAGAGCGGAGGAAGGCGCGAGCGACGAGCCCTGCTGCGTAGCCGAGGGCTCGTCGCCGCGTATTCGGCGCTTGGGGGCGACGCCCGAGCAAGTCGGGCTTCGCCCCCAAACCCCCGGCGGTCACTTCTTCAGCTTGGCGAGCAGCTCCTTCGCGGGCGCGAAGTTCTTGTCGGCGTCGATCGCGCGATCGAGCTGCTGGATCGCCTTCTTGTCATCGCCCTGCGCGTGGAGGATCCGGCCGATGTAGTAGAAGGCCGCGGCCTTCGAGATCGGCGAATTCTCGTCGAGCTTCTGCAGGAGCAGGGCGCGGAAGGTCTTCTGCGCGCGCTCGAAGTGCGTGTCGCGCGCCGCCTTCTCCTCCGTGGCCTCGCCGAGCTCCATCGAGAGCACGCCGAGGTCGCGCAGGATCGCGATCGAGCCCGGATCGATCTTGAACGCGATGTCGAGGTCCGCGAGCGCCTTCTCCTTGTCGCCTTCGGCGAGGTACGCCTTGGCGAGCCGGTGATGGATCGTCGCGAGCTCCTTCGAGCGACGGCCGCCGTACGACTCCACGATCTTCTGCAGCACCTCCGCGGCCTGCTTGCCGCGGCCCGAGGCGCTGTAGGCGTCGCAGAGCACGAGGAGCAGCTCCCGATCGCCGGGGGCGAGCTCCGAGGCCTTCACGAGCAGGTCCGCCGCGGCGCCCGGATCGCTGCGCTTGCCGAGGTGGATGTCCGCGGCCTTGCGGTAGAGCTGCACCTTCTGGCCCGCCTCGGTCGCGGCCTCGGCGTCGCCCTTCACGAGGTCGGCGAGCTCGGCCCACGCCTGCTGCTTCTCGTAGAGCGCGTGCAGCTTCTTGCGGATGTCCGCGGCGCGCTCGTCGGCCTTGAGGCCGGCTTCGAGGACACGACGGACCGCCGCCTCGTCCTTGAGCGCCGTGTACAGATCCGCGAGGCGGAGCGACGTCTTGACGGCCTCTTCGCCGGTGGCGGAGGAGAGGACCGTCTCGAGCGCCTTGGCCGCCTCGGCCTTGTCGCCCTTCTTCTCGTAGAGGCGCGCGAGCGAGAGCAGCGCGCCCTTGTGGTTGCCGTCGCGCTCGAGCACCGCCTTGTACGTCTCGATCGCCTTCGGGACGTTGTTCAGACGGTTCTCGAAGACCTCCCCGAGGCGCACGCTGTAGACGAGCTCCGCGGAGAGATCGCCGCGCTCCTTGGCGAGGTCGATCTGCGTGTTGAGCAGCTCGGCCAGCTCGTCGTCGCGGCCCGACTTTTCGAGGAGCTGCGAGAGGAGCAGCGTGGCCTGCTCGTGCGTGCGCTCCTCGTCGAGGATCGCGCGCAGGTGCTCCATCGCCTCGCTCGTCGCGTCGAGCTTCTCGATGCAGATCCGCGCGCTCTCCAGGCGGAGCGTGGCGCGGGACGCAGGCGTCTCCGCGAGGTCCACGAGGCGCGAGAGGACGTTCAAGAGCTCCTTGTTCTTGCCGCCCTTCGCATAAAGCTCGCGCAGCGCGTCGGAGGCCTTCGCGTCGTTCGGCTCGTCCTCGAAGATCTGGCTGTAGAGGTCGAGGGCCTTCTTGTCGTCCGAGAGCTTCTCCCGGGCGACCGAGGCCGCGCGGTGCTTGAGCTCCCGGATCTTCTCGCCCTCGGCCGCGAGCTCGGCCTGGCGCACGAGGAGATCAAAGACCTCCTTCGAATCGCCCGCCTTGTCGCGCACCTTCGTGAGCTCCGCGAGGGCCCACGCGTCGCTGTCGTCGGCCTTGATCATGTCGCGGAGGATCGCCTCGGTGAGCGCGTCGTCCGCGAGCACGCCCTCGGCCAGGCCCTTCGCCTCGCGGCGCAGGTCGGAGGCGAGGTGGCCGAGGCCGTCGAGCGCGGCGAGGCGGCGCAGCGTGCCGACGAGGTCACGCTCGCGGCCCGCCGCGCGCTGCAGGCCCTCGATGTTGCGCAGGATCGTCTCGCTCGTCGGGTCGTGCTTGAGCGCCTGTTCGAGCGCGCGTTCGGCAGCGGCGTTGTCGGCGAGCTTGTCCTTGCGCCACTCGGCGATGCGCATCCACAGGTCGCGCGCCGCGTCCGTCGAGAGGTCGCTCTTCTCGGACACGGCCTTCTCCAGCGCGTCCGCGGCGCTCGCCCACCCGCCCGTGATCGGGGAGAGGCGCTCGAGCTCGGCGAGCACGTCGACGTCGGCCGGGTCGTCCTTGAGCGCGGCTTCGAGCGCGCCCTGGGCCGCCTTCGGATCGCCGGAGCGATCTTCGAGGACCTTGGCGAGATCGAGCCGGAGCCGCACGCGCTCGGCGGGCGTCCCGACGAACCCGATGCGCTTCTCGTAGAGCTTCGCGAGCGCCGCGTGATCGCCTTGCGACTTGTAGACGCTCTCCAGGGCCTCGGCGGCCTCCTCGAAGAGCGACCGCTCGTCGGTGAGCTTCTCCAGCGCCTCGCGCGAGGGCGCGTGATCGGGCGCCCGCTCGAGGGCCTGCTTCAGCGTCGCGAGGCCCTGCGACTTCTCCCCGAACGCCTCGATCTGGATCGTGGCGAGCCGGTGGTGGAAGTTCGCCTGCTCGCGCTCGTCGGAGATCGCGGCGACGCGACGTTCGAGGACGTCGGCGAGCGCCTTGTTGTCCCCGAGCCGCGAGTAGAGACGGTCGAGGGCTTCGAGCAGCGCAGGCTCGTCGCCGGCTTGCTCGACCGCCTTCGCGTACGCCTCGACGCTGCGCCGATCGTCCTTGAGCTTGTCCTCGGCGATGCGACCGACGCGCAACCACAGGTCCTTCGCGATGACCGCGTCGAACGTCGCCGCCGCGCGCTGCGAGAGGGCGTCGCAGTAACGACCGAAGCCCTCGGAGCGCTCGGCGAGCCGCTCGATCTCGGCGTGGAGCTCGGGATCGTCCGGCGTGTCTTCGAGCGCGCGGAGCAGCGCGCCCTCGGCGGCGAGCGGCTTGCCGAGCTTCTCGTCTTCGACGATCGCGATCGCGCGGAGCGTGCGGGCGCGGTCGATGCCCTCGGTCTGCGCCTTGAGGCGCATTTCGAGGACGCCGACGAGCTCCTCCCAGCGCGAGGCCGCGCGGAGGACGGGCTCGAGGGCGTCGGCCGCGTCGAGGCGCAGCTCCTCGCGACCCTCGCCGATCGCGCGGATCGCCTTGATCGCGTGATCGTTCGTGGCGTCGTCGTCGAGCACGAGGCGGTAGTGTTCGAGCGCGTCCTGCGGGCTCGCGAGTTCGGCGGCGTAGAGATCGCCGATCGCGGTCCGGAGCTTGACGCGCGTCTCACGCGTGTCCGCCGTGCTCGCCTGGAGCTTCAGGTTGTCGAGCAGCTCGTCCCACATCTTCTCGGCGCGGTAGAGCCGTTCGAGCGAGGCGAGGACCGTCGCGTCCGAGGGCCGCGCATCGAGCGCCGCGTTGAGCGCGTTGATCGCCTCCCGACGGTTGTCGAGGGACTTCTCGTAACGCTCCGCCGCGCGGACGTTGAGGTCGTACCGGAGGTCGGCCTCGCCCGAGCCCGCGAGCTCCACGCGGCGCGCGTAGAGCTCGACGAGGCGCTGGGCAGCGTCGCGCGGCTCGTAGAGCGGGATGAGCGCGTCGACCGTGACCGTGCTCTCCGGATCGAGCTCGAGAGCGCGCTCGTACGCCTTGATGGCGCCCTCCTCGTCGTCGAGCATCTGCAGCTTCGTCTCGGCGATCCGGCGCCAGATGGCGGCGTTCTCGTCGTCCGAAGCAAGCTCGCTCTTCTTTTCGAGGACCGCGATCAACGTCTGCCAGTCGGAGAGCAGCATCGACAGCATGTCGATCGCTTCGAGCGGATCACGCTCGCTCGGATCGAGTTCGCTGAGCCTCCGGTAGGCGCCGAGGGCGCGCCGCGGATCGTCGACCTTCTCGTCGTAGACCTTGGCCACGGCGAGCAGGAGCTCGCGCTTGACCACGTCGTCGGTCGTCTTCTCGATGCCCTGCTCGTAGCTCTCGCTGAGTCGCTCCCAGGCGCCCAGCATCGTCGCGAGGCGCTCGAGCTCGGCCCGCGTCTCACCGTCCTCGGGGTCGAGGGCGAAGGCCGCGCGCATCGAGCGGAAGGCGAGGCTTCGATCGTTGCCGCGCGTCTCCCAGAGCTGCGCGGTCTCGCGCAGCACGGCGACCTTCTCGTGCACCTCGCTCGCGAGGTGGTAGCGCTCCTCGTTCAGCTTCACGAGCAGGCGCCAGTCGTCGCTGCGCTCGTAGAGCGGGCGGAGGATCTCCACCACGCGCGCCTTGTGCTCCTCATCGCGCGTGAGGGCTTCGAGCTCCTTGATCGCCTCCTGATGCCAAGGCACGTCGGTGACGATCGCTTCGAGCTGATCGATCGCGGACGACGTGTCCTTGATCTTGTCGCGGAGCAGCCGCGCGAGCGCGAGGCGGTACGGCGCGCCGGCCTCGCCGTTCGCCGCGGCCTCGGCGCGCCGCAGGTAGAGATCGGCGAGGTCCTGATCACGGCCGAGCTCCGCGTAGAGCTCGGTCAGCGCGTCGAGCGCACGCGCGTCGGACTCGTCGACGTCGAGGGCCGCCCGGTACGTCTCGATCGACTTCTCGGGCTGCTTGAGCTCGATCCGTTCGAGGCGCGCGATCGTGTGCAGCGCGTCGAGCCGCTCCTTGTCGTAGCGGTAGTCGAGCGACGAGCGGTAGAGCTCGACGCGCTCCTCGTGGCGGCGCTCCCGCACGAGCAGGCCGTCGATCGCGGAGAACAGCTCGCGCGACTCGGGCTCGAACTCGTGCGCGCGCCGGTACCACTTGAGCGCGCTCGTGACGTCGTTCAGGTCCGCGTAGATCTCGCCCGTCCGGCGGCAGAGCTTGGCGCTCTGGCCGTCGTCGACCGTGATCTCGGTGAGCTCGGCCGAGTAGATCTCGGCGAGCCTCCGCTCCGCGCTCGCCACCTTCGCGAGGCGCTCGAGCTCGTGCCACACGCCCTCGTCGCCGAGGTCCTCGTGCAGGAGCTTCGCCACCGTCTCGAGGGCGGCCTTGTAGTCTTCGAGTTGCTCCTCGTGCAGCGTCGCCAGGCGCGTGAGCAGGTCGCGACGCTCCGACGGGTCCTCGCTCGCGGCGAGCCGCGCATCGAGGGCCATCTTCACGCGCGCCCAGTCGGCGCGGCGGAGGTAAACCGGCTCCAGCATCTCGCCCGCGCGCGCTCGGTGCGCCGGGTTCTCCGACGCTTCGAGCAGCGCTTCGAGTTCGCCCACCGCGCCCACGTGCGCCGCGTCGATCACGAGCGCCTCGGCGAGCTCGTCGAACGCGCGGGACACGTCTTCGAGCCGCTCGTGCGCGACCTTCGCGATCTTCACGCGGAGCTCGGCCGGCGCGCCCACCGCTCCATCGAGCTGACGCTCGTAGAGCTTGATGAGGTCCTCCCAGCGCGTCGACTCCTTGTAGAGCGTCTCCAGGGCGTCGATCGCCTTCGGGTTGAGCTCGACGTCGAGCAGCGCCTCGTACGTCTCGATCGCGCCGCTCGGATCCTTCAGCGCGTCGCGCTGCAGCTCCGCCTGGCGGAAGAGGAGACGCTTCTTTTCGACGTCGTCCGCGGCGTTGTCGACGCGCTGCCGGAGGATCTCCAAGAGGTTCGGCGCGTCGTTCGCCTCGCCGTAGAGCTCTTCGAGCGCCACCATCGCGCGGCGATCGTCGCTCCTCGCATCGAGCGCGTTCTTGTACCACTCGACCGCGAGCGCCTTGTCGTCGAGCTTCGTCCGGGCGAGCTCGCCGACGCGCAGCCGCACGTCCTGCTGCACGTCACCGTCGAGGATCGAGTCCACGACCGAGCGGTAGAGCTCCGACAGCTCCGCCCACCGGCCCGTCGCCTTCGCGAGGCGCTCGACGGTCTCGATCCACTGCGCGACCTCGGGCTCGCCAGCGGCCTCGCGCACGCCGCGCACCGCGTACCCGAAGGCACGGCCGGTGTCGGTGAGCGGACCCTCCGCCGTGCGGAGCGCGCTCTGCAGGTTCGAGAGGCGCTCGCCCGTGCTGTCCGCCGTCTCCACCTCGATCTCGAGGACGCGCAGGAGCTTCTCGCTGTCGCCGTCGGCCTCGTAGAGCGGGTGCAGGGTCTCGGCCGCGTCGCGCCGCGCCTCGGGATCCTCGAGCAAGGCTTCGAGCGCGCTCCTGCAACGCGCGTTCGCCGGATCGAGGACGAGCGCCTGGCGATACGCGTCGAGCGCGCCCGGCAGATCACTCTGGTGCAGGCGTCGCACGTCGCCGAGCCGCGCGAACAGATCGAGCCGCTCCTCGAGTTCGTTCGCGAGCGAAAGATGCACGTCAAGGGTGTCGGCGAGATCCGACCACCGCTCGGCCTTCTCGTAGAGCGCTTCGAGCGCCGAGAGCGTGGCCGGCTCGGGGCCGAACTCGTCGGAGACGTTGCGCCAGCCGCTGATGGCGCCGGACACGTCGTCGAGCTTGCTCGCGAGCGTCTCGGCCGCGCGCACCATCGTCCGCTTGCGCTCGTTCGCGTCGTTCGAGAGCGTCTGCCGCGCCTCCAGGATGGAGACGAGCTCGCGCCACTCGCCGGTGCGCTCGTAGAGGCGTTCGAGCGCGGAGAGCGCTTCGAGGTCCTCCGGATCGTCCGACATGCGCGCGCGCCAGGCCCCGATCGCCTTGTCGGGCGCTTCGAGGACCGACTCGTACACCTCGCCGATGCGGCGGTAGAGGTTCTGGCGCCTTTCGAGGTCCTCTTCGAGGCGCACCTCGATGCCGAGCACCTCGGCGAGCGCCTCGTGCTTGCCCTTGCCCGTGTAGATCTCGGCGAGCGCCTGCGCCGCCGGGATCACCAGGTTCGGATCCGTCTCGTCGATCGAGAGGACACGCCGGTAGACCTTCTCGGCCCGATCCATGTCGCCCAGCATGTCCGCGCAGATCTGCGCGACGACCATGAGGATCTCGCCCTGGGTCGGCGGCGTGCTGCACGCGTCGGCGGCCGCCGTGAGGACCGTCGCCATCTTCTCGTGCTCGGCGAGCCTGCGGCCGATGTCCACGAAGCGCTCGCGGACGATCGCGTCGTCGGGCTCGAGCGGGACGAGCTCGCTCAACGTGGCGAACGCGCCCGGGTCGTCGCGCAACCGGTCGTCACGCAGCGTGCTCACGCGGCGCAGAAGCTCGCGACGCTCGTGCTCCTCCGTCGCGCCCTCGCGTCGGATTTCGAGCACCCGTACGAGCTGACGCACCTCGTCGCGCGCCTCGTACACGACCTCCAGCACGCGCGCGGCGCGCAGGCGCAGGCTGCCCACTTCGAGCAGACGCTCGACGAGCTGGCGCGCCTCCGCGTCACCCGGCCGTTGCTCCAGCACGCGCTCGAGGTGTTCGAGCGAGAGCGCCGGCTCGTGCAGGCGATCGAGGTAGATCCGCCCGAGGCTCAGCTTGATGTCGGCCGCTTCCTCGTCGGTCGAGGTCTCCAGCCGCCGCTCCAGGAGCGCCGCGAGGTCCTTCCATCGCCCCTCGCGCTCGTAGAGCCTCTGCAGCGCGTCGAGCGCCGGCTCGTAGAACGCGTCGAGCGTGAGGATGCGCTCGTAGTAGCGGATGGCCTTCGCCGCATCGCTCATGATCTCCTCGGCGATCACGGCAACGTCGTTGAGCAGCGAGATCCGCGTCGTTTGATCCGGCGTGCCCTGCGCGGCCTTGTCGTAGAGCGCTTCGAGCTCGCTCCACCGCTCCGCGTTGGTGAGGATCTGCTTCAGGCGCGAGAACGCCCGCTCGTTCGTCGGGTCCACCGCGAGCACGCGATCGAGGTAGGGCATCGCGCCCTCCGGATCGCCGAGCTGATCGTCGTGGAGCATCGCCGCGCGCTCGCAGAGTTCGATCTCCACGTCGTCGGGCAGCTTCTTGTTGCCCTCGACATTGCGCGCCGCGACGAGATGCGTCCGGTACGCCTCAGCGAGATCCGTCGGGCGACCGGCCCGCGCGGCGAGCTCGGAGGCCCGATCCCAGACCGTGAGCTCGCTCGAGAACTCGTTCAGCGCGCCGAGCACGACATCGAGCGCCGTGCCCACCGCGCGGAGCTTCTCCTCGTTGACGTCCGCGAGCTTGAGGAAGAGCGCGAGCCGCGTCGACGTGTCGGTCTCGGTCTCGAGCAACACCCGGAGCGCGTGCGCCTCGCGGCGCGCGTCGCCCGTCTCGGCGTACTCGCTCGACAGGACCTGCGCCGCCTGCGCGCGCGTCTCCGGTTTGTCGAGCAGGCGCGCGAGGATGCTCACCGCATCCGCTTCGTGCGGGAGGATCTCCAGCGCGCGCACCGCCGCGTCGAACGCGTCCACCGGCCGTTCGAGCTTCTCCAGGTACAACGTGGCGAGCTCGACCTCGCACCGGCCGCGCTGCTCACCGTCGGACACGTCGCGGTGACGCGCCACGACCTCGGCGCCCGCTGCCGCCTCGCCCGCCGCGATGAGCAGGCGCGAGAGGGCACGCAGCGCTTCCCCACGCGCGGGCGTCACCTCGACGACCTTGCGCAGGAGCAGGATCGCCTGCGCGTTGTCGCCGAAGACCTCCTCTTCGAGCGTCGCCCACTCCTCGAGGATCTCGGCGCGGGCCTCGCCCTCGACTTGATCGGCGCGGAGCTGGAAGAGCCAGCGCAGGTCGTCCTTCTTCTCGTTCGCGCGGAGCAACGCGTCGAGTTCGCGGATCGTCTCCTCGTCGGTCGGATCCGCCTCGACGAGTTCGCGGTACGTCGCCGCGGCCTCGTCCACCTTGCCGAGCTCGCGCGCGTACACCTCCGCGAGCCGGAGCTTCAGCGCGCGCCGCGTCGCGCCGTCGATCTCCTCGTCGCGCTTCAGCCGCGCCTCGACGGCCTCGACGAACGGACCCCACGAGCTCGCCGCGCGCGACCACGCTTCGAGCAGCGACAGACCGTCCTCGCTCGCGTCGAGCTCGTAGGCGCGCCGCGCGTAGCCGAGCGCCTTCTGCTTGTCTGCGAGCGGCCCGCCCGTCACCGCGGCGAGCTTGCGCAGCATCGAGACCTGCTCCTCCACGTCCGACGTGGCGCCGAGCAGGATCTCGTAGAGCGCGGGCAGACGCGCCCACTTCTCTTCCTTCTCGTAGATCGGAACGAGCGCCGCCGCCGCGCGCGCGTCGGTCGGCGACACGCTGAGGACACGCTCGTACGAGCGCACGGCCCGCTCGGGCGCGCCGAGCTGCTCCTCGTAGATCCGCGCCGCGCGGAACGAGATGTCGAGCTTGACGTTCGGCTCGGTCGTCTTGTCGGCCGCGCCCGAGAGGAACTCGACGAGCCCCTCCCAGTCGTTCTGCGACGCGTAGAGCTCTTCGAGCCCGTCCCAGTCGCCCGACGCCACGTACGACTCGCGCAGCACGCGAAGCGCGCGCGCGTGCCCCGGCGAGAGCACGAGCACACGGCGCCACGTGCGCGCCGCCGCCACCGGATCCTTGAGCCGCTCCGCGTACACCGCGCCGAGCTTCTGCAGCGCGTTGAGCCTGCCGGCGTCGTCCGTCGCCGCATCCACGCGGCGCTCGAGCACCTCGGCGACCGTCGCGAAATCCTTGTCGCGCTCGGCTTGCTTCTCCAGCGCATCGAGCACGCCCGGCGCCGACGCGTCGAGCTCCAGGATCTGCTTGTAGTGCGCGATCGCGTCCGCACCGCGATCGAGGCGCTCGGCCGCGAGCTTCGCCATCTCGCCGAGCAGCTCGATGCGCGCCGCGTCCTCCGTCCTCGGGAGCTGCGCCTCGTAGAGCGCGTAGAGCTGCGCCCACGAGCGCCGCTTCAGGTAGAGCTCCTTCAGCCGCGACTCGGCCTCGTCGTCGCCCGGCGCCACCGCGAGGAGCGACTCGTAGGCCGACACCGCGTTCTGGACGTTCGAGAACTGGTCGACCCAGCGCCGCGCCACCGCGCGGTAGAGGTTCGCCTTCTCCGCGTCGCTCGTGGACAGCTCCGCGAGCCTCTGCTGATACGAGAGCAGGTCACGCCAGCGACCGAGCGTCTCGTAGACCCGCGTCAGCTCACGCACCGCGTCGATGTCCCGCTCGTCGAGCTGCGCGATCTGCGTGAGCACCGTGACGAGCGCCGCGTCGTTCTTCGCGCGGTCGCGGTAGACCGAGGCGATGTCGCGCAGCACCTGGATGCGACCTTGCACGTCGGTCTGCGGCGTGCGCTCGAGCTCCTGCCGGTAGAGCTCGACGAGGGCGTTGTAGCCCTCCGTCTGCATGTAGAGCCGCTTCAGCGCGTCGCGCGCGTCGCGGTTGTCCGGGTCGGTGCGCAGGATGTTCTTGTACTGATCGATCGCCTTGTGCGCGTTCTCGGTCGACTCGGCGAGCTTGGCGAGCTCCGAGGCGATCGCGCGTTTGTCGGCCCCGTCGGGCAGCGCGCGCTGGGCGTCGGTGAGGATCGCGTAGAGCCGCGCCTTGTCGCCCTTGGCGAGCAGGTGCTCCCGGAAAAACGCGAGCATGCCGGCGTGCGTCGGATCGGCGCGACGCACGCGGTCGAAGTACGCCTCCGCCGCTTGCGGCTGACCGCGCATCCGCCAGTGCACCATGCCGATCTGAACGAGCACGCCGAGCTCCTCGCCCGGCTTCACGCCGCCGCCCTTGAGCTGATCCTCGTAGAGCGCGACGAGCTCGTCCCATTGCTCGTTCGAGGTGAAATGTTCGGCGAGGAACGCGAGCGCGTCCGCCTGACCGGGCTGCAGGTCGAGCACCTGCGCGAAGGCGTCGCGGGCGCGGCCCTTGTCGCCGAGCTTCTCCGCCGCGACGCGCCCGAGCCGGAGCCCCGCCGCGATCCGATCTTCCTTCGACGTGCCCTCGCGCAGCGTGAACGAGAGCGCCCGCGTCACGCCGTCCCAGTCCGCGACCTTCACGCTCGCGCGTTCGAGCAGCCGCGTCGCGCGGCTGTTCTTCGGATCGAGCGCCAGCGCGAGTCCGATGAGCTCGTCGATCCGATCACGCGCCTCCGCGTGCCCGTACCGGAGCGCCACGTCCGCCGCGCTCGCCAGGAGCGAGCTCTTGAAGGCGGGGCCGTCTGCGTTCTCGGACTCGGCCACGTAGCGGTCGACGATCTCGCTCCACCGCTCGCGCTTCGTCGCGTCGCTCTCCAGCGCCTCGGCTGCGGCGTCGTCGTTCGGCCGAAGCTCGAGCAAGCGCTCGTAGGAGGCTCGCGCCTTGTCGGCGTCGACGAGCTCCTCGTTGTAGATGCGCGCGAGCTCCGCCTGCATCGGCGGCTCGACGGGCGTCCCTCCGGCAAAGGAGATCTCCAGCTCGAGGAGCTTGGCGACCGCGCCCCATTCTTTCCGCTCCTCTTGCTTGGCCCGCGCGAGCCCCAGGAGACGCTCCACGTCGTTCGTCGACGTGTCGGGGGCCGTCACTGCCTCCGCGAGATCGTTCCAGGCCGCCTCGTTCTCGGGATCGGACTGCAGGACCCCGAGGGCCACGCGAATTTTCTCAACGCTCATCGTTACCCCGGTCGGCGAAGCACAACGACACGATCATCCGGTCACCCATACGCTGCACCTCGACGTGCAGCGAAAGGCTCCTTGGACCAGACAGCTCGTCCTTCTCCCGCCATGCGTCGTCGAGAGAAGGATCCTCGGATTTATTTGACGCGAGCCGACTCTACGCTGCATTCGACCGGCGTTTCAAGGCGCCGTTTCCATCCCGGCCCGGCCGTCCGCTCGTGGCGCGGCAAACGCGCGGGAAAGCCGGTGTCCTCCCGTCGCGCGCCCTCGGCCGTTCCACGCGGCCGCACCTTGGGTTATCAAGCGGCCCATGAACGCTTCCTCCGTGAAACGGATTGGTGTCATCGGCGCAGGCCAGATGGGTCGCGGCATCGCGCAGGTCGCCGCCGCGGCCGGGATCGAGGTCGTCCTCTGCGACGCATCCCTGGAGATCGCGGACAAGGGCAAGTCGCTGATCGGCAGTATCCTCGGAAAGCAGGTAGAGAAAGGGAAGTTGTCGGCCGACGAGCATCGCGCATTGCTCGAGCGCATCGTCCCTGCCGGCAGCATGACCGCCTTCTCTTCCGTCGAACTCGCCGTCGAGGCTGCGACGGAGAACGTCGACCTCAAGATCGACCTCTTCCGCAAGGCCGACGCCGCGCTCGCGCCGGGCGCGATCCTCGCCTCGAACACCTCGTCGATCTCGATCACGCGCCTCGCGGCCGCGACCTCGCGCCCCGAGCGGGTCATCGGCATGCACTTCATGAACCCCGTTCCGCTCATGAAGCTCGTGGAGATCGTGCGTGGCGTGCAGACCTCGCCCGAGACCTACTCGCTCGTGCACGAGCTCTCGGTTCGTCTCGGCAAGACCGTGATCACGTCCGAGGATCGACCGGGCTTTTTGGTCAACCGTATGTTGATTCCGTTCCTCAACGAGGCTTGCTTCACCCTGCAAGAGGGCGTGGGCAGCCCCGAGGACATCGACACGGGCGCGAAGCTCGGCCTGAACCACCCGATGGGCCCGCTCGAGCTCGCCGACCTCATCGGCCTCGACACGGTGCTCGCCATCGCCGAGGTGCTCCACAAGGACCTCGGCGAGGACAAGTACCGCCCCGCGGCGTTGCTCCGGAACCTCGTCGCGGCCGGCTGGCTCGGCAAGAAGAGCGGCCGCGGCTTCTACGTGTATGACGAGAAGGGCCAGAAGACGAAGAGCAGTTAGTCCCGAGGGGGACGCCTCGCGTCCCCCTCTCGGCCAGGCAAAGCCCGGCCGATTCACCCCCTCGAGGCGAGTTCGCTACGTGACCTCGCAGAGCGACGCGTCGCTCGCGCGCTAACGCCCGAGGAACGAAGGCTTCGTCTTCCCCAAGAACGCCTTCATCCCCTCCCGCTGATCCTCCGACCCAAACAGCCCCGCGAACGCCTGCGCCTCGTGCTCGCACGCCGACGCGAGGTCGACCCCCTCGCCGTGCAGCATCACGCGCTTCGCCGCCGCCACCGCGAGCGGCCCCCGCGACGCGATCTTCTGCGCCGTCTCCCTCGCCTTGAGGACGAGCTCCGCCGCCGGGTGCACCGCGTTCACGAGCCCCATCACGAGCGCTTGCTCCGCGCTCACCATGTCGCCCGTGTACACGAGCTCCCGCGCCCGCGCCGCGCCCACCCGCCGGAGGAGCCGCTGCGTCCCGCCGAAGCCCGGCATCACGCCGAGCGTCACCTCGGGCAGCCCGAGCTTCGCGCCCTCGGCCGCGTAGATGAAGTCACACGCCAGCGCGAGCTCGCAGCCCCCGCCGAGCGCGAATCCGTTCACCGCGGCGATCACCGGGAACGGCAGCGCCTCGATCCGATGGCACAGCCGCTGCCCCGCGTCGGCGAACCGCTTCGCGGCCACCGGCGTCATCTCCGCCATCTCCCCGATGTCCGCGCCTGCCACGAAGGCCTTGCCTGCGCCCGTGAGGATCGCCGCGCGCACGGCGTCCTCCCCGTCGGCCGTGGCCGCGAGCGCCTCGAACGCCCGCGCGAGCTCTGTCACGAGGTGCGCGTTCAGCGCGTTCATCTTGGTCGGCCGGTTGATCGTGAGCGTCGCGATCGCGCCGGTCCGCTCCACGAGGACGAGGTCGGTATCCGTCATGGCGCCGCGTTACCAGGGCGCGGCCTCGATGGGAAGTCGGGACGAGGCGCCGGCGCGGCTTGCCGTGAGGGCAAAAAAAAGTCGCGCAGCGCACCGGTTGGGGGGGGCGGACCGGCACGCGCGCGACGAGGGGGAGTGTGACACCCGCGCGCTCCTTGTCGAGCGCAAGTGCGCGACTCGTGCACGGAAACGACGATCGACCGGGCCGATCAGACACGTTTGCATGGTCACCTCGTCACCGAGGTGGCTCCGTCATGCGCAGTGGTTGTGCTCAGGACTACGTGACGACGGAAGAGGGCGGAGCGGGCAGAACCGAGCCTTTCGCAACGTGATGCGTGGTCGCTCCGCGGGCCGGCCTCCAAACGGCGTTCGAGGCTCGACCGGAACGCAACCGATCTTGTCCCCGCGTGCGTCTCGGGGTGAAACTGCCGGGTATGGTCCTTACCAAGGCCGGTCTGAACCGGCTGCTCGCGGAAGTCCTGCCTCAAGACGCAGACGTCGAAGCGTTCGTCGCACAGAACTTCGGCACCATCGCCCGGCGCGTCGCGCGCGGAGCCGATCGGGCCGGCAAGATCGCGCTCCTCGTGGACAACGCCGATCTCAAGGTTCTGCTCGACAAGATCTCCGGCGCGCACCCCGTCGCCGTCGCTCGGAACGAGCACCTGCTCGCCGAGGACAAACGGGTTGCCGGAACGCCGGTGCCCGACGCAGGACCCTGCGTGGGTCGGGACGCGCTCCTCGCCGAGCTCGCGGCGCACATCCATCGCGACGCGCCCGGGCCCGTGCTCCTCGTCGGCGACGCGGGCCTCGGCAAAACGACGCTCGCGCTCGCGCTCCTCCACGCGGACGCGTCCGTCCGTCGCTTCGGCGGCCGCAGGTACGTCGCGCACCTCGACACGGCGGCCGACACCGAAGCGGCTGTCGTCGAGGTCAGCCGCGCCCTCGGCGTCACGCCCGAGGCGCCGCTCCTCAACCGCATCGCGGAGGCGCTGCGCCGCGCGCCGGCCTTGATCGTCCTCGACGATCTCGACGTGCCCCTCGCGAAGGACCCCGCGAACGTGCGTGACCTTCTCCAGAGGCTCACGGCCATCCCCGGCGTCGCCGTCATCGCCACCTCGCGATCGAGCGCGGCGCCGCCCGACGGCTTCCACGTCGCCGCGGTCAAACCCTTCGACGAGGCCTCCGCGCGGGCCGCGTTCCTCGCGATCGCCGGCGACGCACGCCGCTCTGATCCGGGCCTCTCGTTCGCGCTCACCGAGGCCGCGGGCAATCCCCTCGCGCTCGCCTTGCTCGCGCGCGCGGCTGGTGACGGTCCGCTCGACCTCGCGGTCCGCGCCTGGCACCAGAAGCAGAACGAGCTGCTCATGCGCGAGGACGGCCCCGAGTCGGCGAGCGCCATCGAGATCGCCGTCGCGCTTGCGCTCGCGAGCGGCCGCCTCTCGGACGAAGCGCGCCGCCTCGCGCCGCTCTTCGCTGCGCTGCCGAACGGCGTCCGCGCTGAGGACCTCGCGGCCTTCGCGTCCTCGGGCACTGCCGACGCGGGCGTCGCGCTCGTCGCCCTCGGCCTCGCGCAGGATGCGTCGGGACGCTCCCGCTTGCGCCGCGCCGTGCGTGAGGTCGTCGCCTTGCAGCGTCCTGGCGCTGAGGAGTCGGCGAAGGCGACGCAGAGGTACACTGGCCTCGCGCTCTCGAACGGCCCGAACGTCGGATGGCCGGCGGGGGACGAGAGCGCGGTGCGCCTCGCGGCGGACAGCGACAACATCGAGGCGATGATCCTGCGTGGCATCGACGGCCCGCACCGCATCGCGTGCATCGACGCGTCCGTCGCGCTCGCCACGTTCATCGGCTCCTCGGGCCACTGCACGCCGCGCGTCGTCGAGCGCGCGCGCGACGCGGCGCGGGAAGGCGGCGACAAGCTCGGCGAGGCCGACTGCACGCAGGCGCTCGGCGACATCGCGCTCGCGCGTGGGGAGGTCGACGAGGCGCGCGCGCGGTACCTCGACGCACTCCCGCTCTTCCACCAGGCGCGCGCGGGCCTCAGCATCGCGGCGTGCCTCATGCGCCTCGGTGACATCGCGAGCGAGCGCGACGAGTACGACGAGGCGAAGCTCCGCTACACCGACGCCGCGCCGTACTACCGGCACATCGGCGACAAGCTCGGCGAGGCCAACTGCCTGCGCAACCTCGCCGAGATCGCGGCCCTGAGCGACAACTACGAGGAGTCGCGCGCGCGGTACAAGGAAGCGCTGCCGATCTACAACGAGCTCGGCGACAAGGTGGCGAGCGCGACCTGCATGAAGGGCATCGCGGACATCGCCTTCCAGGGCACGCAGTACGACGAGGCGCGCGCGCTCTACCAGGAGGTCGGCCCGCTCCTCGAAGAGCTCGGCGATCGCCTCTCGATGGCGCAGTGCCTGCAGAACCTCGGCGACATCGCGTTCGCGCTCGGCGAGCACTCCGTGGCCGAGAAGCATTACCAGAAGGCCCTGCCCATCCTGAAGGAGCTCGGCGACAAACTCGCCGAGGGCACGTGCTTGTCGACCCTCGGCGACGTCGCGCTCGCGTGCACGGAGATCGAGGACGCGCATGCGTACTACCTCGCGGCGCTCCCGCTGCTCCGCGAGGTCGGCGAGAAGATGGGCGAGGCGAACTGCATCCAGAGCCTTGGCGACATCGCGCTCACGCAGTTCGAGCACGACGCGGCCCGGTCGCATTACGAGAACGCCCTTGGCCTCTTCTCGGCCCTCAAGGACGATTACTCGATCGGCTGGACGCATTACCGACTGGCCCAGGTCGCCGCGGACCCGGACATCTTCAAGAACCACCTCTACGCGGCGCGCGACGCCTGGCTGCGCATCGGTCGTCAGGACCTCATCGACGACGTCAACACCGAATTCCCCGGGATTCTCTAGCTCCCGAGGCGAGTTCGTCGCGCGGCCTCGCAGAGCAGCTTCGCGGCTCCCAAATCGGAAAAAACGGATGGCGTGTCCTCCGCGCCCGGTATAGTGCCGGGCGCACGGAGGACCGATCAGCCATGAATGTCGTCGTTACCGGGGCCACGGGGCACGTGGGCGCGAACCTCACGCGCGCGCTCGTCGAGCGCGGCCATCGCGTGCATGTGCTTTATCGACATGGGCCACGCGCGCTCGACGGCGTTGATTGCGAGCGAACCACGGGCGACGTCCGCGACGCCGACACGGTCGATCGCGTCATCCGCGGCGCCGAGCTCGTCTACCACTGCGCCGCCAAGATATCGCTCGAATCCGTCGACCCCGAGGTCGAGCCCATCAACGTCGAAGGCGTCCGCAACATCACGAACGCGTGCATGCGCCACGGCGTCCGAAGGCTCGTGCATTTCAGCTCGATCCACGCCTTCGCCACCGAACCTGCGTCCGAGGTCCTCGACGAGAAGCGCCCGCTCATCACCGACCCGCGCCAGCCTCCCTATGACCGCTCCAAGGCCGCGGGCCAGCGTGTCGTCCTCTCCGCCGTCGAGAAGGGCCTCGACGCTGTCGTCTTGCATCCTGCGGCGGTCCTCGGCCCGCACGATTACATGCCCTCGCGCATGGGCCGCGTCCTCTTATCGCTCGCCCGTGGCCGCATGCCGGGGCTCGTCGAGGGCGGGTTCTCCTGGGTCGACGTCCGTGACATCGTGGCAGCGGCCCTCGCGGCCGATACCCGCGGCCGCCGTGGGGAAAACTACCTCCTCTCCGGCCACTGGCTCAGCTTTGCCGAGCTCGCGACGGTCGCGGGCGAGGTCACGGGCCGCCGCCCGCCGCGCCTCACCACGCCCATGTGGCTCGCGCGTGCCGTCGCGCCGCTCGCGGGGGGCCTTGCGAAGCTCCTCCGCACCGACCCGCTCTTCAACAGCGTCTCTTTGCACGCGCTCCGCATTCATCGCCATACGAGCCATCAAAAGGCCCAGGCCGAGCTGGGATTCACGCCGCGCCCCACGAAAGAAACCCTGGAGGCGACCTATGCGTGGTTCCGCGAGAACGGCTTGCTTCCCCGCTGATCCATGGACGAGCCCACGTTCTATCGATACCTCCTTTGGGGCTCCCTCGTCGTCGCGGCCCTGATCTTCCCGGCTCTGTTTTTCATCACCGCGCCGTACGGCCGCCACGAGGCGAAATCCTGGGGCCCCACGGTTGACAACCGGACAGGCTGGCTCCTCATGGAGTCGCCGTCGGTCCTCGTCTTTTTCGCCTGCTTCTACGTCGGCGGCTGCCCCACGGACCCGGCTTCGCTCGCGTTCCTTTTCCTCTGGCAGCTTCACTACGTCCACCGCGCCTACATCTTCCCGTTCCGCATCAAGAGCGGCCCCAAGCGAATGCCGATCGCCATTGCCGGAGCCGGGTTCGCGTTCACCTCGCTCAACGCCTACCTCAATGGCCGCTGGCTCTTCGGCCTCGCCGGCCCTGATCGATATGCCGCGGCCTGGCTCTCGGATCCTCGCTTCTTCCTCGGCGCGGCCATCTTCCTCGCGGGATTCGCCATCAACCAGCAGGCGGACTGGATCCTCCTGCACCTGCGCAAGCCCGGCGAGACCGGCTACAAGATCCCCCGCGGCGGCTTTTACCGCTGGGTGAGCTGCCCGAATTATTTCGGCGAGATCATCGAATGGATCGGCTTTGCGATCTGCACCTGGTCGCTGCCGGGCCTCGCGTTCGCGCTCTGGACGATCGCGAACCTCTTGCCGCGCGCGCTCTCCCACCACCGCTGGTACCGCGAAAAATTCCCGGATTACCCCACCGAGCGCAAGGCCCTCGTCCCGGGCTTACTCTGAGCCGTACAGCCTCTTCGCATTCCCCCCGACGAGCGCCGCGAGCGCTTCCTCTCGCATGCCGAGCGCCGCGAGCCGCTTGATCTCCCGGTCCCACGCATACGGCACATTCGGGAAATCCGACCCGTAAAGCACCCGCTCCGGCCGGCAATGCAGGAGCCGCAACGGCGCGGGGCCCGTGAAGTATTCGGCCATCGCCATCGTCGTGTCGAGCCAGAGATTGTCGTACCGCTCGAGCATCCGCTCGTATGCGTCGAACTCGTCGGCCCCGAGGTGCGGCACGCAGAGCTTCAATCCCGGATACTCCGCGAGCACCCGCTCCACCCGCTCGGCCGAGCAGAGCACGTACGGATCACACTTGTAGGCCGGGCTCTTCGGCTCCCGGCCTGCGTGCACCACGAGCGGACGGTTTGCCCGGACGCACGCCTCGTACACGTCGTGCAGCGACTCCTCGTCCGGCGAAAAACATTGCACGTGGCAATGAAGCTTCACGCCCCGCAGCCCCATCCCGAATGCCTCTGCGAGGATCTCCTTCGCGCCCGGCTCCCCGGGCAGCACCGTTGCGAGCCCGAGGATGCGCGGCTCCTCCTGGCAAAGCCCCGCCATGAATTGATTCAGCGCCCGCGCCATCCCTGGTTTGTGCGCGTAATGCAGCGCCACGATTCGCGACACCCCGCGCGACAGCAGGAAGTGAACCACGTCCCGCGCCATCAGCTTGTACCGGATTGGCCAACCATACTGATCGAACCATCGCCACAGCGCCACGAACACCGGGTCCGGGAACAGGTGCACGTGCGCGTCGATCACCTCGGGCAACGACGACGACAGGCGCTCGCCCTCCTCATCATTCGCAGCGGGCAGCGGGGCCCGATCCGCCGAAAGCCACCCTCCGAAGGCTTCCTTGGGCGGCGCGTGATCGGCGAGGCAGGGCAGGGGACAGTCGTGCATGGCGGCGCCGAGCATGCCTCAAACGGGCCCCGCGCGACAGACCCTCCCCGCGCCCGTGGTATCCTCGGCCCCATGGCGCCTCCTTTCCCGCTCAAAATCGCGGCGCTCTCGCACCCGGATCCGAGCCTACGCGAGACCGCGGCGGACGTGCTCTTCTGGGACGAACCCGTGGCCGCCGAGGAGCCCTTGCTCGCCGCGCTCGACGATACGGAGGAACGCATCGCCGTCTCTGCGGCCAATACGCTCCAGTATTATCCGACCCGCCGTACCCTCGCACGCCTCGCCGAGCTTTCGGTGCGCGAGGGAAAACCCGGCGAGGCGGTCAGGTCCAGCTTCGACGATCTGCGGGCGTGGTTTCAATACAACCTGAAGGACGCCGAGGGGGCCGAACGCGAGGCGCTCCTCCACTGGATGCAGCCGGTCTGGTCGATCCTCGCATTCACCGACGACGACAAATGACGCCGAACGTGCGCGTCGCCGAGCGCGCATTTCGCCACCTCTCCGATCCGCGCACCACGACCACCCACGCCTACGAGACCCTCGATACCTACGTCGCCCAAGCGCCCGCCGAGGAGACGATCCCTCACCTCGCAAACCTCGCCGCCCACGACGAGCGCGAGACTCTCCGCCTCCACGCCGTCTACGCCCTCACGAAGCTCGACGCCGCCCGCGAGCTCGAAACGCTCCTCCCACTCCTCGACGCGCCGCCCCTCGTGACGTGGTCCGTCCACATCGCCCTCCTCGAAGCGTGCCACAAGCTCCACCTCGCCCCGCGTGGCCTCGACGCGCTTGCCCGCGTGGACAACCTCGACCTTCAGCGAGCCATCGCGCGAATCGGTCGCGCTTCATCTTGACCCCGCTCCGCCGCGGCCACACGATCGGGCCACCGTCGAGGCGCGCCCCTTGGACTTCCTCCAATCCCTCTTCGTCTGGGCGAACCTCCCCTACGCCATCGTATTCACGGTCGCGATCCTCTTCGCGCTCCTGCAAATGACGGGCGTCCTCGGCCTGCTCGTCGGCGGCTCCGATCACGATGCCGACGCGGACGCCGACCACGACGCGGACGTCGACGCCGACGCTGATCACGACCTCGACGCGGACGCCGATCACGACCACGACCACGACGCCGACCACGACCACGACGCGAGCCTCGGCGGCAAGATCCTCGTCGACCTCGGCGCCGGCCGCGTCCCGTTTTCGGTCCTCTGGCAGACCTTCGCCGTCACCTTCGGCATCACGGGCCTCGCGCTCAACACCCTGTATTTCGGCCGCGCCGGCGTCCTCGCGCCCTCGACCCTCGTGTTCAGCCTGCCCGCTTCGCTCCTCGTCGCTTACCTCGTCACGCGCACCGCCTCGCGTGTCCTCGGCAAGGTCGTCGCGCCGGCCGGCGAGGAAGCCACGAGCCGCAGGAACCTCGTGGGCTGCTCGGGTGTCGTCATCTCGACCCGCGTGACCACTGAATTCGGCGAGATTCGTGCCAAGGATCGGGCGGGGCATTTCGTGCACGTCATCTGCCGCATTCGTGAGGGGGAACCCGTCCTCGGCGCCGGCCGCGAGGTGGTCATCGTCGATTACGACAGCAAGGACGGTCGCATCTTCGTCGCGCCGCTCGACGACGACGACGCGCCGCCCGCGCCCGCGCTTCGCATCGCGGGCGATACGCGGGCCGAAAGCGAAGCAGAGGCTGAAGCGGAGGCCTCGGAAACAAAAGATACCACCCACGTACGTCGCGCGCCCTGAGCGGGCGAGCGCGTTCTCTCTTGCCATGGCCCCCTGCGAGGCGGTCTCATCGACCGGCCGCGTTTGCGGTGGCGTATTCTTGATCGGAGCATCCGAGCCATGCCTCAGCTCTTCCAGAAACCCGAGTTTCAGTTATTCGCCCTCGGGACGGTCGGCTTCCTGGTCCTCCTCGTCGCCTTCTTCGTCACCCTGGCGAAGTTTTATCGACGTTGTGGCGCGGACGAGGCCCTCGTCCGCACCGGCGCTGGCGGCAACAAGGTCGTGATCGGCGGTGGTATCACCGTCTATCCGATCCTCCACCAGCTCCTGCGCGTCTCGCTCCACTCGATCAAGCTCTCCGTCGAGCGCTCTGGCAAGAACGCCCTCGTCACGCGAGACAAGATCAAGGCCAACGTCACGACCGAGCTCTACATCAAGGTCGAGCCCATCGCCGAGGACGTCCTCGCCGCCGCGCGCTCGTTCGGCGAGCGAAACTTCGACGAGCAGGCCATCGGCGACCTCATCGAGGGCAAGCTGACCGACGCCCTCCGCTCCGTCTCGGCGAACCAGACCTTCATGGAGCTGCACGGCCAGCGCAAGCAGTTCGCCGAGCACATCCAGAGCACGCTCTCCGACGAGCTCAAGAAAAACGGCCTCACGCTGGAGAACGTCTCGATCACCGCGCTCGCGATGGTCCCCGTGAAAGAGCTCGACCCGCAGGACGTCTTCGACGCCGAGGGCCTTCGCGCCATCACCGACAGCGTCCAGTCGAACGCCGAGCAGACCACGAAGATCCAGCGCGAAAAAGAGCTCGCCATCCAGCTCACGAACGCCGAGGCGAAAAAACGCGCCCTCACGATCGAGCAGGATCAAAAGCAAGCCGAGGCCGACCAGGCCCGCCGCGTCTCCGAATACGCCGCCACGCAGAAGGCCGAGACCGCGAAGGCCGTCTACGTCCAGGAGCAGGCCCAGGAGCTCGCCGCGCTCGAAAAACGAAAGGCCACGGAGACCGCGCGCATCCAGCAAGAGCAGGCGATCGCCGTCGCCGAGGCCGCGCGCCAGCGGGGCCAGCGCGAGGCGCAGATCGCCGCCGAGAAGGCGCAGCAGGCCGCCGAAATCGCCAAGCAGCGCGAGATCGAGGCCTCGATGATCGAGAAGGAAAAGGTCGTCCAGGCCGCCGAGGTCGATCGGCAAAAGGCCCTCGAGACGGCCTCGATCGACAAGCAAAAGGCCGTCGAGAGCGCCGAGATCGTCAAGCAGCAGGCCGTCGAGACCGCGCGCATCGCCAAGCAGATCGCGGTCACGCAGAGCGAAGAGCAGGCCGCGCGCGCCGCCGCCTTGAAGGCCCAGGCCGAGGCCGAGCAGCAGCAAGCGATGCAGGGCATCATCACGGTCGAGGAGACCGCGAAGGCGAACCGCGAAAAGGCCATCGCCGTCATCAAGAGCGAAGAGGACGCGCAACGCTCGCGTATCGCCGCCGAACGCGAGGCCTTCAAGCTCAAGCTCGAAGCCGAGACGCAGGCCGCCGCGCTCAAGGCGCACGCCGAAGGTGAAGCCGCGGTCAAACGCGCCGCGGCCGAAGGCGAGATCGCCCGCGCGCAAGGTCTCGCCCAGGCCCGCGAGCTCGAAGCGCAGGCGAACGCCAACGTCATGCGCAAGGGCGCCGAGGCCGA
Source organism: Polyangium sorediatum (assembly GCF_029946465.1). Classification (NCBI taxonomy): domain Bacteria; kingdom Pseudomonadati; phylum Myxococcota; order Polyangiales; family Polyangiaceae; genus Polyangium; species Polyangium sorediatum. The sequence goes on from NZ_JARZHI010000002.1 coordinate 25,582, forward strand.
CGGCGACCGCGTCCGCATCTCCGCCGAGGCCAAGGCCCAGGCCGCTTCGCAGGAAGCGCAGGCCTTGATCGCCCTCGCCGAGGCCACGCGCAAGAAGGGCGAGGCCGAGGCCGACGCCAAGCGCAAGCTCGTCGAGGCCGAGAACGCCGTCGCCACGAAGTTCCTCCTTCGCGACGTCGCCGTCAAAGCGCTCGACGTCCTGCCCGCCGTCACCCGCGAGCTCATGACCCCGGCCCGCGCCATCAGCGAGATCAAGGTCCTCCAGCTCCAGGGCACGGGCGGCGGCGCCGCGACGAACGGCGAGGGCGCCCCGAGCGCGCCCTTCGGCAACGTCGCCTCGCCCGTCCTCAAGACCATCCTCGAAGCGGGCGCCGCCTACCCGCTCCTTCGCGAGATGCTCGCCTTCTCGCAGGTCGACGAGCGCGGCCTCGCGGACAAGGCCCGCTCCTTCCTCGCCACGCTCCCGACCGAGCTCCGCGCCGTGATCGACAAGGACCCCGAGCTCGCGAAGAAGCTCGACGACCTCGGCGTCGCCCGCGCCGCGTCCTCGGGCGCCGGCATCCAGGTCCACGAGGTCGACCCCTCGACCATCCCGCCTGCGGCCCCGCTCCCGGGCGAGTGAATCGATGACCCCGCCTCGCCGAGATCCGGACGAAGTCGCGCTTTCTGCGCTCGCGCAGATCGCGCGTGGCCTCGTCTCGACCCCGGGCGCGCAGGGCGGCGCGCTCGGGTATGGCACGTGGAAGCAAGGTTTTCGCGAACTCGTCCAGCGGGATCCGCTGGACACGCTTCTCGTCTCCGTGCTTGGCGGCGCCTACCTCTTTTGGCTCGCCGAGAAAGACAAGAACCCGCGGTGCCGCACGTTCTGGGACGCCGCGGTGTTCGTCTCGACCTGCCTCTCCGTGGGGTACGACAACAAATTCGCGCAAACCGAATCGGGCAAGGCCCTCGCGACCTTCCTCATGACGTTTGGCCCGAGCGTCGCGGCGAACGCGTTCGCCCCGCCCGCCGCCGCGCAGCAAAATTCCGTCGGTTCGCCCACCAATGGGCCCAACGCGCAGGTTTCCGTCGACACGGCGGAGGCGATCGCCCTGCAAAAGGCCATTCTCGCGCGCCTCGACGCGATCCTCGCCGAGCTCCAGTCCGCCCGTCCACCGTCCGAGAGAAATGTGCGGGGCTGACAGGAAATTCCGTTTCGACTAACATGAGCGGCCGCTCCCGGACCACGGGCCCTTGCCTGACCGCCGCCCGGTCCGGTTTGTCGAGGAGGACCGCCATGACGTTTACTGCGACGCACGGATCCGGAAGGCATGCCATCGTCATTGGGGGTGGTATCGCGGGCCTCTCCGCCGCGCGTGTGCTCACCGAGCATTTCGACCGCATCACCGTGCTCGAGCGCGACAAACCGCAGAGCGGCGCCGAGCACCGCGCCGGCGTCCCCCAGGCCCGGCACGTCCACATTCTCCTCGCGGGCGGTGAGCAGGGATTGGAAGCGCTCTTCCCGGGGCTCCGCGAAGAGCTCACGGCGGCCGGGGCGCCGTGGGGCGACTATGCCGGCACATCGCTCATCAATTTTCCGATATTCCGCCTGCCGCACTCGACGAGCGGCGTCGAGGTGAGCTTCGCGAGCCGCCCGTTTCGGGAGTACACGATGCGGTGTCGGCTCGAGCGTGGCGGCCGGGTCGAGTTTCGTCATGGCGTCCAGGTGAAGGGCCTCGTTGGCGAGGGTCACGGGGTCTCGGGCGTCAAGATCCGCGACAGCCGTGGCGAGGACGTCTTGCGGGCTGACTTCGTGGTCGCGGCGTGCGGCCGCGAGGGCCGGGTGGACGAGTGGCTCGCGGAGCTCGGCTACTCGACGCCGCGCGAGGAGACGGTCGACGCGGCCCTGTCTTATTCGACTCGCTGGTATCGTGGTCCTCGTAGCCTTTCGCGGTACAACCTCGTCGTGGACCTCCCGACCCCCCCGGATCTGCCGCGGGGCGGAGGCTTCATGTCGTGCGAGGACGGCAAGTGGTTCGTCACGCTGATGGGCATCGCGGGCGAACGCGCGCCGCTCGACGAAGAGGGATTCAACGCCTGGGTCCGCAACCTGCGATTCCCCGAGGTATGGGATCTCGTGCAGAAAGCCGAGCCGGCCTCTCCGATCTATGGCTCGGCGAAGACGGAGAACCGGCACCGGCATTTCGAGGAGCTGAAGCGCTTCCCGGACCGCTTCGTAGCGCTCGGCGACGCGGTCGCCTCCTTCAACCCGATGTATGGCCAGGGCATGACGATGGCGGTGCTCGGCGCGATGGAGCTCGCGGCCTGCCTCGCGGAGCAACGCGAGCGCATTGGTGGCCCGAGCCTCGTGGGTTTGTCGCGCCGATTCCAGCGACGCCTCGCGCGGGTCCTGCAATCGGTGTGGGGAATGGCGATCACCGAGGATTTCCGCTGGTCGGCGACGCGGGGCGAGCGCCCCGGGGGGATCAGCCGGGTGGTGGGGAAGTACATGGACGAGCTCATGAATACAGTCCCGGACGATGAGCTCGTGTTCCAGAGGTTCGTTCGCGTGCAACACTTGCTGGACCCGGTCTCGGCGCTGCTCGCGCCGGACGTGGCAGGACGGGTCATCGAGCGGGCGACGCGGCCCGTGCGGGCGGGGGTGCGTGAGGTGGTGGGGGGGCTCGTGCAGCAGGTGGGCGGGTAGGGGGCTCGCGTCCTCCTCTCGTGGCCTACCCCTGAACCGCGCCGCCCGTCATTCCTTCCGCACCAAAAACCCCGCCACGAAATACCCATCCGTCCCCTGCACGTGGGGCAGGAGCCGGAAGCTCGTCGCTCCCTCGCTCAGGATCTCCCGCGGAAGCTCCGCCTCGATCGGCTGTTTTTCCAGCCGCACCCCTGTGCCCGAAGGCTCCCCCGCGAGCCGCTCGACCACCTCCTCGGCCTCCTCCCGCAGCACGCTGCACACCGCGAAGACCAGCCACCCCCTGTCCTTCACCCGCGTCGCCGCGCTCCGCACGATCGCAATCTGCAGCTCCGACAAACGTTTCACGTCCTCCGCTGTCCGCCGCAGCGCGATCTCCGGCCGCCGCCGTAGCGTCCCCACCCCCGAGCACGGCGCGTCCACGAGCACCCGGTCATAATCGCGCGGCACCTCCTCGAAAGACCCCGTCTGCGCCGCCCAGTCGACCGCGTACGCAGCCCGTGCCCCGCGCCCCGCTGGCCCTTCCTTCAACCGTTCGAGCTTCGCCGCATAGAGATCCGCCGCATCGACCGCGCCCTCGGGGCCCACCTCGTCCGCGAGCAGCCACGTCTTGTTTCCTCGCCCCGCGCAGGCGTCGAGCACCCGCTCGCCCCGCCGCGCCCCGAGCGCGAGCGCCACCACCTGCGCCCCTTCCTCCTGCACGATCCAAGCCGTCCCCGCGCCCGGCAACCGCCGCACGTCCCCGGCCCCGCGCACGAGGATCGCCCGCGGCGAGGCGTGCCCCTCCTCGAATGTGCCTTCTGGACAAACCTCCCGCAATCGCGCGACCCACGCCGCCCGATCCTCCGAAAGCGCGAGCGACAACCCCAACGGCGGCGGCACCGGCCCGGCCGCGAGGTAAGCCTCCGCCGCGCTCCGCCCGAGCGATCGACGCAGCGATCCTCGGAGCCACCCCGGCGCCGACGCGCTCGCCGCCTCCATCAGCGACGGCCGCCCCTTCGCCTCGACCTCCGCCGCGAGCTTGCGCAAAATCGCATTCGCGAACGACCCCGTCCGCACGTCCCCCTCCGCGCGGATCGCCCCCACCGCCTCGTTCACCGCGGCGAACGCCGGCACCCGATCCAGAAAGCAGATCGCATACGCCGCCATGAGCACTTGCGCCCGCGCGATCGGCGACGGCAGGTCGAGCCTGTTCTTCGGCGTCAATGCCGAAAGCCTGACGACAAGCGCGGCTTCCGTCCGCAAGACCCCGTACACGAGCTCGGTCGCGAGCCCCGCGTCGCGTGGATCCATTCCGGACCGCCGTCCGAGCTCGGCGTCGAGCGCCGCGGCCGCGAACGCCTCCGCGCTCCACACCCGCGCGAGCACCCGCGCCGCAATGAGCCTTGCTTCGCTAATCAACGAGCTCCCTCAACTGCCCTTGGATCACGTCCCACCGTCGCTCCACGTCATTCTTGAACGCCACCCCCATCAATGCAAAGAGCACGAGCAGGCCCACGAGGCTCGCGATCTCCCGCACCCGCAGCGGCAGAGGCCGCCTCGATACGGCCTCGAACAGGAAAAACAGGAGATGACCGCCGTCGAGCACCGGGATCGGGAGCAGATTCACGAGCCCGAGGTTGATGGAAATCACGGCCATCGCCCAAACGAAATACGAGACGCCCTTCGAGCCCTCCTCGCCGACCACGTCGTAGACCGTGATCGGCCCGCCCAGCGTCGAGATGCTCACCTTGCCCTCGACGATCCGCACGATCCCCACCACGATGAACCGGATCACGTCGTACGTCTCGTCGAGCGCGCTCCTGAGCGCGAATGGCAAGAGCGACGCGTGCTCCACGTACGCCTCCGGCACCACCGGCGACCAGTTCGACGCCCGCACGAAATAGCGCGGCCGGTGCTGGCCGTATTCGTCGATCCAGTCCTCGCGCCGCAGCAGGATCGTCCCGCTCTTCTTCACCCCGCCCCGCAGCCACGTCACCATGTGCGGCCGATCCGGCGCCACGAGCAGCCGTTCGAGGAACGTCGCCCACGCCGTCACCACCGCCTGGTCCACCTCCACGATTCGATCGCCGGGCCGCATGTCGGCGCTCCATTCCGCCGAACCCTCCGCCACGTCGAATACATAAAGGTCCGCCGATTCGAGCCCCGTCCGCGACTCCAGATCGCCGTGCCCGCTCGCCTCCGGCGTCAGCGCCGCCACGCCCGACTCGTACACGGCCATGTCCGCGAGCCCGCCGAACGCGCGTGGCACCTTCACCGGCCGCAAATACGTCACCGGCACCGTCTCGCCGTGGTTCTCCGACAGCGCCGTTTCGAGGTCCGCGAACGTCTTCACCGGCCGCCCGCGCACCTCCGTCACGAGGTCGAACGTCCGGAGCCCTGCGCGGTAGGCCGGTGAATCGGGCCGCGAAATCCCCACGACGGCGGCGGGCCGGCTCGGCTTGATTCCGATTTCGCCGACCTTCTCCACGATGTCGAGCGGCTTCCGGACGACCTTCTCCTCCGGCACCACCACGACTTCGACGTGCTCGTTGTTGCGAAACACCTTGAGCCGCAGCTCTTTGCCGGGGCTCTCCCCGATGATCCGCGCGAGCTCGGCGAACGTCGAGATTCGCTCGCCGTCCACCTCGAGCACCCGATCGCCCGGCGTGAGTTTTCCCTCGGCCGGATGTCCGGGCAAAACGAAGCCGACCGTGGGGGGCGAAAAACGCGTCTCCCCCACGAAAACGGAGAAATAAAGGAGGACCGGGAACAGGATGTTCATCGCCGGGCCCGCGATGACGATGATCACGCGTTTCCAGAGCGCCTGCGCCTCGAACGTACGCTTGCGATCCTCGGGCAGCACCGGCTCCTGCCGGTTCTCCTCCAGCATCTTCACGAAGCCGCCGAGGGGCAGGAGCCCCACGCAATACTCCGTCTCGCGTCCTCGAAACCGCAGCACCTTCGGCCCGAAACCGATCGAGAACGTGAGCACCTTCACGCCGAAGATCTTCGCCCACACGAAGTGGCCGAGCTCGTGCACGAAGATCAGCACGGAGCAGAGAAGCGCGAAGTAGAGCAGATCCACGGCAGGCGTATCTCTACGCGAGATCCCGCCGGGGCGCCAAGGACAAAACCGCGCCCAGGACGCTCTTTTCGCTCACACCGGGCCCCCATTTGCCCGGCCCGCGCCGCCGTGCAATCGTTGGCCCGGCATTTCACGCGGGGGTATGGGGGCGTAGCTCGGCTTGTCCGAGCGCAGCCCCCATCGTCGACTGGGGGGTTGGTCTTGCGTCTGCTCATCGTTTCCTATGCTTTTCCGCCCGTTGGCGGCGTCGCTGTCCAGCGCGTCACCAAGTTTGCCAAGTACCTGCCTGCGTGGGGCGTCGAGACCACCGTACTCACGGCGGAAAACCCGTCCGTCCCCATCCGGGACGAGAGCTTGCTTCGCGACGTCCCGGCCGAAGTGAAAGTCGTCCGCGTCCGCACCCTCGAACCGAGCTACGAGAAAAAGGCCGCCGTCTGGCGCGGCGCTGCCTCGAAAGGCCGCTTCGCCGGGGCGCGCCGCGCCCTCGCGCGCCTCGCCTCCGCCGCGCTCGTCCCGGACCCGCAGATCCTTTGGCTCCCCGCGGCCGCGGCCGCGATTCGCCGCCTCTCGGCGAACGTCGACGCCGTCCTCGTCAGCGGCCCGCCCTTCTCGCCCTTTTTGCTCGGACCGCTCTCGCGCGTCCCGTTCGTCCTCGATTACCGCGACGAATGGCGCACCGCGGCCACCTACGAAATGCACGGCGGGCCGCTCCTCGCGCGCGCCATCGACACGATCGAGCCTGCTCTCGTCCGCCGCGCCGCGCGGATCCTCACGGCCACCGAAGAGTTCCGCCAGAACCTGCTCGCGCGGTATCGCGACCTCGACGCGCGCCGCGTGATCACCTTGACGAACGGCTACGATCCGGACGATTTCGCGCACATCGCCGCGGCACCTCCGCCGCCCTATGCGCCTGGACGCAAGCTCGTCGCGACCTATGCCGGCACGACCTTCTGGCATACCTCGCCGCGTGGCCTCTTCGCTGGCCTCCGCCTCCTCGCGGAGCGCGCGCCCGCGCTCGCAAACCTCTTCGACATTCGCTTCGTCGGCCGCGTCGTCGATACCGAGCGCGCCGTCTTCGACGAGGCCCCGCTCCCCATCGTCCGGCACCTCGGCTTTCGTGCGCACGACGAGGCGCTCTCGCTCCTCGCGGAGAGCCACCTCGCGCTCGTCATCGTCGACGACATCCCCGGCAATGCGGCCATTTATCCGGGCAAGATCTTCGACATCATGGCGGTCGGCCGGCCTTGCCTCGCGCTCGCGCCCGAGGGCGCGCTCTCGGGCCTCATCGATCGCCACCGCCTCGGCGTCGTCGTGCCCCCGCGCGAGCCCGCTGCCATTGCTGCGGCGCTCGAACGGATCGCGCGCTCGTTCCAGCGCGGCGAGCCACTCCTTCCCTCCCGGCCCGTGGGCCTTGAACCCTTCCACCGCCGCGCGATCGCCGGCCGCCTCGCGGAGGTGGTCCGCGAGATCGGCGCGCAGGGACAAACGCGCGCCCCATCGGCCGCCTAACGAGCGGAAGCGGCGATCCTTTCGAGCACCTCGGCGAGCTCCTTCGGGTGGCTGATCATGGGGAACAGCCCCGCGGCCAGCTCGTAGAACGCAAAACCGTCCGCGCGTGCTTTCTCCACGAAATGGGCGATCGGATCGGCCTTCAAAAAGGCGATCAGGTCCTCACGCGCGGTGCCGTGGACGTAGGCGCGGGGCATCCGGGGTTCTCCGTGCGCGAGCACGATCGGCTCTTCGAGGCATTTCATCGGATGCGGCGTCAGCCTCGGCCCCACCCACGCTCGATCCGCGGGGTCGTCAATGCCCATCGCCTCGAACGGAAAGGGCGGCAAGAGCCGGGGCCCTTTTTGGCCCGACATCTCGCCGAGCCTCTCGGCCGTCCCTCCGCCGAACCCGCCCATTGCATTCCGCCCGTTCGTCGGCACGTGCCCGTTGACGTACACGAGCTGCGCAATCCGCTCCGGCACGCGGTCCGCGGCGCCGGTGATGACCATACCGCCGTAGCTTTGCCCCACGAGGATCACGTCGCGGAGATCCTCGTACACGAGCACGTTCGTGAGGTCCTCGATGTGCGTCGACAGCCCCACGTGCGGGCCGAGCAGGTGCACGCGCTCGCCGATGCCCGTCAGCGTCGGCGTGAAGACCGTGTGCCCCCCGCCTTCGAGCAGCGACGCGACGCGCCGAAAACCCCATCCGCCGAGGAAAGGACCGTGGACCAGGATGAACGTCGCCGTCATCTCGCGACGCTCGCCTTCGGCTTCTCGCACAAGCTCGCGCGTTTTTCCTGACAGGCGAGATCGTTCGCGCGCCCGTCGCCCGGGAGCCACTCCGCGCAATCCTCGTCGCCGAGGTTGTTCGGCTCGCCGCCGCGCCACGGGGGCACGCCGAGCGCCTCGCCCGAGGCCCACCGGAAGTCGTCCTCTTTGCCCGCGTCCGAGAGGCCGATCCACATCGACCCGACGTCGATCTTCGCGCCGATGGCGGCGAACAGCGCGTCGTTCTCCTCCGCGGAATCCATGACGGCGAGGTCCCCTCCGGATTGCACGCACCGCGCCTGCGCATTTTGCCACGTCGCGGCGTCCTGCAAACAATACTCGCGTTTTCCGACGACGATCCGCTTGTCCTCGCCGCACTTGAGCGCGCCTCTCGTCCTGGCGGGCGACCGGCTCTCGCAGAGCGCCATCCGCGGCACGAAACAATCGACGTCGTTCCAGCGGCCGCTCCCGAGGAGCCACGACCCGCAGTTCTCCGCGCCGCCGTCGTTGTTCGGCTCCCCGTCGTTCCACACGAAGAAACGTGCCGGTTTGGCGTCGGGGCCGAGCCATCGCCCCTCCGTCGGCTCGACGAGCCCGATCCACAGGTTTTCGCCCGTCACGGGCGAGACGATCGCCGCGCGGATCGCCTGCGCCTCGGCCTCGGACGTGATCGAGGCGAGGTGCCCGCCGTGCTCCTCGCAATGCCGCTCGGCGTCCTGCCACGAGCGCAGCTCCGTGAACACGCAATACGTGCCCGTCGCGGCCGTGATTTCCTTGCCCTTGCCGCACGAAAAAGGCGGCAGCGGCAGCGCGCCGCCCGCCACTTCGAGCTTCGGTTTGTCGGGAGCGGACGCAGACGCAGACGGGCTCGCCGAAGCGGACACCGCAGCGGACACAAACGGCCGTGGCTTCAGCGCCTCGTCGGGGTCCGATACGACCGCCGGGCCTGGACCACAGCCGGCGAGGGCCAGCAAGACGAGAGACCAGGGCGAAGCAGACATCCGCATGGCGCGGATCGCATCAGCCCCCGGGCCTGCCTGTCAAGGCATTCACGTGCCCTCGGCGCGCCCGAATCGTTTCGTGCCCAGCGCGACCAGCATCCCGAGCACCAGCGTCACGCCGGCGAACAAGAACTCCGGCCGCTCCGCGCCTGCGAGCAGCGCCACCGATCCGATCGCGCCCACGAAAGGAACGACCTTCCCGCCCGGCACCCGGAACCCCTTCGATTCGCCGTCCTTCTTCCGCAGCACCGGCACCGCGAGGCACGTGAACAGATATTGAATCACGATCGTGATGTTCGACATCCCCACGAGGCGCCGATAATCGAAGAAAAAGGCGAGCGCCGCCGTGATGACCGTCGTCCAGAAGATCGCCACGTGCGGCGTCCCCCAGCGCCCGTGGATCCGCGCGAGCGCCGCGGGCATGAGCCCGTGCGCCGCGATCGCCTGCGCGTACCTCGGCGATCCGAGCGCGCTGCCCGCCGTGAATCCGCCGACCGAGAGCAAGCTGCCGGCGACCACGATCGCGCCGATCGTCGGCCCGATGTAGCGCGCGGCGTCGACGAGCGGCTGCCCCGACTCCTCGCCGATGCGCGGGTACGTCGCGACCAACACGGCCTGCACCACGATGAAGAGCAGCGCCGAGATCGACAGCGCGCCGAGCGTCCCGACCGGCACGTTGCGCTGGGGGTTTTGCGTCTCGCCCGCCGCGATCGGCGCGACCTCGAAGCCTTGCAACGGAAAGAGCGCGAGATACACGCCTTGCCCCACGCCGAGCGCGCCGAGCGGGAGTTTTCCCCCGAGCCGCGATGGATCGAAGAGCGACACGGCCACGACGAGGAAACACAGGATCGCGCCGAGCTTGCCGAGCGTCATCGCGTTTACGACCCACGCGCCGGGTTTCACTCCGAAATAATTCACCGCCCCGAGCGCGATCACGACCGCCGCCGCGACGGCCGACCCCACGAACGGCGCGCGGATCCCCACGAGCTCCACGAATAGGCTCGCGTTTGCCGCCCAGCTCACGAACGTGTTTGCCCAGCAAAACCAGCCGACGAGGAAGCCGGACCGGTCGCCGAACGCATTGCGCGCATAGAGGTATGTCCCGCCCGTGTCGGCGTGCCGGCCCGCGAGCTCGGCGAAGCAGAGCGCCACGGGCATGAGGAGCAGCGCGCAGAGCGCGAAGGAGAGCGGGGAAAACCCGCCCATCACCCGGTGCATGTCGTCGGGCAGCGCGAACACGCCCGATCCCACCGTGGCGTTGACCCCGATGCAGAGGACGTCGAACAACGTGAGCCTGCGCCGCAGCGAGGGCGCCTGGGCGTTGGCCTCTGCGTCGAGGGTGGAGACGCTCATGATGCGGACTCCATGGCAGGTAGATGTAGATGAGGAGCGGAGCGGGCTGTCAGTCTAGGATGCATGCGCCACGCGAGGCAACCTCTTCGATCGCCGAACGGCTTGACGTTCCGGGTAAAACCCTTCATCGTGCCGGCGAAGGAGGAATCCGGCATGAACGAGCGAGCCGACTGGTATTATCATCGCAGGGGGTGAACCTCGTGCACCCGAGCGCGGGAGTTTCTCGCGCAAGAAAATGTGTCGATCGCGGAAATGGCCGACGCCGGCAAGCTGAAGCTCGGCGAAGAAGCGGCGCTCACGCTCGCCCGGCAGGCCGAGCGTGTCGTCGCGGTGAAAGGAAAAAAGCGCGTCACGCTGGACATGCGTGCGCATCCGCTCGATGCGGACGTGCTCGGGGCCCTGCTCGGGCCGACGGGCGGCCTGCGGGCCCCGACGATGCGGGTGGGACAAACGCTCGTGGTGGGGTTCGATCCCGAGGTTTACGCCGAGGTCCTCGGGCTCGGGAAGGGGTGAGCGAGACCGCTCAATCTGCCAGGTTGCCCATGCCCATGCCCGCGAGCAGGTGCTTCTGGACCTCGGCGTGCGCCTTGTTCAGCCCCTCGGTCACGGGCCCCGAGGTCGGGTCGACGACCACGCGCGCGGGGCGGCTGCCCGCGGACGCCTCGACGAGCGTGAGGACCGCGTCCGCCACGAGCTGCGGGCTCGGCACGTTGTCGCCCGAGAACATCTTCTCGAAGCTCTTGCCCATCATCTCCACCGCGTTTGCGAACGGCCCGTAGCCCTGGGCGCGCTCCTGCTCGCCGCCCACAGCGAGCTTCTGGCCGAATTCCGTGGGGAACGCGCCCGGCTGCACGATCGTGAGCTCGACGCCCGTCGCTTTGAGCTCATAACGATACGCCTCGCTCAGCGCTTCGAGCGCGAACTTGCTCGACCCGTAGGCGCCCATCACCGGGAAGACCAGGCGCCCGAGGGCACTCGAGATCTGCACGACGAGGCCCTTGCCGCGCGCGCGCAGCGATGGCAGCGCCGCGCGGAGCACGCGGTGCGGGCCGACCACGTTCACGTCGTATTGCCGGAGGAGATCCTCGCTCGTCAGCGTCTCTTCGAGGCCGAGCGACGCGTATCCGGCGTTGTTCACCACGACGTCGAGGTGCCCCGCCTTCTCCAGCGCCGCGGCCACGGCCTTGTTCACGGACGCGTCGTCGGTCGCCGCCATCTCGAGCACGTGCACGCGGCCTTCGCCGGCCTTCGTGAGCTCTTCGGCGGCAGCCGCATTGCGGCCCGTGATGTCGCGCATCGTCGCGAAGACCGTGTGGCCCTTCTTCGCGAGCGTGAGCGTGATCAGGCGGCCGAAGCCGCTGTTCGTACCTGTGACGAAAACGTTCTGGCTCATCGGGTTCTCCTCCCAACGGGAAGGGCGCTAGATAATCACGGCTCCGTCCCGTGGGAAGGGGGCGACCCGTCACCGAGCAAAAAATCGAACCTCAATCTCCGTTCGGCTGACCCATGCGGAGCGGGCCGCCGCGCGCGGTGGACCAGAGCAGGCAATTCTCGGCCGATCCCGGCACCGTGAACACGTCGAGCCCGTGCTCGAAGGTCTGCACGAAGATCTCGACCTGCCCGTCGCCGTCGAGGTCCCCGATGGCGGGCGCCGCGGGCGCGCCGTTGCCATTTCCATTCTGCTCGCCCGTGTTGTGGAGCGGCACGTCGTGCAGCAACGTCCCGTCCGCGCCGAGGATCACGAGATACCCCGAGTCGAGCACGTTCGGATCTCCATACGTGGCGAACATCAGCTCGGGTGAGCCGTCCTGGTTCAGGTCCGCGACGGTCACCTCGGTCGCGAACATGATCGCTTTGCCGTGCGTGTAATTGAAGCGCCAGATCTGCTTCGCGTCCGCGCCGAACGCATAAACGAACCCGTCGTTGAACGGCGCCACGATCTCGGGTTTGTCGTCGCCCTGGATGTTCACCGTCGTCGCCGCGGGCACGCCGCCCGGCGGGTAATACCCTTCCACCTCGATGGGCTTTTCCCCGCGCGGCAAGGTCTCCCAGCCGGGCTTGCGCATCGCCGAGCGGCTGCCGTCCCCGTGCGCGCCTTCGAGCACCATGATCGCATACGCCTGTGTCTCGTACGGCTCGTTTTTTTCGACGTTCGGCACGCCCAGCACTTCGTTTTTCCCGTCCCCATCGAGGTCGACCACGTTCGGCGGCGACGCCGTCCACTGGAGCCACTCGGCGAAGGACGGGTGCGGCCACTCGCCCGTGTGCAGGTTGTAATGGTCCGCCTCCACCTTCGGATCGGCCCAGCGGATGAACTGGCCCCAGGTCAGGCGCTCGCCCTCGAATTCGTTCGCGCGGTTCGTGAAGAACGGCGCGGCATCGAGCGCCACGCCATCGTGGTCGAACGCCTGGATGTGGTGGTTGTCGTAGGTCGCGAGCACCTCGAGCTCCGGGTCGTCGTCGATGTTCCCGACCGCCACGTTGAGCCCGTAACAGCCGTACCCGGAATGCCCCATGCCATTGCGATCCGCGTCGTTCCCGGCGCCCGTGAGGGCATTGTAGCGCGGCCACGCCGGAAACCCGAGCCCCGCGGGCTGGTGGAGCGACCCGTCGGCGCGGAACACGAAGACCTGCGCCCCGCCGTCCTCCGTGCTCGCGGTTTGCGTCGTCGTCACCACGATCTCGAGCACGCCGTCGCCGTCGAGGTCTCCGGCGGCCATGCCGCGCACCTCGGGCGCGTTGTTCGCGGTCGTCGTGCTCGCGGGGAAACCCGCCTTCGGCACGAGCGTCTTGTCCTTCCACTCGTACGCCCATACCTCGTGATCGCTGCCGTAGACGATGTCGACGAGCCCGTCGCCTTCGAGATCGGCGACGACGTGCGGGGCGTACACGCGCCCCTCGCCGCCCTCGGCCTTCGCGAGCACGTTGCCCTCCGCGTCGTGGACGAAGACCGAATAATAGGCCGCGATGAGCTCGCGTTTTCCGTCGCCGTCGAGGTCGCGCACGACGGGCGAGGCGAACCAGCTCGTCTCGCCGCCGAGCGTCATTTTGTATTCGGGCGCCGTCACCTCGCCCTTGCTTTCGCCCTTCTCGCACGTCGTGTTGCGCGTGCCGCCCGTCGTGGAGCCCCCGGTCCGGCCCCCGGGACGACCCTCGCTCTCGCCGCAGGAGGCGGCTGCGAGGGAGAGGCCCGAGGCGAGCAGCAAGGAGAGCAGGGGTTTGCCCCACCCGGACATCGAGGGATGGAATGAGCGCATGTGGGTCATGTCGTCCTCGTCGCGCAAAAGAAAGGAGCCGCGTCCGCCCCCAGCGGCGGCGGGGCCGAGGATATCAAACTTCATCCGGTCGTGGTAAGGTCGCCTCGTGCGACCCCGGTGAGTCATGCGCGCATCAGCCACGGAAAACCGAGCTTTACGAACCCACGAGAGCCGCGCCGCCCGCGCCCTCCTCTGCCTCCTCGCGCCCCTCGTGCTCGGCGCGGCTTCGCCTGACGAGGCCGCGCCCTCGCAGCCGGCCGAAGCTCTGCCCGAGCTCCCGCCGCCGTCCGAGCCCGTCGCGGCGCCCTCCGCGCCGGCCGGGAACCATTCCGCGCCACGGGAGCGCTCGACGGTCGAGATGGCGCGGCTCGACGCGGGCGTCATGTACGTCCGGGGCCTGAAAATGCTGGGATTCGGGACGCTCGCGCGGTACCAGGTCCTCGTCGGCTTCATCGACCTCGACGTCGTGCGTTTCCCGCACGAGCGGTTCGGCTTCGAGATTCACCTGAACGGCGGCCCAATCGGATTCGACGAGAATGCGCAGGTCGAGATCGGCCTCTCCGGCGCGGGCCTCGTCGCTCCGTTCCGCTGGAAGGGCCGGGCGCCTGGATCGTTCGTCCTCGGCGTGGGCGGCACCTTCGAGTACGGCCGCCCCGTTTGGCTCGAACCGGGGTATCACGGCGCGCCGTTTGGCCTCGCGCGGTTCCGGATTTTTCCCACGGGGACCGTGGGCCTTCAAACGGCCTACCGCTTCGTCCCGATCACCACGAACGAGCTCGCGTTGCAGGAGCATGATGTCGAGCTCGGCGTGAGCACGGGCCTCTTGCAACTGGGCGCGCGCGTGCGGGTCGACGAGGTGCGGGGCGGCGAGCCGGCGCGGCTTTATCGATCGATCGGCGGGGGCGTCTTCGCCGGGCTCGTGGTGTTCTGATGAAAACGCGCGCGTTTTGGATCGGGCTCGTCGCGCTGGTGATGCTCGCCGGGTGCGAGGACGAGCCCGTGCGCTCGACCGACGTCTCGACCCTCGACATGCTCGTCTCTCTGGACGCAACCGATAGCGGAGATGGCGCCACGGTGCGCGTCCGGATCTCCAGCCCGCTCGGCGGGTTGCGTTTGTCGGACGGAGACACTTTGCGGCTCCGCATGGGGGGAAACCCCCTCACCCTGCGTGAGGTCGAGGAGGACGATCGCCCCGTATACCTTGCCGATGCCGCGGGTTTGTTGGGGGATATCACGCTGGATCTGGAGCGCCGGGCGGACCGGAGCATCGTCGACCGCGTGATCCCCGTGCCGCCTCCGATCGGGCTCACGGCGGAGCCGCTCCTCGGGGATGCTCCGCTGAAGCTCGCCTGGAATGCCGCGCCCGAGGGCAAACACGTGCTCAGCCTCGTCGTCGACGGGACGTGCATCAAGCCGCTGAGCCGCACGTTGCCGAACGACGTGGGCCAATACGAGATCCTCCAGGCCGAGCTTGCGCCGTTGGATCCGGCGGTACCTGGCCCGTGCCCGCTCCAGGTGACGCTCGCGCGGACCGCGACGCTCCAGGAGCCGATCGCCCCGCCGGCGATGCAAATCGGGCTTTATGCATTGTTCATGCTGAGCCGCACCGTCGACGTGAGCTGGACGCCCTGACGGCGGCGTTCAGCGATCGGCGACGATTTGTCGGAGGATGGGCGGAAAGTCCTCGGGCTTCACGCCCTCGGTCACGAGCGGCCGGCTGTTCTGCGAGTTCCAGAAGAGCACGACCTTCCCCGCGAGGCGCGTGGCGTCGTCGAGCAGCGCAGCGAGGGTTTTCCCCGTATAGGTCGGTTCGAGCGCCATGCCCTCCGTCTCCGCGGCGAGCGTGATGGCGCGCTCTCCTTTTCGTGTCGGCGCGCCATAGCCGGCGCCGAGGTGGTTCGTCGAGAATCGCACGCGGGCGCGGCCGAGGCGCACGTCCGGGAACGTCGGATCGAGCGAACGCGCGAAGGCCACGGTCTCCCGGGCCATCGCGAAAAACCGCGCCTCGCTCGACGTCTCGGGGCTCGACGTGCGCACGGCGACGACCTCGGTCCGAAGCCCGGAGAGCTCGAGGCCGAGCGCGAGACCGACCGCGCTGCCCATCGTGCCCATGGCGAGGTAGACACAATCGGGCAAAGGGCAATGGCCGGCTCCGACCTGCTCGGCGAGCTCGAAGCCTGCATTGACGAACGCGAGGTTTCCGAGCGGCGAGGATCCGCCGGGGGGCACGAGGTACGGCGCGACGCCTTGGGCCGCCTTTGCGGCCCGCTTCGCGAGGGCCTCGGCCTCGGCGACGCCGCCGATCACGACGCGGATCGTAGCCCCGGCGCGGCGCGCGGCGCGCAGGTTCGTCCGGACGTACGCGCTCGGCGTTTGCGGGGCGAGCAGCAGCGTGACCGTGAAGCCCTGCGCCGCGCCGTACAGGGCCGTGGCGACCGCCTGGTTCGACCCAAAGGCGCCGAACGTGACGATCTCGCGCGCGCCTCTCGCGCGGGCATCGGCCAGGAAAAACTCGAGCTTGCGTGTCTTGCCTCCGCCATAGGCCGCGCCGGCGAGATCGTCCCGCTTGACGTAGAGTCCCGCGAGCCCGGCCTTTTCGCCGAGCTTCGCGGCGCGCGCGACGGGCGTCGGCAAGAGGCCGAGCGCGAGGCGCGGCAGGTGCGGCGCGAGCCCGGGATGCGCGCGGAACAGGGGCGGGACGTCATCGGCGGGCGCGGGCGCGGCGGCGGGCGCGGGCGCAGCGGATGCTGGGGCGAACGCGGAGGCGTCCGCGGCGGCGTCTGCGGGGGTGGGTGTCCGTTCCTCACACCCGGCGAGCGTGCTGAGCGCGAGGGCCGAGAAGGTACGTCGATCGAGCTTCATCCGTCGCCCTGGAACGCCCGTGATCGGGTTTTCCATTGCTGGCATGTGTTTTTCACGCAGACCTGCAGGAGCAAGCAGGGGGGCGAGAGTCGCACAGGCGACGCGCGGACGGTCGTTTTTTCGCACTCTGCCTGGTCCCGATGTTCTCCTCGGGGATGGAGAGTCCAATGACCAAGCAACCCATGCGTGTGTGGCCGGCGGAAGGCGCGAGCCGGGCTCCGTACTGGATTTACGACGACCCGGAGGTCTTCCGCGTCGAGCAGGAGCGGATCTTCGGGCAGTCCTGGTGTTACGTGGGTCTCGCCGCGGAGGTCCCCGAACCGGGGCGTTTCCAGCGGAGCCACGTGGGCGATCGCTCCGTCATCCTGGTGCGCGACAAGGAGGGCAAGATCAACGTCCTCGAAAACCGGTGCGCCCACCGAGGAATGGAGTTTTGCCGCGCCAGCGCGGGCAAGGCCACGCGCTTCCTGTGCCCCTACCATCAATGGACGTTCGACCTCGAGGGCAACCTCTGCGGCGTGCCGTTCAAGCGGGGCATCCAGGGCGAAGGCGGAATGCCGGACGATTTCGACCTCGCTGACCACCCGCTGCGCAAGCTCCGGGTGACGAACCACAACGGCGCCGTGTTCGCGTCGTATGCCGAGGAGCCCGAGCCGTTCGAGAAATACCTCGCCGATCCGATGCGCGCGTACTTCGATCGGGTCTTCGACGGTCGTCCCCTGCGGGTGCTCGGATACATGCGCCAGCGGATCCCCTGCAACTGGAAGCTCATCCTGGAGAACACGAAAGACCCCTACCACGCGACCTTACTGCATTCGTTTCTCGTCACGTTTGGTCTGTTCCGCGCGGATCAAAAGTCCGAAGTGCGGCTCGACCCCTCCGGGCGGCATGCGGCGCTCGTCTCGCGCCACGGCGGGCGGCAGCTCACGGTGGCCGCGAGCGAGATGGCCTCGTACAAGAGCGATTACACGCTGCAGGACCGCCGGCTGCTCGACATGCAAGCGGAGTTCCACGATGGGGTCGGCGTCGTCATGATGACCCTCTTCCCGAACCTGATCCTCCACCAGCAGGGCAATTCGCTGGCGACGCGCCACATCGTCCCGCGTGGACCCGACAGCACCGAGCTCTCGTGGACGTTTTTCGGCTACGAGGACGACGACGAGGCGCTTTCGACGCGGCGATTGCGCCAGGCGAACCTGTTCGGCCCCGCGGGCCTGGTCTCCCTCGACGACGGCGAGGCGCTGAAGGCGACGCAGGAGGGGCTTCGGAATGCCCGGGACGCGTGTGCCGTCGTCGAAATGGGCGGGCGGGATCGGGAGGACGCGAACGTCATGGTGACGGAGACCGCGCTCCGGGCGTTCTTCCACCATTACATGCACGTGATGGGCTTCGTCAGGGCGGAGGACGAGTGATGAACCCGGAAACCCTGCGCGGATATGCTTTGCGGGCGGCCGTGGAGGACGTCCTCTACGACTACGCCGCCACCCTCGACGAGGGCGCGCTCGAACGGTGGCCCTTCTTTTTCACGGCGGGGGCGCTCTATGAGGTCGTCTCCCGGGAAAACGAGGAGCGCGGATTGCCGCTCGCGCTGGTGTGTTGTGAGGGGCGCGGGATGATGATCGATCGCGCGACCGCGCTCAAAGAGGTCTTGTTTTATTCGCCGCGCACGTACCGGCATTTCATCAGCAACGTCCGGCCGGTCTGGCGGAGCGAGGAGCGGATCGAGGCCGTCTCGAATTTCGTGCTGCTCCAGACGCTCGTGGAGCGCGAGACGACCGTGCTCGTCGCCGGGCAATACCGGGACACGCTGGTGGTCGAGGACGGGAAGCTCCTGTTCGGCGGCAAGCGGTGCATCTACGACACCACGATGATCCCGAATACGGTCGTGTACCCCCTTTAGCCGCGCTCACGCCCGCGCGAGCGCCACCGAGATCGCGGCGTCGGCCCAGGCTTTTGTCGCCTCGCCGAGATCCCCCGCCGCCCGCGCGGCTTCGAGGCGTGCATACGTCGCCGCCATCGCCCGCAATCCGACCGTGGCGAGCGCCGGCGCGAGCGGCGGGATCCGCGCCGAAAGCACGCCGTCCTGCGCCAGCGCGTCCAGCGCGGATTCGAGCCGCCCGAGCGCGACGCCGAGCAGATCCGCGGCCTCGGGCGCGGCGATCGGGAGCGCGGGGATCGGCGCGGCCGGCGCGAGATCCGGGATGACGACGTGATCGGTGACCACCGCGATCGGCTCGAGCACCCGCCCGCCGCGCGATTCACGCAGCCAGCCCGAGACGTAACGTGCCGACGGGAGCGCCTCCGCGAGCGCCGCGAGGGCGCCGGGGGCGAACCCTTCATACGCCCGCTCTATGCGGAGCTGGGCGTCGTCGTCCTCGATCCACCCCGACAACGTTTGCCGCCCAGGCGACCATGACAACCCCTGCACACCCCCGTTCGTCGCGACGACCCGCAGGGCCGCCGTGCGCGCGCGCGGGCGCAGGAACGAGGGCGGTCTGCCTCCTTCGTCGGCGAGGAGCGCGCTCGGCCCGGGAAAACCGAAGGGCGCGGGGATGTCGCCCCACGCGCCGCGCTGCGGGACCACCGTGGTGTCCTTGCCGCGCCGGATCTCGATGGTTCGCCGCGCCAAACGCACGAGGTGGCGCGAGATGATCTGCCCGCCGGCCAGGACCCCGAGCGGCGTACCTGCGACTGCGATGACGGAGGCCGGATCGACCTTGTCGGGGATCGCCACGCTCCACGACACGACCGTGGCGCCGTCCCAGAAAAGCACCTCCAAAGAGCGCGACGATCCCGCCGCCGAGAGCCGCGCGCCGAGCGAGAGCAGCCGCGCCCGATCGAGCGGGACTTCGAGCGGCTCGCCGAGGCCGAGCAACGCCGCGGGATCCCCGCCGCTTCGCGCGGCCCGCACGCGCGCCCATCCTTCGGCGACGAGCCTCCGCACCTCCCCGGCGTCGTGCAGCGCCGAGCGAATCTCCCACGCCTCGCGTTGCGCCTCGATGTCCTCGATCAAGCCGTCGAGCCAGGGGTATTCCTTCAAATGGGCGCGGACCTCCTCGCGCGCCTGCGCGAGCCCGCGCGCGTCCGCGAGCCCGCGCGCGAGGGTTCGTCCGAGGAGGCCCTCCACGCCGGCGAGCACGGCCGTGGGAATCGTGGGTTTTGGCGGCGGCCCGAGGCGCACGTGCGCCGCGCCCCGCGCCCGAGCCTCCACGGAGAGCCGCTGAAACGCCCGAACCGCGAGCGGCACGTGCACGCACCGCGGCGTCGCGCAATCACACCGCGCATGCGCGAGATCGGCTCCCGCCAAAAAACGCACGGTGCACCCGGAGAAACGCGCGATCGGCGGGCTCGTCCCGAGCTCGACCTCCACCCCCGCGGCCTCCGCGGCGTCCACGAGCGGCGCCCGTTCGCCGAGCCAAACCAAAAGCTCCTCGGCGCTGATCTCCCACGGCGGCCGCGTCTCGGACCCGGCCGCCGCCGCGTAAGCGAGCACGGCCGCGATGCGGTGCCGACACACTGTTTTCGCCCCGCACCCGCAGGGCGTGTCCTTCAGCGCCTTGCCCGGGAGAAGCTGCGTCGAAATGCCGTCCGGGAAGGTCGCGACGACGACGCCTTTTTCGTCCTCGTGGACCTTCGGCCCCTGTCCGGCCTCGATTTCCCGCTGGGCGCGCTTCACGAGGCCCACGTTCGCCAGCGCGGCGAGCGCCTCGGGCGTCAGGGCTGCGAGATCCGCCCTCATCGCCGCATCTTCTCCACGAGCCAGCCCACGAGCTTGCTCGGCGTCGTGGCCGCCACGTGCGCGCCCGCGTCCGCGACCGCCTGCGCGACGCCGTGGTCGTAGGCGCCGCATACCTGATCGTCGAGCGACGCCGCTCCGAACACCGTGACCCCCTCGCCGACGAGCGCGGTCACTTCCCGAACGAGGTTGTCTGCGTGATCCTCGAAATCGGTGATCCAGAGCAGCACCGTCCGGTGCGGCACGTCCACGAGCTCCGCCGCGTATTGCAGCGCCTTCGCCCCGTCCGTGCCCCCGCCGAGCTGCACGCGCATGAGGAGCTCGACGGGATCGTCCACGTAGGGCGTCAGATCGACGACCTCCGTGTCGTACACGACGAGGTGCGAGCGCGTGGACGGGAGTTTCCACAGGATCGACGCGACCACGGCCGCGTGAATGATGTTGCGCGCCATCGAGCCGGATTGATCGACGAGCACGATCACCTGGTAGCGCGGCCCGAAGCGCCGGACGCGGGCGAAGAACTCCGGGCGCTCGATCACGAGCCGGCGTTTGTCTGGGTCCCAGTGTTGGAGATTTCTTCGGATGGTCCGGAGCGCGTCGAGGTTCCGCGCCACGCGGAAGCGCGAACGCCGGTGCCGGAACGGCGTCGCGCCGAGCCGATGCTCGATTTCATCGCAGAGGCGTTTCTTGAGGTCCTCCACGACTTTGTTCACGACCGCGCGCGCGGCGTCGAGCACGTGGGAGTCCATGCGGGATTTGCAGCGCAGGATCGCCTCGACGAGCGAGAGCGAAGGCGTGACGTTTTCGAGCGCCTCCTTCCGCGTGACCACGTCGAGGATCCCATAACGATGCAGCGCATCCGACTCGAGCCGCTCGATCGCCTCTTTCGGAAAGAGCTCGTGGATCTTGTTGAGCCATTCGGGCACGTCGAGCGGGTGCTCGGGCCCGCTGCCCGGGCCGCCGCGTGCAATCGAGCGGCTCGCTTCGCCGTCGGCCTCGCGATCGTAAAGCCAGGCGAGGGCGCGTTCGAGGTCCCCGGCATTGCCGGCTCCGGCGTCCGTGGCCCCGAGCCCGTCATTGCCGGCGGGGCCGAGGATCAGCCGCCACCGCGTCTCTGCGTCGTACGTGCTCATTCGAGCACCCCGAGCGCGCGGCCCCAGGAGAGCACCCGCGCGTCGAGCGCGAGGCCGGCTTGCAAGACGTTCGCGGGGACGTCCCCGATCCAGGGCGCATCCGCCCGTTTGCCCCAGCGCGCGGCGAGCAGCGCGCCGATTCGCGCGCGTTCGGCCGGAGGAAACCACGAAAAGGCGAGGCGCAAGGCGGGGAGCGCGACGAGGAAGGCGCCCTCGTCGAGCTTGCCGAGGGCCGCGTCGACCGCGCCGATGAGCTGCTCGTCGCGCAGCGCCGGCCCACGCGCGAGGGCAAACAGGCCCGCGAGGTAATCGCCGAGCCGCCCCTCCGAGGCGGCGAAGAGCGCGCCGTCGACGGCCGAATCCACGGGCGCGGCCTCGGTGTCGAGGAGCCAGATCGCGCCGAGCGCGGCGCCGCGCAGCATCGCGGGCGCGGCCCGGTCCGTGGCCCTGCGCGCGAGCACGGCGCGGGTATCGTCCGGATCGAGGCCAAGCGCCTCGCCATGGCGCAAAAGCTCGGCGAGCGAGCGCATCGCGGTGAGATCGGCCGGGAGCAGATCCGTCCCCTGAATGCCCGCGAGCAGCGACAACGACCGCTCGCCGGCTGCGCGCAGCACCGGGGCAAACATCGGCGCGCCGACGACCTCCAGCCATTCGCCGTGTCGCCACAGGCCGAGGAGCTTTTCGATGGCCGGCCCGAGCGCGCCCAACGAGGGCGTCGTCGCGACCGCATTCGCCACGAGATCGAGGATCTCGCCGGCGAGCTTCGTGAGCCCGACGAAGGCCGCGTCCCCGAGCGCGTCCACGCGCGCGCCGAGCGAATCCGCCGCGAGCAAGCGGTGCGAGAGGAGCAAGGAGACCGCGCCTTCGAGCGTCGAGCCCCAGCGCGAGGCCTCGATGATGGCCGGATCCTGATCGTGCCGCCAGACGAGCTTGAAGGCCTCGGCCATGCGCGCATCGGTGCCCCACGCCGGCCCCCGCACCCGGACGAACCCCGGGATTTCGAGCAATCGCAATCGATGCAGGACCCGCAATCGCTCGCGATCCCCCTCGATGCGCCAATCGAGCGAGACCGTCTGCGGGTTCCTCGGCGGCGAGAGCCCGAGGCGGGAGAGCGTCTCGTGCACGTCGCGGAGGAGCGGCGGTCGCTCCGTCCCCGCGGACAACCGGCCCACCCGATCGCCCGTGAATGTGCGGAGGAGCGTCGCCAGCGTCGGGTGCAAATCGCCCGTCACGATGCCACGCCGCGACCAGGGCGGCGGGCCGGGGAGTGGTTCGCGGAGGAGGGCGGAGAGCAGCCCGTCGAGCACGTCCACGCGCTTCGGCGCCTCGTGCCCGCGCAGCGCCGCGAGCCCGCCGATGGCCGTGCGAACCGCGATATGGTCGGCGACCGTGGGCCGTTGCATGTTCTTGCGCAAGGCTTCCAGGCAGCGATCGAGCATCGCCTCCGCCACGCCCGCGCCGAGCTTCCATTCGAGCTCCCACCACATCGGCGAGGGCATTCCGGCCTGGTATCCGGCGAAGCTATCCATGCGGGCATAGGTCCAGGGCACGAGGTGGCTCTGGCCGCCGAGCGGAGGCGCCGGGGGAACGGGCTCGGGGCCGCCGGGCGTGATCGAGGCGAGCGCGGGCGCATGATACCCGCCGCATACGAGCACGACGTCGCCGCGCGTGAGCGCCCACGAGGCATGGTCCCGCATGAAGGCTTCCCGGGGCGCGTCTCGCTCGCTCGCCTCCGTGTCGCCGCGGATCTGCTGGAAATAGGCTTCGAGCGCGGGTTCGAGCTCGTCCGGGGCGCGGCCCTCGAAGAGGTGATCCCACAAGGCGTCGAGGTCCGAAGTGCCCGTGCGGCGGCAAAGCGCTTCGAGCGCTCGTTCATAACGGTCGTCCTCGTCGCGATACCGATTCTCCACGCCGACGAACGCCTTGCTCCACGAGGGCAAATCGCAGAACCGCACGGTCTTTCCGTGCTCGAAGGCCCAGCGGAGCGCGACCCACTCCGGGGAGAACGCGCAGAACGGCGTGAAGGACGAGACCGGGCCGTCCTCGGTCAGGTAATGCGTGAAGATCGCGATCGGCGGCGCGTGGTCGAGCGCAAGCTCCGCCATTTTGACGTTCCAGTCCGACGGCCCCTCGATCAACACCACGGCCGGGTCGACGCGCGCGAGCACGGCCGCGACGAGCCGCGCGCACGCGGGGCTGTGGTGCCGTACGCCGACGACGTGGAGCCTCCCGGGCACGGGCCTAGAGCCTCGACCGCGCCGCGTGCAGCGCGGCCCAATGCGGCGCCTTGCGTTTGCTCACCACGGTTTCGAGGTATCGCCGCAGCTTCTCCAGGTCCTCGGCGTTGTCCTTCACCGCCGCGCCCGCGAGGCAATCGATCACGTCGCCCGGGTGCGCGGCGCCGTCGCCGAGGAAGGCCGCCCGGACGCCGACGGCGTGCGCGACGGAGACCGCTTCCGCCGTGGAAAGGACAGTCGAGAGCCGCTCGACGGGCTGGCCGTCGCCGGAGACGCCCGTGCGCAGCTCGCGGAACGTCGTGACGAGGACCTCCAGCACCGGCTCGGGCAAGGTCATTTTCACGCCCGAGGCGTCGAGCAGGCGCGAGGATTCGCGGCGGACGAGCTCGATCTCGGCCGCGAGGTCGCCGATCGGGAAGAGGGTCTCGAAGTTGAAGCGCCGCTTGAGCGCCGCGCTCATTTCATTGACGCCGCGGTCGCGGGTGTTCGCCGTGGCGATGATGTTGAAGCCCTCCCGCGCGAAGACCACGCCTTGTTCGCCGAGTTCGGGAATCGTGAGGACACGATCCGAGAGGATCGAGAGCAGCCCGTCCTGCACCTCGGCCGGGCACCGCGTGATTTCCTCGAATCGCACGATCTTGCCGTCACGCATGCCCGTGAGCACGGGGCCGGGCACGAGCGCGCGCTCGCCCGGGCCCTCGGCGAGGAGCAAAGCGTAGTTCCACGAATGCTTGATCTGGTCCTCGCTCGTGGCCGCGCTGCCTTGCACCGTGAGCGTCGATTGCCCGGAGATCGCCGCGGCGAGCAGCTCCGAGAGCCAGCTCTTCGCCGTGCCCGGCTCGCCGATGAGCAAAAGCCCGCGCGAGGTCGCGAGCGAGACCATGGCCCGATCGATCACCGCGGAATGGCCGACGAATTTCGGCTTGATGTCACGCGCCGGATCCCCGAGCACGAAGGCGCGCACCGCCCGCGGCGAGAGCTTCCACCCGGGCGGGCGTGGGCCCGTGTCCTCCGCGGCGAGCCGCGCGAGCTCGTCCTTGAAATGCAGCTCCGCCGGGGCGCGCTGCAAACCCGCTTGCTTCTTCTTCACGAGGCGCTCCCGAGCTGCACGAGGTCCCGTACAAGCTCCGAGAACACGACGGGCGAGAGCGTGCCGAGCTTTTCGCCCTCGCGGTCTTTTCCGACGTACACCTCTCCGATCTCTTGCTTCGGCTCCGTCATTTGCATGTCGGCGGAGATGCCGGTGCGGAGGGAGAGCGTCGCCGTCGCGCCGCCGGGCAAGGGCTTGTACATGTCCCAGATCCAGCCCGCGTCCTGGGGCTCGCCCTTGCGCCAACCACGCTCGACGAGGCCGAGGAGCTTGCCCACGGGGACGAATTGTCCCGCGCGGCGCTTGATGCTGCTGTCGTTCGCCTCCACGTTCGTCGGGGCATACGTGTCGCGGCCGATCTGCGGGAAGGGCTGGACGATGCTGTAATCGCCGAGGATCTGGCCGAACGCCGCGCGCGTCGCGTCCGGGAGCGCGAGCGGGTGGACGATTCCGACGTACGCGCCGTCGGGCAAATCGAACGCCGCGTCGTCGGCATCGGCGAGCGAGCTGTCCTCGGCGACGCGGAAGGCGCTCAGGTATTTCCCCTCCTCGGTATAGACGCCCCAGACGAGCCGCCGCACGAGGTGCACGAGGAGCGGGTGTTCGAGGAAGAGGGCGCGGAACGAATCCACCTCCCAGCGCCGCTCCGCGCACATCGCGAGTTCGAGCCGCGTGATCTGGTTCTGCGCGATCGCCTTGACGTCCTTCTTGAGCGTCTTCCAGGTGGCATCCGCCTCTTTGGCCTTCGTGGCGTCGTCCGATTTGTTCGGCTTCGGGAGATCGGAGAGGGTTTTTCCGGACCCATCCACGACGAACGGCTTCAAGGCCTCGTCGAACCCGACGCGGAACTGCCGGGCGCCGAAATCGAGCGTGCGCGAGCCGTCCTCGTCGAGGTCGAGGTCGGGCACGAGCCTGTCGGCGAGCTCGTCGGCGGAGAGGCCGCGGTTCTGCGCGACCGCATCCATTTTCTCGCGCGCCTTCTCCTGCAGGCCCTTGAACTTCACCTTCTGCGCGATGCCATTGAGGTGCATCAGCGCGAGGTCGGAGCCGATACGCGCGAGGATGTCGAGGCCCGAGACGGCGCGGGCTTGGAGGTTCTCCCCGGGCCAGGCGCGAATCAGCGGCGTGAGCTTGCGCGCGACATGGTCGCCGCCGAGCAAGGCGAGCTGCTGAAAACCCCACGCCTCCTTGGCAGGAGCGCCCGCGCGCTGCCATTCATTGAAGAGCGCCCAGGAGAACTCCTCCAGCGAGGCGCGATCACAGGCGGCGAGCACGTCCTCGATGCCGGCATACACGGCCTCGGGCGTGGAGATCGCCAGCATGACGAAAAGGGCCTCGACGGCGGCGCGCGGCAAGGCCTTGGCCCGGCCGGCGAGGAGGGGCGCCGGCAGGGCCTCGGGCTTGGCCCAATCGCCCATTTTTGGCAGCTTGGCCGGGATCCGATCGCGCGGATCGGCGGAGAGGACGGCCTTCACGGCGGCGGAGACCTCGGGGCCGTAAGATTCGGCGACCTCGCGGACGATCTCGCCCTGGCCCTTCGTGACCAGGAAGCGCAGCGCTTCCTCCGCGCGATCCCGCGCCTGGTTATGGGAAGCCACGGCCGCGGGGACGAGGCCCACGGCCGCGGCCTTGGGGAATTTCAAGAACCACCGCTCCGCGGGTTTGCGCGCGGATTTCAGCGAGCGCGCGTGGGCAAAAAAGGGCGCGAGCCGCGGAGACTCGACGACGTCCCCGAGGGCGCCCGCGAAATGCGCGGGATTGCTGGAGGCGATCCGGGGATAGCCGCTGATCGCGCCTTCGCCGAGCACCACGAGCGGGACGAGCAGGCCGTAGCCGCCGTCCCACGCATTCGCGGGCCACTCGGTGAACGCTCGTTTCACGTCCGCGTCCGAGAGCTCGTTCAGCTTGGACGAGACGTACTTGCCGTACCAGCGTTTGCCCAGGTCCTCGGAGGCATCTTCGAAGGACGTCTTCGTGTGTTTTCGCGTCTGCTCGCGCTCCGCTTTCGCCTGCGAGAGGATCTTGTAGGTGTCGTGCAGCGCCTCGGGATACGCCTTCATCGTGACGTTCGCGACGACGGGGAGCGCGGCGGCCCTCCGGTCCGAGAGCCAGGGCGGATGGGCGAGGACGCGGGGCAATTCGTCCGGGGAGGCCTCGGGCCGCGAGGCCATCTTTTCGCGGAGCTTCTGCACGGCCGTGCGCGCGGCGGGACGAAGATCGACCTTGTCGGCGAGGCCCGGGTGCGCGCGGTCGATCCCGAGGAACACCGGCGCGGCCCGATCCCCGAGCGTCGAGGCCGCGGCGATCGCATCGGCGAGCGGGGGGACGGCGAGCGCGGGGTTTTTCGCGAGCCACGCCTCGGCGACCTGGGCGATTTCGCGCTTCTGCGCGAGCTGCGAGACCATGAGCGAGGCGGTCTCGGGCCCGCGGACATGCCCCGCGACGTGGAGCCCTTCGACGATGATGTTCGCATAATTGGCGCTGTCGCAATGGATCCGGCAAACCGGGACCACGTCCGCGCCGCAAAGGTCGAAGATCGTCCAGAGATGCCCGCCGAAGTATCCGCCGGAGAACGACATCCCGACGGCCTTTTTCGCGAGCTTGACGAGCATCGGGCGCGCGTACGCGAAATGGAACTCCGGCTTGATGCCGTCCTTGTCCCACGAGGGCCGGACGTACCCCTCGACGTGCCCATCACACGCGAGCCAGTCCTCGCCGAGCGCGTCCGCGAGCGGCGTGTGGTCGGGGATCAACGAGAGCGCGAGGCGCTTTTGCCAGTACGAGAGCGTGGGCCAGCGCGTCGTGATGGCGGTGACGAGGGCGGCGTAGGTGTCGTCGGGGAGGTTTTGGGTATACACCGCGAACTTCGAGATACCATTCGCATCGAGCTCGTAGCGCCCCGAGGTCTCCGGGTGCAGGACGAACCCGCTGAACTCTTTCGCCTCCTTGTTGCGGATTTGATACGGGTAAGGTTCGATCCGGACGCGCACCCTCTCGAGGGTCGCGTCGATGAGCCACCTCGGACCGTCTTTCGTGATCGAGGGTTCGGCGAGCGCGCGGAGGAAGGGATACGCGGGCGTGCCGGAAGGCATGTCGAGAAATGCGTCGAGCACGGCGGCGGCGAGCGGCGAGACCGGCGTCGGGCCCTTGCCTTCGAGCCAGGCGCGCGCCTCGCGAACGGCCGGCGCGAGCTCGGCGGGGATCGCCATCTGATCCCAGGGGCAATGCGGCGCCCAGGTGGCCCACGCCGTCCGCACGGCCTGCCAGGGATCGGCCGCGAGCTCCTCGGCCGTGGGGCGGAGGGCCCCTTTGCGATGCGCGATGTGCAGGTTCGGGCGAATGTCCTCGAGCCGAGGGACGTCGACGACGACAGGCGCCGCGGGCAGAGGCGCCTGCGCAGGTTCGTCCGCGGAGGCCTTTGGGGCGCTCGCCGCTTTCGGGGCCGGGGCCTCCGTCGCGCTCGACACGGCGGGCGCAGGCGCAGGCGCGGGCGCAGCGGCCTTTTTGGGGGCCGGGGCCGGCGCCGCCGATGCGTCCGGGGCCGCGACCTCGACGTAGCCCTTTTTGGTCTTCTCGGCGACGAGCTTGTCGTGCTCGGCCTGGGCCTTCGGATCGCTCGGAAAATCCTTGACCTGGCTTTGACCCGCGGTGCCGATTTTGCCCCACTGGATCGAGAGCTGCGAGCCATCTCGCTCGATCTGCCAGAACTTCTTCGAGGACCCTTCCACGAACTCGAACCGACGCATGGCGCGGGAGGCTACCACGCGCCCGGCGAGCGATGGTAGAACCTCCATGATGCGCCGCCTCGCGAACGTCGCTTTCGCTCTCGCCCTCGCCCTCGGCACGCTCTCGGGAGCGGACGCGCGCGCAGACGCCCCCGCGAAGCCCGCCGCGGCGAGGCTCGACGACGAGGGGATCGAAAAGGACGTCGAGGCGCTTTATGCCGCGGGAAAGTATGGCGAGGCGCTCGCGGCGGCGCAGAGGCTCGTCGCGCTCCGCGAGCAGAAGTACGGAAAGGAGCACGCGAAGACGGGCTCGGCGCTCTCCGATCTCGGCGGAATGTACCTCGCGACGGGCGATGCCCCGAAGGCGGAGAGTTTGTTGCGCCGCGCGGTCGAGATCCTGGAGGCGTCGAAGGGCTCGGACGACTTGCTCGCCACGGCCCTCGGCAACCTCGGCACCATGCTCAAGAAAAAGGGCGATTCGAAGGGCGCCGAGAAGCTCTACGAGCGCGCCGTCGCCCTCGAAGAGAAGGGCGGCGCGGCGCGCGAATCGGCCCTCGGGACGGTGCTCGCGAATCTCGCCGGGCTTTACATGGCGACCGGGAGGCTCCCCCAGGCCGAGAAGGTGTTTCTTCGGGCCATCACGATTCACGAGAAGGCCGGCCCCGAACGTTCGCTCTTGAATGACCTTGGCAGCCTCGGCGCGCTCTATCGCGGCATGGGCCGCTACGACAAGGCCGCCGACCAATTCAACCGCGCCTTGCCGCTCGCCGCGCGCGTGCACGGGACGAACCACCCCGACGTGGGCCGGCTGCACCACAACATCGCGGTGTTCCTGACGGGGTCGAACCAGAAGGACCTCGCCGCGGAGCATTATCGGAACGCCGAGGCGATCCTCACGCGGACGCTCGGGCCCCGGCACCCCGATCTCGCCACGGTCTACAGCGACTGGGCGCTCCTCTGGGCGCGGAGCGACTGGAAGCAGGCCGCGGGGCTCTACGAGAAGGCGCTCGATATCGAGGAGCAATGGCTGGAGAGCGCGCTCGTCGGCGGTACGGAAGAGGACAAGACGCTCTACGCGACGCGCCTCGAGACGCTCATGGATCGTGTCGTCTCGTTCGAATACGGGGGCGATGGCAGGGGCCGGCCGGAGGTCATGCGGATCGCCCTCGGCGCAGTGCTGCGCAACAAGGCGCGCGTGCTCGAAGCGTCGGCCGCACACGTGGGCGCGCTGCGCGAACGCATGAGCCCCGAGGACCGCACCTTGCTCGACGAGCTCGCCCGGGTGCGCGGCGCGTATGCAGCCGCCATGACGCGGGGGCCGCGCGGAATGACCGTGGCCGAGCACAACGCCGAGACGGATCGGCTCCGCGCGGAGGCGGACGTGATCGAGGCTCGGATCGCCGAGCGCAGCGCGGGTTATCGTCGCGGCCGGGCGAAGGTGACGATCGAGGCCGTCGCCGCCCGTATCCCGAAGGACGCGGTGCTGATGGAGTTCGTCCGGTACCAGCCGCGCAGCACGCATTTCTACAGCGCAGCGAGCGAGAGGCTCGGCCGACCGAAATACATGGTCTACGTGCTCTGGCCGGACGGCAGGGTCTGGCACCATCAGATGAGCGTCGATGCCTTCGAGATCGACCGGAAGGTCGATATCATCCGCAAGGGTCTGCAAGATCCGAGCGCGCGGCCCCACGAGACCGGGACGCAGCTCGCGTTGCTGCACGACGTCCTCTTCGGGCAGGTCGGCGCGGAGCTCGGCCCGGTGAAGCACGTCTTGATCTCGCCCGACGCGGCGCTCGCGCTGGTTCCGTTCGGCGCGCTCATCGATCGGGAAAACAAGTTTCTGATCACCAAGTATTCGTTCACCTACCTCTCGACCGGGCGTGATCTGCTCCGGCTCGGCGCGGGGGGCGGGGCGCGGCGCTCTGCGCCGCTGCTCGTGGCGAACCCCGATTACGATGCGCCCGGCGAGGCGGGGGCGACGGCGCTGCCGGACGCGCCCAAAGGCTCGTTGCCCACGATTGCACGGGTGAAATTCTCGCCGCTCCCGGGCACCGCGGAGGAGGCGGATGCCCTTCGACGCCTCCTGCCCGACCCGTCGGTGCGGCTCGAACGCGTCGCCACGGAGACGGCGCTGAAGCAGGCCTCTTCGCCGCGCATCCTGCACGTCGCGACGCACGGGTTTTTCCTGGGCAGCGACGGGAAAGCAGGGCAGGGGAAGGCGCGCGGGCTCGAGCTCGAAGTGCCGCCCGAGAGCCTGCCGCAGGTCGCGTCGGAGGTGGACGGGCGCAAGCTGCCGGTGCCGCACCCGATGTTTCTCTCGGGCATTGCGCTCGCCGGCGCGAACGTGCGCAAAGGGCAGGCAGACGACGGGATCCTCACGGCGTACGAGGCCTCGTCGCTCGATCTCACGGGCACGGAGCTCGTGGTGCTGAGCGCGTGCGAGACGGGCCTCGGCGAGCGGGCCGGGAGCGAAGGCGTGCGGGGGTTGCGCCGCGCGCTCGTGCTCGCGGGATCCGAGACGCAGGTGATGAGCCTGTGGCAAGTCGACGACGAGGCGACGCGCGACCTCATGACGACGTATTACCAAAAGCTCTTCCGCGAAGGAAAAGGGCGCGCCGAAGCGATGCGAGAGTCGCAGCTCGCTTTGCTCGGGCGGCCGGACCATAGCCACCCGTACTACTGGGCGAGCTTCATCGTGTCCGGCGCGTGGGGCCCCCTCGAAGGCGTCACGCCCGCGAAGAACGAGGCGACGTCGGCCGTGCGCGGCGCCGTTCCGCCGGGCGGGGCGCGGGGCTGCGGCTGCGAGGTCGCGGGGAGGAACGAGGGCACACGTGTGGCCTGGGGCGGGTTCGCGGCGCTCGTCGCGCTCGCGGTCGCGCGCCGCATGCGTGGGGCCCACGCGCGAGGGCAGGGAGAAGCTCGGCCCCGCTGGATCGCGGTCGCTCCCCGCGTTTCGCCTCCTGCCCCGCCGCAACCCGGCTCCCGGCCGCCCGTCCCCCGACCTGCGGCGCCGTGAACCCCTGATGCCCGGGCGCGTCCTGCCCCCTGCGGCGCCCCAGACGGCCCCCCGCGCTCCCCCGCGCCCGATCGACGACGCCGCAGGTCGCCGATTCCACCCCGGCAACGCCCCCCTGCGGCGCCGCACGTCCCCCTCCGCGAGCCCGTCTCCCATCCTGCGGCACCCGAGGCCCCCGAACGCGCCGTGCGCCCCCCATCCTGCGGCGCCCGAGGCCCCCGAACGCGCCGTGCGCCCCCCATCCTGCGGCGCCAAAGGGCCCCCTCCGCGCTCGCGAGAGCACGTCAGCCCCACGACGGGCGCGGCGGTCCGCGCGCCGCATTCGTGTGGCTCGCGCGCGAGGGCAGCGATAAGCTCGCCCCCATGTCGCGAAGGCTCTCCGGCATGGGGGACGTCGATCCCCTCGCCGTCCCGCTCCCGCATGGGACGGAGGTGACGACCCGCGTGGATCGGACGCTCGGCGAGCGCCTGGTCCCGCAAGGCGCGCTCGGGCGTGTGGTCGGATCTGGAGAGGGATTCTTCGACGTCCTTGTCGTCGGCGTGGGGACGGTGCGGTATTCACGCGAGGAGCTCGTGCCGCGCAAGGTCGGCCAGGTGCGGTACGCGCGGCGGCGCGAGGACGCGTGGTCGGCGCTGCTGCCTTGTGTGGTGGTCGACGCGGTCGTCGGCTCGCGGACGTGGGGGTTGTCGGACGAGACCTCGGACGAGGATCGGCGCGGCGTGTTCGTCTTGCCGTTCCCGTTCACGACCGGGCTCGTCGAGCCGCCCCAGGACCTCGTGTCCGAGGACGGGAGCCGCACGTACTGGGAGATGGGAAAGGCGATCCGGCAGGCGCTGCGGGCCGATCCGAACACGCTGGAGATGCTGTTCGCGGCCGCGTCGCAGCCGGCGAGCGAGAAGGATCCGATGGGCCGCTGGCTCGTCGAGGCGCGCGACGCGTTCGTCTCGGTGGAGATCCACGCGAGCTTCGGGCGATACGCGCTCTCGCAGCTCTCGCGTTTGTCGCACGACACGCGCCTCGCCGAGCATCGCGCGATCGTGCTCGGCTGGCTGCGCGAAGAGCCGACGCTCGGGCTCGACGAAACGGCGGCGCGGCTCGCAAAGGAGACGCAGATCGTGGCGCCGACGCCCGAGGACGCGCTTTTGCGCGCGCGCGAATACCTGAAGCAGCTTTACCGATCGATGGCCGATCAGGGCTTGCTCGAAGGGCGCGAGTGGACGGCGCTCGCCGCATATGCGCGCGCGGGCGAGAGCACGCTCCTGCCTTCGCCGCGCGAGCTCCGGCCGAAGAATGCCTACAACCTGGTGCGCCTCATCGATCTGTCGATTCGATGGCTCCGGACGGGTGAGCCCGAGCTTTGCGTGCGCGACGAGCTTCGGCCCGTGCTGCTCGACATCAAGAAAGGGCGCGTGCCACTCGCGGAGGTGATCACGCTGGCGGAGTCGCTCACGCCGGAGCTCGAAGCGGCGCGGCGGGAGAGCAAGTTGCCGCGGCGCGCGGACGTGCGGCGGGCCGAGGCCGCGCTGCGGAGGGTCCGCGAAGAGGCCGCGCGGAGGTTTTTCGAGGGCAGGGAAGGGCCTTTTGGCAAGGACGCGGCGCCCGCACCGGAGGCGCGCTGGGATGAATGAGGGAGCAATGACGAACGAGAAGGGCCGAGAGGCGATCGAGCTCGTGATGCAATTCGACGTGCTGCCCGACGCGCAAGCGAAGGTGGCCCGCGGCGTCCTGGAGGAAGAGGGCGCGGCCCGCGAGCATATCGTCGTCCTTTTGAGCGGCGCGCACGCGTATGGGTTCGCCTCGCCCGACAGTGATCTCGATCTGAAGGCGGTGCACGTGGTGCCGACGTCGCTGCTCGTGGGCCTCGACACGGCGCCGGGCGCGCGGGACCGCATGGAGGTGATCGAGGGGGTGGAGATCGATTACACCTCGAACGAGGTCGGCCCCGTGCTCGCCGGGATCCTCGGGGGGAATGGCAATTACCTGGAGCGGATCCTCGGCGCGCCCGCGCTCGTGGCGAGCCCGCTGCTCGAAGGGCTGCGCCCGCTCGTGCGCGGGGCGCTCTCGCGGCGCGTGTATCGGCATTACGCGGGGTTTGCCAAGAACCAGCGCAAGGCGGCCGAGGAGGAGGGCGGGACGACAGCGAAGCGCGTGCTCTACGTGCTGCGCACGGCCCTCACGGGGACGCACCTGCTTCGCGCGGGCGAGGTGGTGACGGACGTGGCCCGGCTGTTCCCCGAATACGGCTTCGAGGAGGCGAGCGAGCTCGTGACCATGAAGCGGGCCGGCGAGAAGACGAAGCTCTCGTCGCGGGACGTGAAGCGGTTTCGCGCGTGCCTCGATCGGGCGATGCGCCTGCTCGAAGAGGCGCGCGAACACTCGGTCCTGCCGGCGGCGCCGTCGGACGAGGCGTCGCGCGTGCTCTCGGAGTGGCTCATCGCGCTGCGCAAACAGCGGTTTTGAGGCGTCTCAGCCGCGGCCTTTTCCCATCCGCACGAGCCGCCCCGGCCGCGCCCCCGTGAATCGCCCCTTCTCCACGATGACCTCGCCGGCCACGAGCGTCGCCACGTAGCCTTCGGCCTGCTGCATGAGGCGCTGCCCCCCGGCCGGCAGGTCGCGCTGCATGAAGGGGGACCGGAGGCGCAGGTTGTCGAAATCGACGATGTTGATGTCGGCTCGTTGCCCCGGCTTCAAGGTGCCGCGGTCGTCGAGGCCGAGGAACCGCGCGGTGTCGTGCGTCTGCATTTTGACGAGGTGCTCCACGGGGATCTTGCCCTCGGCCCGATCCCGGCCCCAGTGCGTGAGCAGGAACGTCGGGAAGCTCGCGTCGCAAATGGTGCCCACGTGCGCGCCGCCGTCGCCGAGGCCCGGCAGCGAGAGCGGGTGCAGGAGCATGCGTCGCACGACGTCGAGGTTCATTTCGGTGTAGTTGTAGAGCGGGAAATACAGGAGCGCGCGGCCGTCCTGTTCGAGCATCGCGTCGTAGATGACCGAGAGGAGCGGCAATCCGCCGCGCGACGCGTCGCCCGCGAGGCTCGTGAGCCCGGACGGCTCGTAGTTCGGCGCTTCGCCGAGCCGGAAGAGGCGCATCGCCACGAGGAGCGGGTTTGCCAGGAAAAAGTCCGCGAGCGGCGGCAAGGGGCTGCCGTCGCCGGCGACCTTCCCGCTTTTCTCGGAGAGGAGCCGGGCG
The DNA here is from genome assembly GCF_029946465.1 of Polyangium sorediatum. Taxonomy (NCBI): domain Bacteria; kingdom Pseudomonadati; phylum Myxococcota; order Polyangiales; family Polyangiaceae; genus Polyangium; species Polyangium sorediatum. The sequence goes on from NZ_JARZHI010000002.1 coordinate 60,191, forward strand.
CGGAAGCTCGGATCCCGCATCTGCGCGACGCGCGCGTCGAGCGGCAAGGAGGCGATTTCCCGGTAGCTCGGGAATCCCATGAACGGGTGGAACGTGGCCGTGAGGCCGAGCAGGACGCCAATGGGCCGCGCCGCGACCTGGCAACGAATGTCCATGCCGGCGCGGGCGGCGCGCTCGGCGCGCTCGAAGATGCGCTCCCATTGCCGCGGGGCGTGGTCGCGTTGCATGGTGGAGACGCTGAGCGGCCGGCCGGAGACCTCGGCCATCCGTTCGAGCAGGTCGAATTCGCCCGGGAAAGACTCCTCGCCGCGGAACATGTCGAAATCGCTGACGGCCTGGACGACGCCGTGCGGGAGGCCGGTGAAGGCGCGCGCGATGCCCGCGAGCTCGTCGCCCCGGGCTTCGGAGGCGGGCGTGGGTTTGCCCTGCGCGCTCCTGTGGTTGTCCGTGCGGCCCGTGGAGAAGCCGGCCGCGCCCGCGAGCAGCGCCTCCCGGAGGAGCGCGCGCATGGATTCGACGTCGGATTCGGTCGCGCTCTCCTCGGCGACGGCGCGCTCGCCCATCACGTACACGCGCAAGGCGTCGTGCGGGACCTGGCAGATGAAATCGATCGTGCGGCGCCTCTTTTCGAGGACGTCCATGTACTCCGGAAAGCTCTCCCAGCCCCACGTGAGGCCCTCGGCGAGCGCGCTGCCCGGGATGTCCTCGACGCCCTCCATCAGCTCGATGAGCTTTTCGTGGTCGCTCGGCCGCACGGGCGCGAATCCGACGCCGCAATTGCCCATGACGCAGGTCGTGACGCCGTGGATCGACGAGGGCGCGAGCTCCTCGTCCCACGAGATCTGCCCGTCGTAGTGCGTGTGGATGTCGACAAACCCCGGGATCACCAGGGCGCCCTGGGCCGAGATCGTGCGCGCGGCGCTCTCGGGGCAGTCGCCGACGTCGACGATCTTGCCGTCCTTGATGCCGATATCGCCGGACTGACGCGGCGCGCCCGTGCCGTCGACGAGGGTGCCGCCCACGATCTTGACGTCGTACATGGCGCCGATCATCGGCCGAAGCCTGAGGCCCTGGCAAGGGCATTCGGACCCCCGGGCGCGAGGGCGCGTCGTGGACGGAGGAGGCCTTCGGGGGAGCGAGGTTCGGGCCTCGCCCCCCGGCGCCCGCGATTCACCGGCCGCGGATGCGGTCGACGAACTCGCTCCGGATCTGCGGGTTGTGGCTGCCGCGCGGGACGCGGTCGGGCACGATGATCGCGTAATCGGGGTGATCCCATTGCGACCGATCGGTCCAGGCGCTCGACGACACGCCGAATCGATTGCCCTGCCACTTGCCCTTGAGGTCGTAGGTGTACTCGCGAGAGTCCTCGAGCATGCCCACGAAATTGCGATCGTCGACGTGTGGGCTCACGAGGAAGAGCCACGTGCGGACGTGCGCCACGCCCTTGTCGTTTGCATCTCTCTCGACCCGCGTGATGGTCTTCCACGCCGGCTCGTTCCACACCTCGGGGCCCGCGTCCTCGTCGATGATGAAGGCGCGCTTCCGGCCGATGAGCTCGGTCTCGAGGACCCGGTGCAGCTCGTGGGGCAGGACGTCCTCGTAGACGTCGTCCCATTCGCCATTGAATCGGCTGCCGACGAGCGTGAGCGGCGGGACCTTTTCGTACGTCTTCAGAAGGAGCGCCTTCAGGTCCCCGACCGTGAACGTCACCTCGCCTTGCGTCAACGAGCGCGTCGGCTCGGGCTCCAGGATCGACGCCAGGGCCCACGCGTCGCAGAGGCCCGACCACGAGGCCGCGCGCGGCTGGTAGAGCTCCTTGCGCTCGTAGGCCGCGGCCGACGTGCGCGTATTGCCCTCTTTCTCCACCCAGATGTCGTACTTCTCGAGCGTCGAAGCCTCGCCGTTTTTCCCCTGGAACAGCGTGTCCTCCCAGAGCGGGTACCACCAGGACGACCAGGGTTTTTGGGTTGCTTCCGCCTTGCGTTCTCCCTCCTCGACCCAGTAGAGCGGCTGCCCCGTCGCCGAGCTTCCGCCGCCGGTGCCGCCGGTGCCGCCAGCTCCCCCTCTGCCGCCGCTTCCGCCGTCACCTCCATGTCCGCCGGTGTTGTCCGGGCAATCCTCCCCCTGCTCGCAATCGGGTCCGCCGCCGGTGGCCGTGGTGCCGCCGATGCTGCAACCGGCGCCTACGAGGCCGATCATGAGGAGGGTGGAGGTCGTCACGATACGAATCGCCATGAGCCGTCTCCTTGGATGTTTGTCCCGGAATGCTCAGGGGATTTTTGGAAAAGGCCAGGCGGCCGAGCCACGCGGCCCGGCCGCCTGACGAGCGCGCTCCTTTCACCTCAGCGCGACATGATCAGCGCGACTTGCGGCCGATGAGGCCCGGGAGCGCCGGGAGCTGCCCGCCGATGGTCGGACGCACGCCGATGGCCGGATTCTGGCCCGGCTGCGCGCCGCCCGGCGCCGCCTTGCCGCCATTCTGCGCCGGAACGGCGGGCGGCGACGGGGCCTTCGGAGGCTCGTTCACGAGCGCGGGCGCCGCGCACATGTCGTACACGCGACCCGTCGGGGCGCGCGTGGCGAGCTGCTGGTTGCCCTTGATCGCGGCGTCGAGCCGACCCTGGCAGAACTCGTTCATGTTGCCCTGGAAGCTCTGAATCTCCTGGCACGAGAGCGAGAAGCTCTGCGTGTGGGTGACCTGAACCTCCTTGAAACGCGGGCACATCGTCTGCGACACGCCGATCGACGCCGCTTGATCCTGCCGGATGACGTAATACTTGTCCGAGCTCAGAGACGCCGTGATCCGGCGCGAGTTATCCATTTCCACGGAGTCGCTCTGCTCGGCCTCCCAGACGAGCCGGTTATCCTCGCAGGTCAGCCGGATGGCGTTCGGCTGGCGCTGGCTTTGGAATGCCGCCGGGTTTTGACAGGCCGACTGGAGTTGCTGCCACGAGAGCTGCTTGAGCCCCGCGCTCTGACCAGCCCCCGTCTCCGCGAAAGCCGTGGCCCCGAGAGCGAAGGTCGAGACGAGAGCGGCGGCTGCGATGTGCTTGAGCATGGGTTCCTCCTCCACTTCGTTCCGCGTTCCGAGACCGGGCGAGCGCGCCTCGGCCGGCTTCGTTCACGCTGCCACACCCCAATGCAAGGCCCCTGCCGTCCCCCGTTCCAAGCACATTTCCGCGTGAATCGCGGGGTCGACGCTTTGGAGGCTCTGCGGCGTCCGATCCGGACGGATACAGGGAGCGAGCGTGATCCCGCACATGACCGGCACGGACCCTCACGCCCGACCGATACGGAGGGGACTGATGTCCGTCCGTGTAGGGAGGCAGCACCCGACCCTGCACACCACGGCCAACTCGTCAGTCGCGAAAAGCAGCGGAGGCCATTCGGCGTGCGCTGGACGTCGAGGCTCCGCGGACAGGCCGGAGAACTTGCACTCGGCGTGGCGCGGCGAAAAGCCGGCGTCCATTCCGACCCTCTTGGCGTTCGTGATCGGCGGCTGCGGCATCGCTGGCTTTCCCAGGTGCCGGAGGGGCGCGCGCACGGGATGGACGTGGTGCGCGTGCGGCGCGAGGTGCGCTGGGAGTGGCGCAGAACGTCGACAAAAACTCGAAGGTGCGCTAGTCGGTCGGCCGTGGACCTTCTACGCGAGTTCTTCTCCAAGCTGCGCCACCTCGAGGACCTCCTCACCTGGGGCGGCTACCCGGTGCTCATGGCCATCATCTTCGCCGAGACCGGGCTGCTCGTGGGATTCTTCCTCCCCGGCGACTCCCTGCTCGTGACGGCGGGCGTGCTCGTCAACGCGAATCTGATCAACCCGTTCCAGCTCTCCACGTTCTCGAACCTCCTGCTCATGAACGCCGTGCTCTGCGTCATGGCGATCGTGGGGGATACGGTGGGCTACTCGATCGGGTACAAAGCGGGTCCGAAGCTCTTCAACCGGGAGCAAAGCCTGTTTTTCCGGCGTGACTACCTCGTGGCCACGCAGAAGTTCTACGAGAAGCACGGCGGCAAGACGATCGTGCTCGCCCGCTTCATGCCGTTCGCCCGCACGTTCGCCCCCGTCGTCGCCGGCATCGGCAAGATGAGTTATCGCCGCTTCCTCATGTTCAACGTGTTCGGCGGCATCGGCTGGGTCGTGTCGATGACCTTCCTCGGCTACTTCCTCGGCAAGGTGCTCGGCGCGAAGGACATCGAGCGGGTCGTTTACCTGATCATCCTGATTTCGGTGCTCCCGCCCTTCATCGGCGCGCTCCGGACGCACCTCGCCTCGAAGAAGGCGGCGGGCGCGGAGAAGGCGTAGTCGCCGTCATTCAGGTCGGGGGCGGCTCGGGGACGACGCGCATGAGAATGCTGCCCCGGGGCCGGAGCGTGATTCCCGGCTCGGGCGTGATGGTCTGTCCGGGGACGAGGTCGAGGCGGACGCGGCGCAGGATCGTGGCGAGCACGAGCGTCCCCTCGACCATGGCGAAGCTCGAGCCGATGCACTGGCGCGCGCCGCCGCCGAACGGAAAATAAGCAAAACGAGGCATCCGCGCGAGCGCGCCGCCGGCGAAACGATCGGGATCGAAGCCCTCGGGGTTCTCCCAGTACGCCGGGTGGCGGTGCGTGACGTAGGGGGCGAGGAAGACGAGCGAATCCTTGGGGATCAAATATCCCCCGATGACGTCGTCCTCGGCCGCGCGGCGGGTGATCATCCAGGCCGGCGGATAAAGGCGCATCGATTCCTGAAACACACGGCCGACGAGGTCGAGCGCGCCGAGGTCCGCGAACGTCGGGAGGCGGCCGCCCGTCCCCGTGAGGACCTCGGCGCGGGCGCGGCGCCGGACGTCGGGATGCGTGGAGAGCAGGTAAAACGTCCAGGTGAGCGCGTTCGCCGTGGTCTCGTGGCCGGCGGCGAACATGGTCATGACCTCGTCCCGGAGCTGGCGATCGGTCATTCCTTCGCCCGTCTCGGGGTCTCGCGCGGCCATGAGCACGGAGACGAGGTCCGTCCCGCCCTCGGGCGCCTTGCGGCGGTGCTCGATGATGCGCAGGACCTCGCGGTCGAGGACGGCGACCGCCTCCTGAAACCGCCGGTTGTCCGGCGTGGGCACGTGGCGGGGGATCTTGAGGATCCGCGTGACGCCTTTGCGCGTGTCCGCGAGGATGAGGTCGAGCGCGTGCGCGGTCGCGGCGGCGTCGATGGGGACGTCGGTCCCGAGCAAGGTCTCCGTGACGATCCGCAGGGCGAGGCGCATCATCTCGCTGACGACGTCGACGGGCGCGTCGGGGCGGGGCCTTCGCATCCATCCGTCGACGAGCTCGTCGGCGGCGCGGACCATGACGTCGGCGAAGGCGGCGATGCGTTGCTTGTGAAAGGCCGGCTGGGCAATCCGGCGTTGCCGGCGCCAGAGGGCGCCTTCGCTCGTGAGCAAGCCGTCGCCGAGCAGCGCGCGGACCTCGCGGACGCCGGGGGTTTGTTTGGTAAAACGATCCGCGGCGTCGATGAAGACGTGCTTGATGTGGTCGGGGTGGCGAAAGAGGTGGCCGGTGCGCTTTGGGCCGGGGCCGAATTGAAAACGGACGACGTCGCCGTAGGTATCGGCGGCGTCGAGGAAGATGCGGATGCGGTCGCGGCGAAGATCGGGGAGGTTGCCGAGGAGCGGCGCGCCGCGAGGTCCCGGCGCGAGGGGGGCGGCGTGCGAGCGCGGGGCGGAGGCGTGGGTCACGGGAGGAACATAGCAGCGAGGCCACGTCGCGGGGAGATCCGGTGTAAGATGCCGGTATGCGAGCGCAATCGATCCTGATTTCGGTGATGTTTGCAGCCGGCCTGTCGCCGACCGTTTCGGGGTGCAGCGACGAGGGCGAGGGGGCCACGGGGAGCGGGGCGTCCGGCGCGGGGACGGGTGCGTCCGGGGGCGCGGGCGGAATCGGGGGCGGCAGCGGAGGCGGAGGCGGAGGCGGAATCGGGGGCGGCGGCGGCGGCGGAGGCGGAATCGGGGGCGGCAGCGGCGGCGGCAGCGTGAGCAGCAGCGGCAGCGGCAGCGGCGGGAGCGCGAGCGGCAGCGGCGGCGGCGGCGGCGCAGGGGGCGGCAATGGGGTCGGCGCGCTGTGCAACGGGGGCGTCGGCGGGTGTGATCCGGGTCTTTATTGCAATGCGCCGGGGTGCGGGGCGGGGGTGTGCGCGCCGAAGCCGCCGCCGGGGCTACAATCGCAGACGCCGGCCCTCGTGTGCGGCTGCGACGGCGTGACGTACTGGAATGCGGAGATCGCGGAGGTGTTCGGGTCGAGCGTGAAATCGGCGGGCACGTGCCCCGCCGCGGAAGCCATGGCCTGTGATCCGCAGATGCCCTGCCCGGCCGGGCGTCAATGCAATCGCAAGGTGGAGACGGCGAACGCCTGTTCGCCCATGGCCACGGGCGTTTGCTGGGGCATGCCCATTTCGTGTTCGGTGAACGGGGCGAAGGCGAAGGGGTGCGCCGGCGGGACGTGCTTCGATCAGTGCAGCCTGATCCAGAGCCAGAATCCCTGGTACGACGACGGCGGCTGCTGAGGCGGGAGAATGGGGGGGCGGAGCGCGGCGCGGGCTACTGCGTCGTGATCGCCTTGAGGTCGAGCATCTCCTCGACGCTCGGCACCACGATGACGTCGCAGCGGCGGTTCTTCTGCCGGCCCTCGTCCGTGTCGTTCGTGGCGATCGGGTCCGTGTCGCCGAAGCCGGCGGCGCTCCACTTCGCGGTCGGCATGTTGCCGCCCTTGTCGCTCACGAGGTACATCAGCACCTCGCGCGCGCGCATGAGCGAGAGGCCCCAGTTGTCGCGGAAGACGCCGCCCGCGAGGGGCTTGTTGTCCGTGTGCCCAGCGACCTGGTAGTCGCGGCCGAGCAGCGAGGCGTCGTTCTTGATGATGCCCGCCACCTTCGTCAGGATCTCCTGACCCTCTTTCTTCAGCGTCTCGCGGCCCGAGTCGAAGAGCACGTCGCCCGGGAGCGAGATGACCATGCGGTTCTTGCGGATGTTCACCGCGAGGCCGAGCTTCGTGAGCTCGTCGAGCTTCTTGCGCAGCATCTCGAACCGCGCCTTGATCTGCTCGAGCTGCTTGGCGCGCGCCTTGTACTCGGCGAGCGCCTTCTCGCGCTCCTCCAAGGTCGAGCTCAGCGCCGACACCTTCGTCGCCGACGCCTGCAAGCTCTCGTTCAGCTTGCTGATGTCGACGCCGGCGTCCGAGAGCTTCTTCGTCAGCTCAGCGACCTTCGCCTGCTCTCCCGCGAGCTCCTCGGCGAGCCTCTTCTGCGCGGCCGCCGCGGCCTGGTCGTTCGCGTTCTTGTCGGCCAGGAGCTTGTTGTACTTGTCGAGCTGCGCCTGCCACTCTTCCTCGGAATATCCGCAGCCGCTCACAGCGAGCGCCGCGGCGAGCGTGGAGGCAGCAAGGATGCGCACGTTCATGACGATCTCCCCGGTGCATCCCAGGAGAAAATACGTCCCTGGGACGAGCTTTTGTGCACCGTAGCGAGGTCGTCCCTCCCGCGAAAGTCCATTCCGCCCGGAGTCCCAGGCAGATGCCGGACCCTGGGCGTTCCATGTAGGGATTCTTTCTTCGGAGGACCGGAGAGCCCCCTGCGCGACGGTTCCGGTCGGCTCCCGAGCCGTGATCCTGATCGCATACCGCACGCGCGAAGGACAAACCGGCGTCGTCGCGACAGACAAACCAAGCTCCAGAACGACAAACCGGGCGGACCCGAGATCCCCCGCGGGATCACGCCGATCGAGGGCGTGTACATCGTTTCCCTGACGAAGACGGGAAGTTCCTCGAACCCACGGCCCCGACAGCCCGATGGCCGTTTCTTCCCGATGCGCCAGATCGTTCGTGTTCGTCGGGACCACGTTCGTCCCGGCCCGGCCGCGCCGCCACGCAGGCAAACAAGGGCGCGGCGACGACGCCGCGCGCGAGGATGGCCGCGTCGCCGCGTCGAGAAAGACCCATCCGCCGGAGGAGATCCGATGCGATCCGTCCGTCCGAGTTTCATCGCTTCCGTGATCGTTTGTGCCTCGCTCGGGGCCGAGAGCGCCCACGCCGCTCCGCTGCCCTCGCCCGCGGACACGCTCGCCGCCGTGCTGCGACAAACCGCCGCCGTGATCGAAGGCGACGTCGAGGACGTGAGCTTCCATTTCGACGAGGTCGAAGGCCCGCGGACCGTCGCGACCCTGACGAACCTGTCCGTTCACCTGGGCTCGCTCGGTGCCTCGGCGCCGAACTCCGTCGAGATCCGATCCTTCGGCGGGTACCTGCCCGACGGTCGCGAGATCGTCGCGACCCACGTGCCCGAGCTCGTCGCGGGCAAGCGGTACGTCCTGCTCCTGCGCAACACCGAGTGGACGCTGTCGCCGATCGCGTTCGGCCACGTCTTCCGCCTCGACACCTTGGGGAAGACGCGCGCGCTCGTGGACGCCTACGGGCGGCTCGTCACGGGCGTGGGCGCGACCGAGATCCTCACCGGGCCACAGCTCTGGGTGCAGCCGAGCGGCGCCGTGGATGGCGCGTCGCCGCCGCGGCTCTCCACGTGGATCACGGAGGCCGACATGGAGCGCGCGCTCGACGCCGCGGAGCTCGCCGAGGCGCTGCGCGTCTTCGCCCGCGCGACGGGCGCGTGGCCCCACGGGTCGTTCTCGCCCGCGCCGATGTCGGCCGGGCCGTGGCGGCGCGTGACGACGTGGCGCGCGCCCACGCCCACGGAGAGCCCCGCGAGCACCGAGGGCCTGCTCGCGTGCTTCGACCCGCCCGTGGGCCTCGCGGACACGTCGACGAAGGAGCTCGCCGTGTGCGAGGCCGGAGGTGCGCCGTGATGCGCGTGCCTCTCTCGATCGTCGTGATGTGCGTGCTCGTCGCGTGCATGACGCTCACGCACCGCGCCGAGGCGTTTCGTTACCTCACGTGCGAGGGCAAGAACGTCCGCTGGAAGTCGCCGTTCGGGCTCGTGCAGAACCTGTGCAGCATCCCCTCGGGATCGAGCCAGGCGAAGGCCTACGCCGCGGCGGTTGGGCAGTGGCGCGGCGTCGGCGGCATGCAGGACGCCGTCTACCACTACGGATCCTGGTCCACGAACCACTGCTGGGTCGACCTCGACGACGGCTGGAACGACGTGGCGCTCGTCGAGGCGTCGAGCATCGACGGCTCGCTCGGGACGACGGTGGTCGTGCGGAGCTGCGATCGGATCGACGAGGTGAACGTGCTGCTCGCGAACCTGGCGACGCAGAGCTTCGACAACCCCGACGAGGCGTTCGCCTCGGGCGCGTGCCCGTACAGCCCGACGCGGACAGGCCGATCCACGTTCCTTCACGAGCTTGGTCATGCGCACGGGCTCTCGATCTCGACCCCGGGCGGAGCCGACAACCACATGCTCGACTTCACGGTCATGCGGCCTTCGCCGCCCGTGCCGCTCGGCGGCGGGCCGAGCGCGATGTTCGCGCAGCCCATGCCCGACGACGCGGCCGGCGGGCGCTTCTTGTACCCGTCGACGACCGGCGAGACGAACCTGATGGCCTCCGCGCAGCGCCTGACGAGCGGCAACATCCGCAGCACGGCGCCGTGGAAGACGATCCAGCGCTGCCGCGGCGAGACGTTCTCGTTTCACTTCACCACGGCCAACACGGGGACGAAGAGCGTGGCATCGGACCAGCGCTTCTTCCTCGCGACGAGCCCGACCGCGCACGCGTGGGCAGGGATCACGCTCGGGACGTGGTTCGGCGCGACGGTCAACGCGGAGAAGCAGGTCCATCCGAGCGTGACGACCACGGTGCCGTGCGGCACGCCGAAGGGTTTGTACTGGCTCTACCACCAGGTCGACGCGGGCAACGCGGTCGTGGAGAGCTCGGAGAGCGACAACGTCATTCACAACCCGCTCACCGTCCAGGTGCTCGACTGCGGGTGCTGAAGCCAGAGGATACGTCGATGAAGGACGAGAAAAACCTTTTCTTACTGCGCGTATGCGCCGCGTCCGCCGCCGCCATGAGCACCACGGCTTGCTCGGTGGGTGACGTGAGTGATCTGTTCGCATTCCGGACGACGTCCGTGGACGACGACCTCACGATCCGGACATCCGACGGGCGTGTCTTCCGCGGGGATCCAGGGAGCATCGAGATCCGGGCGCCGCTGCCGAACGGCCCTCCCGCGATGGCGTCGGTGACGCTCTCGACGGCCGATCGCCGCGGCTACGGGCTCAGCATCGCGTTCGACATCAGCACGGAGACGCTGCTCGAACGGAGCTTCTCGGTGGCGCTCTCCGAGGGGTACAGCGGAGGGACGCTCGCGTACCTGTCGCAGAGCGGCGCGAGCATCATCGGTCCGGGCACGCTCTCTCTGCGCACGTCGTACGGCAAGCTCAACGGGCAGTTCGAGACGGCGGACGACGCGTTCCCGGTGGGGACGATCGAGGGTCGTTACGAGGTGGTCTGTCTGGTCCTCCCCGAGATGCTCGGCGCGACGCCGAACGGAGAGGCCTCGCAGGGGACGTGGATCCTCGTGGAGGACGAGGCCAAGACGAGCAAGTTTTGCCAGACGTTCGCGGGGCTTTAGTCCCGAGGGGGACGCTCTAAGGGTCGCCGCGTGTCGACCCCCGCTCCCGGGCGGGACGCGTGGGCGCGAGCTCGCTCTGGAAGTGCATGCGCCGGAGCGAGCCGTCCATCATGACCGCGAGCCGCTCCATCACGACGCGCTCGCTCGCCCCGCGCGTGGCGAAGACGTACGCGAAGCACCGCTTGGCCCAGCCGCCGAACGCGAGCACGAAGCCGTCCGTGGGCCCGCCGTTCGTGGCGCGTGGGCCGAGGAAGACCTCGGCGAGGGTGTCGTGATCCGGGGGCACGGCGAGGCGCGAGGCCGAGACGAGGCGGGCTCCGTCGCGGGAAGGTAGGTCCCGCCAGGTGCGCGCGCGCGCCTCGCATCGCGCGCGGTTGCCGACCTCGTCCTCGCGCCACGTGCGCACGAGCAGGAGCGAGCTCGTCGTGTCGTGCCGCGCCACGAGCCACCGCTCGGTCCGATCGTCGACGCGGAAGGCCGCGCCGTCGGGCAGCGGCAACGAGAGGTCGAAGCGCGCGGAGGTGAACGTCGTGAAGGACGAGGCCGCGGCGAGGGGATCCGGCGTGGCCCGGGGCGCCGCGCTCCCCGCGGAGGGGAGCGGGCGCGGCGGGTTTGTCGCGGGGGGCGAAGGCGCGCTGCCGCATCCGCAGGCGAGCGCGAGGGCGAGCGCGAGGGGCGCGCGCACGGTCAGACGCGCGTGAGCCACTCGGGGTGCGAGTTGTCCTCGCCCCGCACGATGCCGAAGAAGCGCTGCTGGAGCCTGCGCGTGATCGCGCCGACCTGGCCCTCGCCGATCGCGCGATCGTCGACCTCGCGGATCGGCGTGACCTCGGCGGCGGTGCCCGTGAAGAACGCCTCGTCGGCGAGGTAGAGCTGATCACGCGTGATCATCTCCTCCGCCGCGGGGATGCCCTCCTCGCGGGCGAGCGTGAGGATCGTGTCGCGCGTGATGCCCTCGAGGATCGAGGCCGAGAGCGGCGGCGTGATGAGCCGGCCGCGACGCACGATGAAGATGTTCTCGCCCGAGCCCTCGCTGACGTAGCCGTTCGGATCGAGCAGGATCGCCTCGTTGTAGCCGGCGATGCGCGCCTCGCGCTTGGCGAGCGAGCTGTTCGTGTACTGCCCCATCATCTTCGCCTTGGGCAGACCCACGTTGATGTGGTGCCGGGCGAACGCGCTGATCTTCGCGCGGATGCCGGCCTCGGTCGCTCCCTTGCCGAGGTACGCGCCCCAGTGCCACGCGACGATCGTGGTGCGCACGGGGTTGTCGTGCGCGTACACGCCCATCGGCCCCTCGCCGAGGTACACGAGGGGGCGGATGTAGCCCTCCTGCATGTCGTTCTGGCGCAGGGTCTCCACCGTCGCGTCGGCCACCTGCTGCCGCGTGAACCGCGGCTGGATCGCGAGCAGCCTGCACGTGTCGAAGAGGCGATCGATGTGCTCCTTCAGGCGGAACACGTAGGTGCCGCCGTCGGCCCTGCGATAGGCGCGGATCCCTTCGAAGGCGCCGAGCCCGTAGTGCAAGGAGTGCGTCAGGATGTGCACCTTGGCGTCGTCCCAGTCGACGAACTCGCCTTCCATCCAGATCTTCTTCAGCTTGTCGACCATCACGCGCTCCTTCGGAGAATCGTCGTTCTGAGCTTCCTTCGTTGCCCTAACCCCCGCGTCTGACGTCCGCAGCGAGGGGGAGTGCGAGAGAGGAAGTAGCCCGATCCCGTCATCGTGCCAAGAGCGCGAGTACGACTCCGGTGCCGCCCTCCTCCTCGGGCGCGGACGCGAACGCGGCCACATGGTGGGCGGCCGGACCCTGGCTCAACCAGGCTGCGATCTCGCCCCGCAGCACGCCGATGCCCCGCGGCGAGTGGTTCCCCCGACCGTGGATCAGAGCCACGACACGATCTCCGTCCGTCCGGCGCTTGCGCACGAACTTCTCCACCTCACGACGCGCTTCGCCCGCGTTCATGCCATGCAAATCGAGCCGACCATCGACCGTATACGCACCGCGTCGAAGGCGGCGCACCTCGCGCGGATCCACGTCGATGCGCCGCCCCTCGATGCGCTCGCCGTCGTCGGTGACTTCGAAGCGGACGCCCTCGGCGACGAGGGAGTGCAGCATGTGACGCGCGTCGGCATCGTGGTCCTTCACCTCGCGCGGAGCCCTGGATTTCGGCTCGATCGGCGTCGATGAGCGAGGGACGCGCGCCTTGCGATCCTCGAGCGTCCGCACGCCCGCCATGTACATCGCGAACGTCTCGGCGTCGCTCGGCTGCTTCTGCGGCTCCGCCGGCTCGTCCGTCGACTGTACAGGTACACGTTGCGACGGCTGCTTCTTCGTCCCGCCTTCGGACTTGGTCGAGGACGCAGATTTTTCGGGCTTCTCGGCCTTCGCGCCCTTCTCTGTTTTCCCCTTGCGTCCCTTCGACGCGAGCTTCGCGAACGGGCGGAAGAAGGGGCTATCAGCCGCCTGTTTGCTCGGCTTCTTCTGCGTCTTCTTGGTGCTCGTCCGCCCGGCTCGCGCCTTGGTCGCCATGAGACAGAACTTCACCCGAGAGCGCCCGCAGCGCAAACCGCACCGACTGAATTCCCGTCAGTTGCCCGTCCTCGAAGTGCCAGTCGGGGTCGTCGAGGTCCGGGAAATCATGAGGATTGCGGATGTCCTCCGGCGTGAGCCCCGGCAAGAGGCGCCGCGCCAGGGAGAGGACCTTCTGCCGCTGGTTCTCCTCCATCGCCTCGATGAGGGAGAGGATGCGTTCGAAGAGCTGCCTTGTGTCGGGAGCACCCGTCATGACCGGGAGCGTAGCAAAAGGCCCGGGGTGTCGAGGCGTCGACGCGGGCGACGTGGCGCGCGCTCGCGCGTGACGACGGCGAGCGAAGAAGCGGAGGCGGAAACGGAGCCGATTGTCAAGCCGTATGGTGGCTACGACTTCGTCGTCGCGTCGCCTTCGGCGAGCTCGGAGAGCAGGGACGCCTCTTGCGCCGCTAGGTCGGCCTTGAGCTTCTGGAGCGCGTCGAGCTTCGCCTTCTTTTCTCGTTTCTCGGCCTGCGCCCGCTGGGCGGCGAGCCTCGCCTCCTGCGCGACGAGCGCTTCCCGCTGCTTCGTCAGAGCGTCGAGCTCCGCCGTGGCCGCGCCAATCTTCTTGTCGAGCTGGGGCAACGTCAGCTCTTCGGCGGACTCTTGCAGGAAGAACGACTCTGCCCATCCGGCGCCGAGCTTGTGCGCGTGCTGGACCTCGCCGAGCTTCCCGTGGAGGGACTTCCGCAATCCGTTGTGATCCTGATTCAGCTTCACGCGGGTGCCGATCGCGCGGAAATCGACGAGCTTTTGCGTTGCGCTCTTCTTCTCCTCCGCGGCCATTGCGCCGGCCTGCGCGCGCGCGGCGACCACGGGGGCGTGGTCCTTCAGCACGGCTTTGTCGGCTTCCACCAGGGCTTCGGGCCAGGTCTTCATGATATCGAGCTGCCCGCCGAGCGTGGGGCGCTTCAATTCGCTGGGCCGCAGATCCCCGAAGAGCCGCTGCGCGAGGAGCGAGCCCTTTTCCACGTTGGCCCAGACGAAATCGACCGAATCATCGAGGTCGTGATCCGCGAACTGGACGGCCGCGGCGGCGGAGGCCTCGGCTGCGAGCAGGTTCCTCTCCTCGGCGATGGCGGCCTCGATGCGCGGCTCGAATGCATCCACCTCGGCGACGAACGCCAGCGTGTGGGGGTTGCGCCGGACGCGGGACGCCATGAAGCGGAAATGGGTCTCGCCGGTCGTCGTGGTCGCTGTTTCGGGGAGGGTCTTGATTCCAACCATGGTGGCGGATGCTAGAGAGCGCACATCCTGGGCGTCAAGGGCAGAGACCGCCCGGCGACGCCGCCGTCCTCTGCGCGGGAGGGCTCGAACGCCTCGGCGACGGTTTGCGGGGGCGTTCGAGCCGGCTGAAGCGGCGTTGCAACGCGTCGCAGGGGCGGTTCGGGCGCCGGACGTGAGGTCGCAACGTCGACGGGCGTGCCGCGGGCGCGTGGAATGGCGGCGCGAGCGCTTGCGTGGGCGCTCGGGACGACGGAAGTCGTGGCGCGAGCGCGCGCGGGGCCGCGCACGGCGTTCGAGGCGACATTCCAAGCAGGGAACGAAGCGGCCCCGGCGCGCATGAGGAGGCGGTGAAATGTCGACGTGCCGGTTCAGACGCGCAACGACACTCGGCAAAGCAGCGCGTATGCGGAGTGATCGGGCGAAGCGGGAGGGCAAGCGGTGTGTCGGGCCGTTCGAACGTCCGAAATGGCAGGGCGACGCGTCGCGGGACGATTTGCGGCATGTCGGCGCGGGAAACGCCGGGAAAACACGGGTCGATGGCTGCAAGCTCGACGTCGGAGGGAACGCACCGGGGCGCGACGCTCCGTGAGGGGGGACACGCACCTCGTTGACAGAGTGCAAGGGCTCTGATCGCCTCTAGGCGATGGGCTCTCCGCGCGTACGAACCCTCGTCTCGTTTGGGCTCCTCGGTTGCGCGACGGCGGCGCTCGTGCCGCCCGGCTGCGCCTCGGCCACGCTCCGCTATCCCGCGGACGACCGCCCGCGTGTCCCTGCCGCCACCGCGGAGCGGCTGCGGGCGTGTGTCGACGAGCTCGGTGGCGAGCTCGGAGGGGGGTACTACACGTTCGACGCGACGGTGAAGGTCGACGAGGAGGGCGGCGTCGTGGATGTCAAGGGAAAAGGTGTGCCCCATCCCGGGCTCGCGACCTGCATGCGGATTGCGCTGCGAGGGATGACGGTGTCGGAGGAGCTGCTCGGGTTGCGCAGGTTGCGCGTGTCCGAAACGTCCGCGCCTGCGAACGGGCAGGCGCCGGCCGAGCGTGGGCTCGTCGGCCACCCCGCGCTCGTGGCCGTGGCGGTCGCCCTCGCCGACCTCATCATCGAGGCGGCCCCCATCGTCGTCGTGATCGCCGCGTCGGTGGAGATTGGCAAGCATGAGGACCTCATGGAGGCGGCTCGGAGGCGGCGGCCCAAGCCGAACTTGAATCGCTGCCTCGACGCCGCCGCGGCCGGCGGGATGATGTGGAAGAATCTGTGCAATGACTTCCCTAATCGCAGGGACCGAGAGGGTTGTTGGAGCAAAGCGGAGATGAGCGAAGAAGAGAAGCGGAACTGGTGCTTTAACAAGTTCGGGAGATGATGGTGTCCATGCCTTGCAACACCACCTCGGAAGCAGAACAAACCCTCTGGATGGCCGAGCGCCGCCTCGCGCGACGTGACGCCGTCGGCGGCCTCGTCGTGGTGCGCGTCGGTTATCCGGAATGGCCCCCTGCCGCCGAGGAGTGGAGATGTCCCTTCAGGATTTGGGGATTGGGTGACGAATCGATCCATTTTGGTCACAGCGTCGACTCGATAGGCGCCATCCAGAATGCTTTGAGGGGCATTTATGGGACGCTCGAGCGGCTCGGCGTTCCGCTCCGATGGGAGGGACTGGATGATGATGCTGGAGACGACACGGGTTTTTCCATGGACACAAACACGGGTTATGGCCTCGCGTTTCGACACCGTATCGAACGAATGATCCTCGATGAAGAGGCGAAGCTCCCCGACTCCACGCGCTCGCGCGTGGAGCAGGAGCGCCGCGAGGCTCGCCGCAAGGCGCGGGCGAAGGCGCGAAAAGAACCACAGGTTCGGGACGTGGACATGCCTGCTCCGTTCGAACCCACCTCCCGATCCAAATACATACGCTGGATCGCCGAGCGCCATCTCGTGCGACGTGATGCCGTCGGGAGCATCGTCCTGGTTTGTATGAGTGATCCCGAACTGCTCTCTCGCAAAAGAGTGTGGAAATGCCCCTTCACGATCCTGGGGCTGGGGGACGACGATTCGATTCATTTGGGTGATGGTGACGATTCGATGGCGGCGCTCCAGAACGCACTGCGGGGCATTCGCTGCACGCTCGATCAGAGCGGGATCCCGCTTCGATGGGCGTTGCAGGGGCTCGAGGAGAATGACACGGGTTTTCCCATGGACACGGACCGAGGTTATGGCCTCGCGTTTCGACGGCGCATGGAACAAATGATCCAAGCGGAGATCGAGGAACTCGTCCGTCCCATTCGCGAGCGCCACGAGCGTCGAGAGGCGCGTCGCAAGGCGCGGGCGAAGCCGCAGACGGAATGACGCTCCCCGTGCGGCAAGTGCTCCTCCACCTCGTGTTCGTCCCGGAACCGAAAGTTTGCCCAGGAGCTTGACATCCGTGGCTCCCCAAGACAGACCTCGCCCCGGAAGCTGACGCGGAGCCGCCGTCGTTCGAGCCCAGACGGGCGGCGGTGGTTCCGCGTCGGCTCCCTGGACGAACTCCCCTTGCGGTCCCGGTAAAACTCCGGCAACATGGGGTTCGTCATGTTCAACCGGGTTGTTGCCGTCGCCGCCGCATGCACGGCGCTGTCGCTCGCGGGCCGCGCCGCCGCCGAACCCCCGCCGCAGATTGCGTTCCGCCTGGATTACCAGGCCAACCTCCCCGGGCGCGGGTGTCCGAACGCGGGCGAGTTTGGCCTGATCCTCGCGGGAGAGTTCGGATATCTGCTCGTCCGTGACGACGCGGCGGCCACGCTGCGCATCGAGACACGGACGAACGGCAGGAGGATCGACGCCGAGCTTTCCGCGCCAAACCCGACGGGAGACGGGGACTGGCGGCGGGTGATCACGAGCCAGGACTGCCGGGAGCTCCTTTATGATGCGGCGACCCTGATCCGGATCCGGTTTGGCCCGGGCGGGTGGCAGGGGGAAGAGCCGCCGCCGTGGCTCCTGGCGCCGCCGACGTTCGAGGTGGAGCGGCCCGAGGTGCGGATGGGCATGCCGGCGGCGTTCCTGGACGCGATGGCGGGGGAGCCCTCGGAGGCGCCGCTGACGCCGTGGGAAGGGACGGCGCCGAGGTGGGCGCAGCCGGCGCCGGTGGCCGAGGAGAAGATGCCCTTCCAAGTGGAGGCGGCGCTGGGGCCGGCAATCGCACCGTATGGGTTGCCCGGCGTGGCCGTCGGCGGGAGCGGTATGCTCGGAGTTCGCTGGGCTCGTTTCGCGTTCGCGGGAGAGGTCCGCGGTGTCATCACACCGGGATCGTCCGTGGGAGACAGCAAGCTCATAGGGCGGACCACGGCATGGACGGGCTCACTGCTTCCGTGCCTCGCTTTGCCGCATGTGGATGGATGCGGTGTCCTGAGCGTGAGCCAACTACAAGTCGAAACCAACCCCTCGTTCGCCGTAACCGGATCGGATGCATTCTCCGTAGGGTTTGGCGCGCGTGTGAATGGTCGGCTGCGCTTGTCGGATCGGTTTACGTTGGTCGGTTACGGCGATGCAACCATGCAGCTTCGCAGCGTCGCCATAGCGTTAGACCCGCGAACGGTAGCTCCGGAGACCGTGCCTTATTGGCGGTCGCCGCTATTGCGGCTCACCTTTGGAGTAGCTCTGAACGTTGATTTTTTGAGCGAGAGGAAGTGAACATGGGCAAGGCAGTGATCGGCATGCGATGGGTAGGAATATCGTTGATAGCCTTGATTCTTGGCGGTTTCGCAGGGTGCAGCGAAGGCATGATCACCGTTGTCCCGCTGGATGGGGGCGGTGGTGAAGGCGGCAGCTCCCCCGACGCCGGCACCGACGGCGGGGGCGGAGACGGCGGCAAGAGCAGCAGCAACGCCAGCGCCTGCGACTTCACCTGCGACGGGGATTGCGTGCCCCTCCACCCGGGTGACACCTCCTACCCCGTCCTCGTCTGGATCGGGCCGAATGACGGCAGCGCGCCGGATTGCCCGGACAACGCCCCCGTCGAGCAATTCGTCTGGTACACGGACCTCGTCGTTCCGCCGAAGTCGTGTGGTGCTTGTTCGCGCGGTCCCTCGTTCGCCACCGCGCCGCCCGCTCCGCCGAAGCCATCCTTTCGTCGCATGGCGCGCGTGTGCGAGGGCAGCGCCTTCGGACGATGCGAGCCCGACGAGCACTGCGCGCCGGCGCCGCCCGGGGGCTTTCGACAATGCGTGTACGCAGGGGGCGAACACGATTGCCCGTCCGAGGGCTACACGGAGCGGTTCGTCGTCCACGAAAGATTCGAGGACGAACGCACTTGCACGCCCGGCGCCTGCGGCGCGCCCGAGGGAGACGTCGCGCTCGAAGGTCCCCGCACGCTCTGCTGTATGGTTTGACGGAGGCCCCATGAACGACCGCGAATTCGCAAGGGCGCTGGAGTCCCAGCGGACCAAGCTGCAACATTGGCTCTCCCGCCGGTTCCTCGCGGCCGACGTCCCGGACCTCGTGCAGGAGTCGCTCCTCCGCTGCTGGAAGAACCGGCAGGACTACGATCCGACCAAGGAAATCGGCGGCTGGGTGCATTACCAGATGCGCACGGTCGCACATGTGCACCACAAGCGCGCCCGCGTGCGCGAGGAGGCCGCGCCGCTCCTCCGTGAAGAGGACGTCGCCCCGTCGACCCCCGAGCGTGAAGCCTCGAATCACGAAAAGGATTTGCTCCTCCACCACATCCTCGCTTCCCTGCCCACCCAGGAGCGCGAGATGGTCGCGGCGCGATTCTTCGACGAACTCTCGATCCGAGAAATCGCCGCCTCGTTCAACCGCACGGCGGACGCCGTCGATGCGGCTCTGCGACGGGTCAACAAGAAGACGCGCGAGGCGCTCCAGCGCGCAGGCGTCGAAGACGCTCGGCGGGCGGCGGTGCTGCCGTTCTTCATGGAGAGGTCCGGCGGGACCGAGATGGAAGACGCCGCGCCGAGCGAGCAGCCCGCGGTATGGACGTCCCCCCCCGCCGGGGGCAGGGCGTCGGAGCCCTCGCGCGTGGCGTGGGGGCCGCTCGCTCTTCGCCTCGCTGCCGCGGCCGGCGTCGTTCCCCTTCTCCTCTATCTCCTGTCGCAGAGAGAGGCGTCGTGGGCGAATCACCTCGCGCTCGTGATGCCCGACCTCCGGCCCGGTGGTGTGGTCCCGCTCGTGACCGACCCCATGCAGCCGAGCCCGACGACCGAGCCGCCGCCCCTGTGCCCGCCGTCCTCGCCGGCGCCACGCACGCCCCCCTGTCCACCGGACGTGCCCAAGAACGCGGGGCCTCGGTCGCTCGGACGCGCCGCCGTGACCGCCCACGAGCAAGGCGACAAGAAGAGCGCCGCCGAGGCGTGCCGCCTGGCCGGCCCCAACAGCGTCTTCTGTCGAGAGCTCCAGAGCCTCCATCCGTAGAGCGCAGGGCGCGCCGATTCCCGGAGCCGAAAAATTTTGCTCATCGTCACGATGCGCGACGGATTCGCGCGCCTCGGGTGCAGTACCGATCGGGCTGCGCAACGCGGCGCCGTCGGGATTGCGAACTGCCTGCGCGACGCTCGCAGCGAACCCACGTACGCGAAGGAACCCCCACGCGCACTTCGTGCACGTGGGTTCGCTGGGGGCGTCGCGTCTGGGCAACGCCCCCGCCTCCCCCTCCCGGATCGAGTGGCTTTTCGTCAGGCCAAGCAGTGCGTCAGGGCATCGTGCTCGGTCCGGGAGGGGAGAGGTTTTTTACGCATCGGCCTACGAGGAGAAGGTGATGCTCGACGTGCGAGAACGACCAGAGCCTAACGAGACGGGCAACCAAGACGACTGTGCATCGCAGGGATGGAAGCGATCGTCGCGCGTGGTCGGCCGCGCCGGCATGGCACCTGCTTGGGCGAGCACACCGGTCGCCGCTGCCGACCCCACGCGGCCATCTCTCCCTGCGGCTCGTGCGCAGATGGGGATGGTGCGTCCTCGCCGTTCGCTATGGGAACGCTTCAAGGCGGGTGCGGGCCGATTTGTGGACGCGATGGAGTCTGCGTTCTTCGGAACCGTCCGCCTCTCCCCGCAACTCCCGCCCTTGCCGCCGATCCGTTCGAACTCCGCGACACGCCTCTCCGTGGGCGTGGTGCCGGAGCAAGAGCAGGGGGAGCACATGTTGCTGTCCCTGTTGCTGGCGCCTCCGGTGTATCAGCGCGCCGCGATCGACGTGGCGTATCGCGCGCTTCAGATGAGGCGGGAGGGAGCGGAGGCCCACGCGGATTTCCTGGTGCAGTTCGTACTCTCGCGAATGGTGCCGGACGGACAGGGAAGGATCTCGACGGAGCGTTTGCGCGATCGTCTCTGCCGACTTTCGTACGCGCGCGAGATCGCTCCGGCGCTCGTTCGGCTGGAGCAAGAGGGCATCGTCGCGCTGGTGATGAGCCACCGAGATGAGGATCCGATGCGCGAGATGCTCCGCGAGGACATCACAGGCGTCGAGCTGCGGGTTCGGGTTTGAACGAACCTACCCGGCGTAGCTCACGCCTCCGGATGATCCGCGGGCGTGATCAACGCCGCGATCATCTGCGCGCGGCGCTGCGCCTCCTCGGCCGGGTAGAACATCTGAAGCGCGTCGCGGAGGGCCGGCAGAGCACGCTTCAAGCCCTCGACGCCGAGCACGCCCGTGTCGACGCCGGCGCGCGCACAAGCCTTCGTGAGCACGCTGCGCGCGAGCATGGGCGCGAGCCCCATCGCCGCGACGACGCGCAGGAGCAGGGGGCTCTCCGAGACCGGGCCGTTCGGGCGCGATGGAGGCGATCGTTCGACGCTCGACGCGCGCGCAGGGGGTGTCGTGGTCTGCGCGGCGCGACGGTTGCGCAGGAGGCTCCGGATCTTCGCGCGCACCGCATCGAGGTCCACGCTCTTGTGGACGAACTCGGAGGCGCCCGCGTCCGTGGCGCGCCGCGCGACGGTCGGATCCTCGCTCGCCGTGAGCATGACCGTCGGCGTGGACTCGCGGCCGGGCAAACGCCGGAGCCTGCGCAACGTCTCGATGCCGTCGACGTCGGGCATCACGAGGTCGAGCACCACGCAGTCGACCGACTGCACCGCGAGCAGCTCGAGCGCCTCGACGCCGGAGCGCGCGAGCACGACGTCGTGGCCGTCTTCGCGCAGCTTGCACGCGAGCTGCGTGAGGAACGTGGGGCTGTCGTCGACGGCGAGGATGCGGCGCGCAGCGGCGACGGGTCCGGTCTCCTCGCCGCTCGTCCGCTCGCAGAGCGCGCGCGCGCGGCGGACCAGGTAGGTGATGTCGTAGGGTTTGCCCACGTACTCGTCGGCGCCCGTGGTCAACCCTTTCACGCGGTCGCGCACCTCGGCCTCGGTCGAGAGAAGGATGACCGGAAGCCGAGCGAGCTCTGCGCTCGCGCGGATCGCGCCGAGCAGCTCGATGCCGCTCCCGTCGGGCAGGATCACGTCGAGCACGACGAGGGAGAAGGCGCGCTCGCGGAGGGCCTTCTCCGCTTCGCGCTTGGACTCGCAGGCGGTGACCGCGAAGCCCGCGGCCGCGAGGGCGCCGCGTAGATCCATCCGAACGGTAAGGCTGTCGTCGACCACGAGGACATGTGGTTTCATCGAATCCCCCATTTCCCCCAAACTACCTTTTACACGTTTCCACCTCGAACCGGGCGACCGAGTGCGAGCAGGGTGCGCCCGAAGTCGCCGACCGGGAGGATCCGGCTGGCGGCGCCGAGCCGGATCGCCTCCCGCGGCATGCCGAAGACGACCGACGTGGACTCGTCCTGGACGAGCGTCGTCGAGCCGGCGCGCTTCATCGCCAGGAGGCCGAGCGCGCCGTCCTTGCCCATCCCTGTGAGCAGGCAGCCAATCGCCGTCCGACCGATCTCCGCGGCGACCGACTCGAACAAGGCGTCGACCGAGGGCTTGCACGAGTGCCGCTCGGGGCCGTCGTCGAGCCAGAGCCGCCCCGCGCGCACGACGAGGTGACGCTCGGGCGGCGCCATCAAGATGCGCCCCGCGCCCGGCGGAGGCAGAGGCTCGCCGTGCTTCGCCTCCAGGACGGGGAGCGGCACCATGCCGTCGAGCCAATCGGCGAACGCTCGACCAAAGGGCTGACCGATGTGGATCACGAGCAGCACCGAGAGCGGGAAGGTCTCGGGCAGCTCACGCAGGATCTGCACGAGCGCGCCCGGCCCGCCGGTGGAGGCGCCGATCGCGATGATCGAGGGGGACATGCCCGTCTCGGCGAGCGACGTCGGCGAGGGCGCGGCGGGGATGCGCGCGGGCGAACGCTCGGGGATCCGCTCGGGCGAACGCTCGGGCGTGCGCGCGCGCAAAGGGCTCGGCGGCGGGGCCGGCGGCAAGGCCGGGTTCGACTTCAGCTTGGCCCGCGGGTGCGTGATCACCCGGATCTTCGCGGCGAGCTTCACCGTCTCGACGAAGCGCCGCGACCAGTCCTCATCGGGCTCGTCGCCCGTCGGCTTCTCGATCACCTCGAGCGCGCCGGCCCGCAGCGCGTCGTAGGTCTTGATCACGTCGCGGCGGTTGAACGAGGCCGACACGATCACGATCGGCGTCGGGCAAAACGCCATGATGTGCTCCGTGACCTCGACGCCGGTGCCGTTCTTCAGGATCAGATCCAGCGTGACGACGTCGGGACGGAGCGACTCGCAGAGCGCGATGCCCCGCGCGCCGTCCTCGGCCTCGCCGACCACCTCGCAGGCGGGATCGGCCCGGAGCGCCTGGACGAGCCGGCGTCGCACCGTGAGCGAGTCTTCGATGACGAGCACGCGTGTCTTGGTCATGAGGCCGCCCCCAGAAGCTCGGCGACCTTCCGGACGAAGTGCTTCTGGTCGAACTCCCCCTTCACGATGTACGCCGAGGCGCCCGCTGCGGTCCCCTTCTCGCGATCCTTCGTGGTGGCGAGCGAGGTGACGATGATGACGGGCACGTCGCGGAGCGCCGGATCCGCGCGTGTCGTCGCCGTGAACTCGAAGCCGTTCATGCCTGGCATCTCGACATCCACGATGAACAGGCCGTACCTGCGCGCCTTCGCCTTGTGCAGGCCCTCCTCGGCCGACGCGCAGAGGTCCACGTCGTAGCCAGCCGATTCGAGGATGCTCTGCTCCAGCATGCGCGTCGTGAGCGAGTCGTCGATGACCAGGATCGGCAGCCGCTTCGGCGCGGCGCGTGAGCTCGTCGACGCCGTTCCCCCCTGGCGCGCGCCCGTCCGCGCGAGCGCAGGCGGGTCGAGCACGAGCATCGGATCGCCCTGCGCGTCGAACGCCGCGCCCGCCACGGCGGCCGGTGATCCCGCGCCCGGCGGCAGCGGCCGCAACACAACCTCCATCGTGCCGAGCAGCCGATCCACGCCGAGCGCGATCCACGCCTCGCCCGACTGCACGATCACCGCCGAGCACGCCTGCGGCAGAGCATGCCCCTCGCCCTCGGGCGCGAGCACCTCGCCGAGCGGCGTGAACGGGACGGCACGATCGCCGAACAGGATCCGCTCTCCGTCGGGCCCTTGCAGCCGCTCCGCCGTGGTCACGCGCCGCGTGCCGCGCACGGCGTCGAGCGGCACGAGCGCCGTCGAGCCGCCGAACATCACCGACAGCACCGGGATCGAAGAGAGCGACACCGGCACCTCGATCTCGATCGTCGTGCCTTCGCCGAGCTTGCTCGCAAGCTGCACCGATCCACGCAGGCGGCTCGCCACCTCGCGCACGACGTCGAGCCCCACGCCGCGCCCCGAGATCTCCGTCACCTCCGCGGCCGTCGTGAGCCCTGCGCGGAACACCAGGGCGAGCGTGGCCTCCTCGTCGAGCTCCTCGTTGCCCGAGGCGAAGCCACGACGCACGGCCGCTTGCCGCACGGCCGCGACGTCGATCCCGCGCCCGTCGTCGCTGCAGCGGAACGCCACCCGCCGGCCGCGCCGCTCGATGTCGAGGTGGATGCGGCCCGCCTCCGGCTTGCCCGAGGCGATCCGATCCTCGATCGCCTCGATGCCGTGATCCACCGCGTTGCGGATCACGTGCAGGAGCGCGTCACGCACCGCCGAGAGCACGTGCCCTTCGAGCCGCACGTCGCCGCCGCGCGCCGAAAAGTTCACGCTCTTGCCGAGCGCATCGGCCGTGTCGCGCGCTGTCAGCTCCAGCGTGCCCAGGATCGCGCCCACCGGCAGGAGCCGCAGCGTCGCCGCGCGCGACTGCACCTCGCCGAGCTCGCGCTCGATCCGGCCGAGCCCCGCGCCGATGTCCCGCTCGGCGTGGACGAGGCTCTGCGTGATCTCGGCGATCGTCGCCCCGAGCCGCGTGCCGCGCCCGCGCTCCCCGACGGCTTGTCCGAGCTCGAGCTCCTCCCGCAAGAGGCTCGCGAGCCGCAGCGCGTGTTGCAGCGCGACGAGGCCGCCGTTCAGCGGGCCAATCTGGATGGACGCCTCGGACAGGCCTTCGAGCAGCGCGTCCATGTCGGCGATGTCGACGCGTACGGTCTCCAGGCGATCGTCGATCGGCGCGGACGGGGGTTTGCTCCCGCCCTTGCCCTCGGCCGGGGAGGCGGGCGCGGGCTTGGCCCCGAGCTTCGAGGTCTCCTCGCGGATCCGTTCGAGGATGCGCAGGAGGTCGCTCACGTAATCGCTCGTGATCGTCTCCTCGCCGTCGCGGAACGGGGCGAGCGCGTCCTCGATGGTATGCGCCATCTCGCCGATGCGCGTCTGCCGGACCACCCGCGCCGCGCCTTTCAGCGTGTGCGCGAGCCGCAGGCTGCGGGCGAGGATCGACGTATCGGTCGGGTTTTTCTCCAGCGCGAGCAGGTCCCGCGTGAGCCCTTCGACGATTTCGTTCGCCTCGTCCCGGAAATAGTCCTCGAGCTCATTCATCGCCGATTCTCCCGGGGCGCGCTCATGGCGCCTCCTCGCGGCGCTCTCCGGCCCGCTGCTTTGCGAGCGCGACGAGCGATTCGAGGACGAGGACGCCGCGTGTTTGCCCGGCGAGCGTGACGATCTCGCGGATGTGCCCCGCGCCGTCCTTCGTCGAAAGGGCGGGCAGGAGATCGGCCGGGTTCACTTCGAGGCAGGCTTCGATCGACGCGACGCCGAGGGCCACGGGCTCGTCGCCGCCCGCGATCAAGAGCCAGCGCGGCGTTTCGGTCCACATCGGCAGGCCGAGCAGCGACCCGAGCGCGTGCACGGCGAAGAGCCGCCCGCGGATCCCCGTGATCCCGAGCAGGCCCGGCGGGCTCCCGGGCAGGGGCACCACCCTGCGGCACTCGTGGACGCCGTCGATGTCGGACAGCCGGATCGCGTAGCCCTGGCCGCCCGCTCGAATGGCGAGGACGAGCTCGCCAGACTGCTCGGCGTGGCGGGGCGGCGCGGCGAACGAGGCGTCGAATGCGTGGCGCAGCTCCGCCACGTGTCGCACCGCTGCAATGGCGCCTTCGGGAAGCGGCGCCCCATCGCCCGGCTTGTCCCGTTCTTGCGACCGAACGCTCATCGCGCCCCCTCGACCCGTAAAATGGATTCACGAAGGTACCACGGGCCCTCGGGCCCGTACAATCCCTCGCCACCGCACATCCCCGCTCGTTTTTTGCTTTTCTCCTTCGCCGCGGGCTCGCTCGTTCGTTTCGACGGCTCCAATGGGAGCGACCGGTGGGCGCCAATCCCATGTCGTAGGGACGTTCGCCCCCGGATCACGCCGCCTGCTCCTCTTGTCGTTGTCGGATGAGACGCACGAGGTCCCCGGACAACCCCGAGAGCTGCGATGCGGTGTTCAATGTCTGCGACGAACCGGCCTCGCTTTCGCGCGCGGTCTGCGCGACGTCCGCAATGGCGGAGGCCACCTGCTCCATCGCGCTCGTTTGTTGTTTCGTGCTGAGCTCGATTTCGCGCGACGCCTCGGCGGTCGACCCCACGTACTCGACGATCCGCCGGAAGTTCTGCGCCACCTCGCCGAACCGGCGCGTCCCGGCCTCCACGGCCTTCGCGCCGTCCTCGGTGGCCATCACGGTCGTGTTCGCCGCGGCCCGGATCTCCTCGATGAGCCGGCGGATCTCCTTCGCCGAACCGCCCACGCGATCCGCGAGCTTGCGGATCTCGCCCGCCACGACCCCGAACCGCCGCCCCGACTCGCCCGCGCCGACGGCCTCGATCGTCGCGTTGATCGCGAGGATGTTCGTCTGTTCGCTGAGCTCCGAGACGATGTCGAGGATCCCGCCGATCTCCTGGGATTTGCGCCCCAGATCGAGCATGTGCGCGACGATCTGATCGACCTGCTGCCGCACCGTGTCGATCGCGTCCTGCGCGCCCTCGACGGTCTGGTTGCCGCCCTTCGCGGCCAGCGCCGTCTCGCTCGCGACCTGCGTGACCCGCTGCGCGCTCTCCGAGATTTGACGCGAGGTCGTGACGAGCTCGCGCACGGTCGTGCTCACCTCGGTCGCCGCGGAGACCTGGCCTTTGGCGCCCCGGACCTGCTGGGTCGCGGCCGCTTCGAGCTCCGCCGCCGCGCTCCGGATGTGCTGCACGGCCGCGCCGATCCGCGCCCCGAGGCCGCGGGTCACGAACATCGCCACGCCCGCCACGATCAGCACGGCCGCGAGCGTGCCGAAGATCAGGATCTGGCTCAGCCACGCGGCGGCCTGCTTCGCCTCGGTGCTCCGCTCGTGGAGGAGCTTTTGCTCGTGGGTCTTCATCTCGGCCACGATCCGCCGGATCTGCTCCATCACCTTCGGGCCATTGCCTTCGAGCACGAGCTTCAGCGCCGCGTCGAACCCGAGGCTCTTCCGCGCGTCGATCGTCTCGTCGATCTCGCGCAGGCGCTCCTCCACGAGGGGCCGGAGGTGTTTGACGCGCTCATTTTGGTCCGCGTCGTCACGGAAAAGCTCTTCGAGCTGCCGGAGCTCGGTGCCGACGCCTTTTTTCCCCGTGTAATAGGGCTGCAAGAAATCCTCGCGGCCCGTGATCACGAAGCCTCGTTTGCCCGTCTCGGTCTCGTCGAGCGCCGAGAGGAAACCCGACAAACCGGTCAATTCTTCGTGCGCGTGCGTGACGGCCTCGGTCGTCGCGAGGAGCCGCTGCGTGCTCCGGTACGAAAACGTGCCGAGCGTGACCAGGATGAGGAGCGGGAGCAAAAACCCCGCTGCGATTTGCTGTCCGACCGTCCATGACTTACCCACGAGCCCCGCCTCCTTCCTCGATGCTGATCACGCGCGCGTCGAATCCCGTTTCGGGACGCCCAGCGCGTCGAGCTGGGCCTTGCACAGCTCCAGCAACACTTCCCTTCGAAACCCCCCACCGAACATCACGATCCTCGCGCGATCCTCGCGTTCGAGCAACACGAGCGCTTGTTCGAGCTCGACGCGCGCGCTCGCGCCGTGCCCCTCGCGCCGGAGCACCATGCCGAGCCGCAGGCGTGGCAGCGAGAAATGAGGATCCCGCCGCTTCGCCTCGCGGTAATGCCACGCCGCCCGCTCGATGTCGCGCTCGTTCTCGCGCAGGAGCCCGAGCAGGTAATGCGCGCCCGTCTCGCATTGCCCCCGCGCGAGCAGGGCGCCGAGCGTGCGCTCCGCGTCCCGCAATCGCCCTTTTTCCCCGTAAATGGCCGCCCGGCAGAGCTCGAGCTCCGGTGGCGCGTCCGGGCCCGCGGCCGTCACCACGACGAGCGCGTCGTCATGCCGCTCCGCTTCGAGCAGATCGAGCACGCGCGCGAGCGCCGAAGGCCCCTCCGCCGCCGGCGCCTTTGGCGCGCCCGCCGCCGCGCCCCCGACCTCCCGCGTCTCTGCGATCCGGGCGATCCGCGTTGACGCGCGCTGGATTTCCTCCGCCCACGAGAACGCCCCTTCCGCGGGCGTGGGCAAGGGCGCGCGGATCGGAGGCTCGGGCAGCAACCGGGGCGCGGGCGGCGCGATCGTCGTCGCAGCCGGGGATACGTTCGGGCTCTTCGCGCGGTAATAAAATGCGTCGTTCTCGTGGACGAGTTCGAATTCGTCGGAGATCCCGCGCAGCGACTCGCTGTGACCGAGGAAGAGATAGCCGCCCGGGAGGAGCGCCCGGGCAAACCCTGCGAGCGCCCGGCGGAGCGCGCGCTCCGAGAAATAGATGAGCACGTTGCGGCAAAATACGACGTCGTACGTGGCCTCCGGCAAGCGCGCGAGCACTTCGAGCAGGTTGCCCTCCTCGAAGACGACGCGGCTCTGGATGCGCGGATCGAGCACGAACGCCTCGCCGTCTTTCTTGAAAAACCGATCGCGGATCGGCTGCGAGGCCCCGCGCAAGGCCCAGGACGAATACCGCGCCCGCCGGGCCTTTTCGATGGCGGCCCCGTTCACGTCGAGCCCCGTGATCGACAGGAGCGACGAGAGCTCCGGCGTGGCCAGGTCGGTCGCGATGGCCATCGTATAAGGCTCCTCGCCGGAGGAGCAGCCCGCCGAGAGAATCCGGAGCTTGCGCCCGCGCGCCCCCGCGAGCGCGCGCTCGGGCAGCACCCGCCGCACGAGCGCGTCGATTTGCATCGGCTCGCGAAAGAAATAGGTCTCGCCGACCGTCACCGCCTCGACCAGGCGTTCGAGCGGGATCGGCCCGCCGCTGCGCGCCGGTTTTTCGCCGAGGATCATCTCGATGCGGTCGCGCTGAAAGCCCGAGGGCGCGAGGCCGAAGCGGGCCTCGATGAGGTCCTCGATCCCCTTGGCGTCACGCGGGGCGTTCATCGCGGCGGCGGTGGCAAGGCGGTGACAAGGGAATCGGCGCTCGGGAGCGAGGCGAACACGGCCGCCGGGAGCAGGCGGGCGGCGTCGAGCACCGCGAGCGCCCGCCCATCCAGCACGCCCAGGCGCTCGACCTCCGCGGGCAGCGCCTCGCCGAGCAGCGGCGGCAGCGTATCGAGGCGCGCCTCGTCGAGCTCCTCGATGCCCACCACGTCTTCCACGAGCAGCGCCATTCGCCGCTCTCCCGCGCGCACCAGCACGAGCCGCCGTGCCTCCGCCCGCTCGCCGCCTTCCCCGAGGACGGCCGAGAGCGATACGACGGGCACGATCTCGCCGCGGACCACGGAGAGGCCCGCGACGAAGCGCGGCGCGTGCGCGAGGGGGTCGATCGCCAGCGGGCGCATCGTCTCGATGACCGACGACGCGGGCAACGCGCAAATCCAGGAGCGCGCCCGGACGAGCAAAAAGCTGCGTCGACCCGTGGGATTCTCCATGGTCATCTTCCTCCATCGCACGCGCCGACATCGCTTGTAAAGCGGATATCGGGCGTTTCCCCGGCGTCAACGCGTCGACGAGCCCTATCTGGTGAAACGGCGAATGGCTGGTGAAGTGTCGGCGCGATGGCGTTTCAACGCCCAGGCTCGCGTCGCACCTTCCAGACGTGCTCTGCTGGATACTTCCGCGCCCATTCGAGCGGGACATACCCTTCGTAGGTCGTCTTGGCGTCCGCCGGCGGACGGATCTCGACGAGGTCCTCGACCACGAACCCCGCGCGCCGAAAGAGCCGGATCCACTCGCCGTACGGGAGCTGGAACGACGTCGAGCCGTCGTCCTCCTCCCACGCCTTCATGCCGAAGTAATCGTTCACGAGCGCGGGCCCCACCAGATCCGTGGCCTTGTCGATGGCGAGGTAGAGCAGCGGCGTCGCCATGTTGAAGATGAACATCCCGCCCGGACGCAGGAGCCGCGCCGCTTCCGGGACGGTTTTGTGCGGGTCGGCGAACGTCATCGCCCCGTGATCGCAGAACACGAGGTCGAAGCTCGCGTCCGGCAGGGGCACCGCCTCGGCGCTGCCCTGCACGAGCGTCACGGAGACGCCCTCCCGCTCGACGAGCGCGCGCGCGTGGCGGAGCTGCTCGTCGGACAGGTCGAGCCCCGTCATGCGCGCCCCGCGCCGCGCGAGCGCGACCGACCACTGCGCGGCGCCGCAGCCGAATTCGAGCACGTCCTTGCCCGCGACGTCGCCCAGGAGCCCGAGCTCGCGCTCCGGGATGCCCCACACGCCCCACGTCGGCTCCACGATGCCGAGCTGATCGGCGTGCTGCTGCTGGTATTCAGCGGCGATACGGTTCCAGTACGCCTTGTTCTTCGCGACATGATCGGACATCGACATTGCAAGCTCCTCGAACGTGCTTTCGTTGCGTAACGATATCATGTCCTCTCGCCGTATTCGAAACGCAAACGGTGCGCGTGACACGCAATCCGCGCGCCTTCCCTAGCGTGAGTTTTTCGCGATTCTCGCGCGGCGCGCGAGGTCGTGGCCCCATGTTTTCCCGCTGGGTCCGGGCGGGCACGCGAGGTGCACCGTGGGGACGTTCATGGAGCGCATGGAATCGGCGCGGGAAGGGCAGGCCACGCAGGGTTCGCCCCGAAAGGATCTCGTCCTCGCGGGCGTCTTCACGGCGGTCGGCCTCGGCGCCGTGATCATCGGCCGCGGCGGGCTCGGCGTCATGATCGCCGGCTCCATCGGCTCCGTCGCGGCGAGCGTCGTCGCCGTCGGCCTCGCGGCCGTCGATCCGCGCCTGTCCTACCGCGACCAAGCGCAAGCGGGCGTGTGCATCGTGCTGATGATGCTGCTCGTCGGGTTCCTCGTCGGCGATTCGGCCTTTTTCCTGGCCGGATACCCGCTCCTCGCCCTCGGCGTCGTCGGGCTGCTCCAGGCCCTCCGCGCTCAGGCCGCGCCCGGTCGCTCGCGCGCGTTCGCCTCGTCCGCGATGCGCGCGAGCTCGGACCCCGTCAAGGTCTCGCGGGCGACGAGCGCGTCCGCCGCCGCCTGAAGGCCCGCGCGCCGGCCTTCGAGCAAGCTCCTCGCGCGACCGAAGAGCTCGGCGAGCCGGTCGCGCACCTCCTCGTCGATCTCGCGCGCCGTCTCGTCGCTGCACATCCGCTCCTCCTGCATCACGCCGAGCAGCGGCGCGCCCACGTTCCGCGTGAGCGCGGGGAGCCCGAGCCGACGGCTCATGCCGAAGCGCGTGATCATCTCCCGCATGAGCGCAGTCGCCCGCCCGAGGTCGTCGTGCGCGCCCGTCGACGGCGATCCATGGCAGAGCTCCTCGGCCGCCCGGCCGCCGAGCAGCACCATCACGCGCGTTTCGAGCTCGGACTCGGTGAGCACGTGCCGCTCGTCGCGCGGGACCTGGATGGTCACGCCGAGCGAGACGGCGCGCGCGACGATCGACACCCGCTCCACGGGATCGGCCTCGGGCAAGGCGAGCGCGACGAGCGCGTGTCCCGCCTCGTGCACGGCGACGCGGCGCCGCTCGCCGGGCGTCATCATGAGGCCGCGGCGGCGCAGGCCGAGCTGCACGCGGTCGAGCGCGTCCTCGAAGTCGGCCTGCGTGATCTCCGTGCCGCTCCTGCGCGCCGCGGCGAGCGCGGCCTCGTTCACGATGTTCGCGAGATCCGCGCCGGCCATGCCGGGCGTGCGCCGCGCGACCGCGCCGAGGTCCACGTCGCCCCCGAGCGGCAGCCGCCGCGCGTGCACGGCGAGGATCGCCTCTCGCCCGGCGAGATCGGGCCGATCGACGATGACCTGCCGATCGAAACGACCGGGCCGGAGCAGCGCGGGGTCGAGGACCTCGGGCCGGTTCGTCGCGGCCATCAGGATGACGGTGGCGCGTGGATCGAAGCCGTCGAGCTCGGCGAGGAGCTGCTGGAGGGTCTGCTCGCGCTCGTCGTGGGTGGCGAGCGCGCCGAGGCCGCCGCGGCTGCGGCCGACGGCGTCGACCTCGTCGATGAACACGATACACGGCGCGCTTTTCCGGGCCTCGTTGAAGAGGTCGCGGACGCGGGCGGCGCCGAGGCCGACGAACATCTCCACGAACTCGCTCGCGTTGAGCGAGAAAAACGGCACCTCGGCCTCGCCGGCCACGGCCCGCGCGAGCAGGGTTTTTCCGGTCCCCGGCGGCCCGACGAGCAGGATCCCGCGCGGGATGCGCCCGCCGAGCGCCCGGTAGCGCGCCGGGTGCTTGAGGAAGTCGACGACCTCGACGAGCTCGTCCTTGGCCTCGTCCACGCCAGCGACGTCGGAGAAGCGGACCGGCTCGCGCCCCGTGCGGTCGTAGAGCCGCGTCTTCGCGCGGGTGAGCCCGAGCGGCCCGCCCACGCCGCCCCCGGCCGATCGTCGAAACGCCGCGAAAAACAGGAGGTTGATGGCGATGAGCGGGACGATCCACCAGAGCGCCATGACCCAGAACGGCGTGCGCGAGGGCCGCGCGTCGACGGCGATGTTGCGCGTGAGCAGGGCGTCGACGAGCGGCTCTTGCTCGACGCCGGGGATGCGGCCGGTGCGCACCTCCTCGCCTTTGGCGGAGGGCGTCGGCAGGAGGTTCGGCGGTTTTTTCGTGGGCTCCGCGGGCGGCGCGCCTTCTGGCTTCAGCCGGAGGACGACGTCCTCGGCCGTGATCGAGGCGGATTCGACGCGCCCTTGCTGGACGAGGCGCACGGCCTCGTCGTAGGGCACGGTGCGCGCGCCCGTGGGCCCGAAGACGCCCGAAAACGCGAGCGCCGCGACGATCAGGAACGCATAGAAAAGCCAGCTCCACGTGCGTTGTTTCGGGTTGACCTCAGGCATTCCGAGGGGGGCATGGAGACGGCGTGGTGTCCCGGCAACCCGCTTGCGCCCCTGCTTTCCTTGGACAGGGAGCGGCCAGGGCCCTCCGGGGGAGCGGACGAGCGCGCGTCACTTCCTGCAGTTGTCCCAGCGCTCCTTTTCGTTCTTGCAGCTCGTCGACCAATTCGCGCCGCCGCAGCGCCCGGTATCGTACTCGCACGCCTGGAGCTCGTCCCAGTAATCGAGGCAGCCGCGGCGGTCGGACTCGAAGGCTTCGTTGTCGGTGTGGCGATAACAATCGTCGAGCTGTATGGCGCTACAGCCCTCGCATTCGCACTTGTATTCGCAGACGGCCTCGGCGTCGGTGCGGCACGCGGGCAACGCCGCGGCAAGGAAGGTGAGCAGAAAGAGCGGGCGGATCGCGGAAAGGAGCAAGTTCTTCATGGTCCGAGCGTACCAGAAGAGCGCCGCGCGCGCGACCCGCTGCTCGATTTCAACGTTTGGGGTGTGAACCTTTTCGGTGGTCACTCGAGATTCCACGCCGGAGGAGCCAGCCGAAGACGAGCGCGACGAGGCCGAGCGCGCGTCCATCGGAACCTTGCGTCCCGGGGATCCCACAGCCGCAGCCGCCGTCGTCGTCGATGACGGGGCCGGGGTTGTCGCCGCCGCCCGCGCCGCCCATTCCACCCGCTCCGCCGCCGCTGCCGCCCGCGCCGCCTGCACCGCCGCTGCCGCCCGCGCCGCCGTTTCCACCCGCGCCGCCGCTGCCGCTGCTGCTGCTGCTTCCGCTTCCGGTCGTGAAGCTCTGCGGCGCGCTGCACGCCTTGTTTCCTTGTCGATCCTCGGCGCACGCGCGATACACGACCGTCGCGTCTGCGGGGGCCACGAACGTCGCCCGGAACAGGTCCCCGCCGATGAAGTGCGCGAGCGCCGCGCCGCCCGCGTCTTCCAGCTCGACGAAGGCCTTCTTGAGCCGCGGACCCGTGTCCGTCGTCGACGCATCGCTCACCGCGAAATGCACGACCCGCTCGCCGCCCGGCATTCCGCTCGGGAGCGCCTCGACGGCCCGGATCACCGGCGGCAGCGTGTCGACCGGCTGCGGCGCTACGCCGAAATACAGCCGATCGAGATAATCCGAGCCCTCGCCCTGGGCCGTGATCGCGTCGAGGATCCCGTCGCCGTTCACGTCGCCGAGATCGAGCGCGAGCGTGGGGTCATGCACCGTGGGGAAGGTGTTGGCGAGGAGCGAGAAATGGCCCGTGCCGTCGTTCACGAGGACCCGCTCGTTGCCGGAGAGTGACGCGATCACCGCGTCGAAATCACCGTCCCCGTCGATGTCCACGCATTGCACCTCGTTGTCGTCGGCGCCGACGTTTCCCACGACGCGCGCCGCCGTCTCGTCCGTGAAGACGCCTTTCCCGTCGTTCACGAGGAGCTGCTCGTGCAAGTTCGCCGCGCCATTGTCGAGCCACAAATCCAGGTCGCCGTCGCCGTCGATGTCACACGCGTCCGGGCCGTACACGTACGGGCCGGGTTGATCCGGCAGGTCCCCGTTCGCGTCGACGAACGTGCCCGTGCCGTCGTTGCGGAACAAGAGCGACTCGCCCTGGCGGCTCGCGAGGAGCAAATCGAGATCAAAATCGCCGTCCACGTCGACGAGGTCCACGTCGATCGGCCCCGTGCCGATGGCCTGCGTGTCCTGCGGGACGGCCGCGGCCTTTTCCTGGAAAAACCCGGCGCCGTCGTTGAGGTAGATCCGCGCGGTGCCGGCCGAGCCGGGCGGGTCGGCGCCCCAGTCCGTGGAGACGAGATCGAGATCCCCGTCGCCGTCGAGGTCGCCGAACCGCGCGCCGGCCGAGCGCGACGACGTGCCGATCCGCGCCGCCCCTTCGTCCGTGAACACGGGCGGGGTCTGGCCGTTGTTCAAGAAGAGCGCGTCGGGCTGCATGCCGTACGAGTCCGGCACATACAGATCGACGTCGCCGTCGCCGTCCACGTCGGCCGCCGCGATTTGCCGCACGCGCCCGGAAAAACCCCCGAACGAGGTGGCGCCGACCTCCGTGAACTTGCCCGTGCCGTCATTGAGGTAGGCCGCGAGTGGAGCGGTCGTGGACGGCGTGTAATACCCGCCGCCGTTCGCGAACACCGCGTCGAGGTCGTCGTCGCCGTCGAGGTCGACGAGCAGCACATAATGGGAGTAGCAACCTTCCTTCGTGTCGGCGCAGGGCTGCGGAGAGCCGAGGTTTCCCGTCTTTTCGACGAAATACGGCGCAGCGGCCGCGGCGCTCGGGAGGACGGTGAGGGTAAGAAGAGCGAGACAAGCTGAGAATCGAGGGCGCATGCGGCGCAGGGTAGGCCAGCATGCGCCCCGATGTCGAGCGCTCGGGTATCAGGCGCCGGCGGGCGCGCCCTTCGTGAGATCCGCGGGGTCGAGCTCGATCGGAAAGATCACCTCGAGCACGCCCTTCGTCGCGGCCGGCAGCGTCATCGAGCCGAGCTCCTTCGCGAGGCAGGTGCCGAGCGCCGCGTCGCCGATCGAGCCGCCGCTCACGCGCGAGGAGCTCACTGCGCCGCTCGCCTCCACGTGCATCCGGACGATGACCTTGCCGCTGAGGCCGGGCTCCTTCTTCAGCGCCTCCGCATAACAAGCCCGGAGCGCCGGGATCTTCGTGTTCGCCTGGCGCAGGACCTCTTCCGGCGCGACGCGCCCATCCGGCGTCACCGCGTCCGCCGCGGGCACGGCCTCGCCTGCGACGAGGCGGAGGTCTTTCATTTCATAACCATAATCGCTCTTCGCATTGCCGGACTCGGAGGCTGCCTCCGCCGTCGTTTTCTCGTCGATGCCCGCCGCATCGGCCGCGCAGCCGCCGATGCACAGCGCCGAGAAGAGGCCAATCGTGAGCGAGAGGATCGAGTGCTTGAGCGTCGTCATGGGAACCTCCATCATTTCAGCCGGGGTTATCGTTGGCTTCGTCGAGGAGGCATTGCAGCGAGCGTGCCAAGCTCAAAAGGGCGCCGCAGCGCAGAGATTCGTGGGCTGGCGCCCTGAAACACGGCTGCATCCGGGTGCTGCGTGGCGGTTGCACCCGTTGCACCCCCCTGTTGCACCCGTTGCACCCGTTGCACCCCTACTTCTTGAACGCCTCCGGCTCGATCCCGTACCGCTTCATCCAGCGCTGCACCTGCATCCGCGCCTTGCCCATCACGCGCGCCACGGCCGACACGTTGCCCTTGTGCTCGCGGAAGAGCCGCACCAGCTCCTCGCGCAAGGGTTCGCCCGCGCCGTCGTTCGCCGCCGTTGCAGGCTCCTCCGTGGGGGCCTCGCCGCGCGCCCAGGGCGGCAGGTGGTCGAGCGTGACCTCGCCCCCGGCCGCGAGCGCGAGCGCCGCGCCGAGCACCTTCTCCAGCTCGCGCGCGTTGCCCGGGAACACATGCTCGAACATCGCGCGCGCCGCCGACGGATGCAGCCGCACGCGCGCCGCGTCGGCCCCCGCGTGGCGCTCGATCAGCGAGGCCGCGACGAGCCACAGATCCTCGCGACGCTCCCGCAGCGGCAAGAGCTCGATGCGATGGCCTGCGAGCCGGTGGAAGAGGTCCGCGCGGAACGTGCCCGCCTCCACCATGCGTTCGAGGCCGCGGTTCGTGGCCGAGACGAAGCGCACGTCGACCTTCACCGGCGACGTCGCCCCGATCGGCCGCACCTCGCGCTCTTCGAGCACGCGGAGCAACGCCGCCTGCGCGGGCGGCCTTAGCTCGCCGATCTCGTCGAGGAACAACGTGCCGCGATCCGCCGCGCGCACGAGGCCCGGCCGATCCTCCTTCGCATCCGAGAACGCGCCGCGCCGATGGCCAAAGAGCTCCGCCTCGACGAGTGACTCCGGCAGCGCGCCGCAGTTCACCGCGACGTAGGCCCCCGGCCGCCCCGAGAGCGCGTGGATCGCGCGCGCCGTCACCTCCTTGCCCGTGCCCGTCTCGCCCGTCACGAGGATCGGCAGCGTCGCCCGCGCGATCACCCCGAGCGTCTCGTACGCACGGGCGAGCGAGGGCAAGAGCGTCGCGAGGCCGGGCGCCTTGGCCCCGTCCGAGGAGACCTCGACGACGGGCGGATCGTCGGGCGCGACCTCGAGCCCCTCGCGGAACACGAAGAACGTGCGGCCGAGCTCGATCAGATCTCCATCCGCGAGCGCCGCGCGGGTGACGGGCTCGCCGTTCACGCGCGTGCCGTTCTTCGAGCCGCTGTCCTCGATCGTGAAGCGGCCGAGGACCTTCCCGAGGCGCGCGTGGTTCGTGGACATCCAGGCGTCGTCCACGCGCACGGCGAGCCGCCGCGGTGGTACGCGTTCGAACGATCGCGCGGCGCCGCGGCCGAAGGTGATCTCGTCGAGGCCCGCGAGCGAGAGGCGCGCGGCGGGGGCGAACGGGCGGTGACTCTCGAGGCAGAGGAGAAGGATCGGCGCGCGGATCGCCGCGCGATCACTGCCGGCGTCCCTCGTCGGCGAGAGCGTCTTCGTGTCGCTGCTCGTCATCGCAGAGCCGTTTTACTTCATGCGGCGAACGAAGTCGCGTAGGCCCGGATCCGCCCCGGCCCAGGCCTTGTCCACGACGGCATCGAGCGAGCGGGCCTCGTCCGCCTTGCCCGCCGCGCGGAGCATCTCCGCGAGCCGGACGCGCGCCGCGATCGCGTCGAAGGGCGCGCTCCACGGCTCCACGAGGCAATCCCGGTAAGCGCCCTCCGCTTTTTGTTTCGAGCCGCGCGCCTCCAGGGCGAGGGCCGCTTCCAAGGAGCCACGCTCGCCTTCTGCGCGTGGTTCGCCTTTCTCGCGCCCGAGCAAGCGACGGATTCGGAGGTCGTCCTCGGCGAGCACCTTGGCTTGTTTTTCGCGTCCCAGCGCCTTCTGACGACCCGCTTCGAGTTTCGACGCCGCGAGGGCATCGTCCACGCGGCCGGACAGGAGCATCGCGTCGATGCGCAGCGCGGCGCCTTCGTGGTTCGCCTCGGGATCGGGCTCGCCGAGCATCTCCTCCGCGGCCGCGATCGCCGCCGCCCCATCGAGCGAGGCGAACGCGATGAGCGCCCGATCCCGCGCGAGCGCCGCGCGCGTCGCCGACTCCACGCCGAGGGTCCGCCGGATTTCCTCTGCTTCGCGCGCCTCCTCGATCCGGCCGGCGCGGAGCAACGTCTCGACCCACAGGCCCCGCAGCTCCGGCAGCGTCGCGCTCGTCCAGCCGAGGAAACGCGAGAGCCGCGCGGCGTCCTCGTCCGCCCAAGGGAACGCGCAGCGCAGGATCGGCAGCGCCAGCGTGGGCCATCGTTTGGCCAGCCAATCCGTCATCGGCAATGTCTGATCCGTCAAGATGCACCCACACGACGTGTAGAGCGCCGCGAAATCCGGGTCCTCCGCGAGCTCGCCGTACGATTGGATCAAGAGCGACACGCCCCGCCCGACCTCGTCGTCGTTCGCGGGCTGCACGTACGTACGGAGCAGGCCTTCGAGCACGCTCGCGCGGCCCTTGGGCACGTCCGCGAGGCGGCTGAGCGCTTTCTCCTTCGCCGCCGTGGCGCGGGCCGGATCGGCGTGGCTCCGCAGATCACACGCGAGCAGCGTGTGCGCCACGACCGACGTCGGGTTCGTTTGCACGAGCGCCTCCGTCTCGACGCCGTCCCGCGCCGCGAAGCCAAAGGCGCGCCGCCGCACCAGGCGCTCGATCCGGAACGCGCTCGCCGCGTCCGAGACACCCCACACCACGAGGAGCTCCTTCGACGGAGCCGGCCTCGTCAGCGCAGGCAGGAGCGCCTGGATCGCGGCGTTCGTCGCGGCGATCGGCGTCTCGCCCTTGCCTTCGGCCTTCTTGCCGGCGATCCCGAGCGTGACCTTCGTGGTGCCCTCGCCGATCTCGGCGTTCACGTCGAGCCGCGTGGCGGGCTCGTTTTTCCAAATCACGCCGAGCTCGACCGCGAGGCGCGCGCAGGCCCCTTTGCCGAGCGCGTCGCCGAGCGCGGCCGTCGCGCCTGGCCCGGTGATGGTGGCGGCCGCGCATTCGACGGCCTCGACGATCACGGGCGGCGCGGGCTTCGGCGGCGGCGTGGGGGCCTCGGTCCTCTGGCGCAGGAGCACCAAGCCGCCCACGGCGAGCGCCGCGATTCCGAGCGCCGCCGCGATCTTCCGCCCGAGCGCTCGCTCCTTCGTGGAAGGTTCGTCCGCGGGCGCCTGCGAGATCGCCGCGGCCTCCTTCGCCGGGACGACCTTGGAGGTTGGCGGGCCAAGCTTCTCCTCGCCCCCGAGGGAAAGCGTCCGCGTCGCAGGCTCCGCCGGTGCGAGCGCGGGCATCGTCTCCGCCTCCGATGACACCTCGCGCCGAGGCGCCTCCGGGGCCGCGCGTGTCGGGCCCTCGACCTTCACGTCGAGCGCGCGCGCGAGCGCCTCGGCGGCCGCGCCCGCGCTCGGGAAACGATCCTCGGCCTCCTTCGCCGTCGCCTGCGCGAACCACGCGTCGAACGCGGCGGGGAGCGAGATCTCGGCCTGCGCCGCGCGGGCGGACGCGGGCTCCTTCGGCCCGTCGAGCGTCGTCAACGCGAACGAGAGCGTGCTCTCCGAGGCCTTCGCCTCGTCGGCCCAGTACTCGCGCCCGACGAGCAACGAATACGCGACCATGCCGAGCGCATACACGTCCGTCGGGGGACCGACCTTGCCGTTTCGGAGCTGCTCGGGCGCCATGTAGAACGGCGTTCCGACGGCCGCGGTCGAGCCCGCCGTCTCGGCCACGCGCTTCACGACGCCGAGATCGAGCAGCTTGATGCGCGGCGCCTCGCCCGCGCGCTCCGCGACGAAGAGGTTCGAAGGCTTCAGA
The DNA here is from genome assembly GCF_029946465.1 of Polyangium sorediatum. Taxonomy (NCBI): domain Bacteria; kingdom Pseudomonadati; phylum Myxococcota; order Polyangiales; family Polyangiaceae; genus Polyangium; species Polyangium sorediatum. Next base: position 99,883 of record NZ_JARZHI010000002.1, read on the forward strand.
TCCCGATGCACGATCGCCGCGGCGTGCAGCGCGTCGAGCCCACGCGCGGTCTGCGTGATCCACGTCGCGACCTCCTCGGGCGGCAGCGGCCCGAGCCGCGCTTTCCTGCGGCCGAGGTCCTCGCCGCGCAGCAGCTCCATCACGAGGAACGGGCTCTCGGTCGCCTCGTCGACGCCCGCGTCGAGCACCTCGACGACGTGCGCGCTCTCGACGAGCGCGGCGGCGCGCGCTTCGAGCCGGAACCTCTCGCGCAGCGCCGCGCTCTCGGCGACGTGCGGCAGCATCACCTTGAGCGCCGAGGGCCGCTCGGTTTCGAGGTGCCGCGCCTCGTAGACCTCGCCCATGCCGCCCGCTGCGATTCGACGTACGATCCGGTAACGCCCGGCGAAGACCGTGTTCTCGGGGAGCATCGCGACTCGACGACCCCGCATTCTGCACAAGGTCTCCGGTCCGAGGTATCTTTTTGGTAGACTCGCCGAATCTTTTGCCAGCGGCCTCGGGCCGCGGAGAGGCGTTCAAGATGGTTATCTTGGAGGATGGGAAGCGGTGGTGCGTCGCCCTGGCCCTCACGCTCGGCGCATTCGCGTGCTCTTCGGGCGGCGGAGAGAGCGCGGGCGGCGAGGGCGGCACGGGAGGCGTGGCAGGCCCGGGATCAGGCGGGAATGCGGGGACGACGACGGTCGCCTCGTCCTCGTCGAGCGTGGGCGCGGTGGCGAGCTCGTCGGCGAGCGTGGGATCCGGCGGCGCCGGCGGAGCGATGGGCTTCGTCTGCGACCCGCCCGCCGCGCCGGGCAGCCTCTACGAGCATTCGGTCGAGTCCTACGACGTGAACGACCTCGAACCGGTGCCGCTCTGCAAGTACCGCGGGGAGGTCCTGCTCATCGTCAACACCGCGGCCGCTTGAGGCTACACACCGCAATATGCGGGCCTCCAGGTCTTGGAGGAGAAGTTCAGCGGTCAGGCGTTCCACGTGCTCGGCTTCTTGAGCAACGATTTCGGCAACCAAGGAGGTTCGGACGAGCAGATCGGCGGGTGCATCGACAGCTATCATTTGAGCTTCAAGCAATTCGCGATCGACCACGTGAAGGATCCGGACGGCGCAGGGCCCGAGGCGCCGCAGCCCGTGTGGCAATGGATCCTCGCGCAGCAAAACCCCGGCCCCGCGCCGACGATCGAGCCCTTGTGGAACTTCCACAAGTATCTGATCTCGAAGGACGGAACGCTCGTGGCGCAGTGGACCTCGTCGACCTACCCCGGTGACGATCCGCAGAACCCGAACGACAGCTACGACACGAACCCCATCGTCCAGGCCATCCAGGCCGAGCTCGCCAAATAGTCGAATCGCTTCAGCGCGCGTGCCGGTGCTCGACCATCAAGCAACGGTCCTGCACGACCTCGATCCCCGCAGCGGCGAGGCGCGTGGCCACCTCGTCGTTGCGGATGCCCGACTGGAACCAGACGACCTTCGGGCGTTTGGCGAGGATGTCGTCCACGTGCGGCGGGAGGTCGCTCGGGCGCCGGAAAACGTCGAGGATGTCGATCTCGCCCGGCACGTCCGCGAGGCGCCGAACCACGGGCTGGCCGAGGATACGCGTGACGTCGGGGTAATACACGGGGACCGGGACGATCTCGACGCCCGCGCCCTGGAGATACGCGGGCACGTAGAAGGCGGGCTGCTCGGACTGCTGTTCGGTCTTGATGCCGAGGACGGCGACCCGCTTGGCGCCGCGGGCGATCTCCGCGATGCGCCGGCTGTCCGTGACGATGCGACCCTTCGGTTCGGCGTTGGCCATGCGGCGGAGCCTAATCACGGGTTCGGGCGCGTGCACGTCAGGGCCTGGGGACGAACAGGAATTGGCCGCTCTTCGGCAAGCTCGCGTCGAAGCGGAAGAGGGTCGGCGTCTGCTTGGCGTCTTTCTTGTCCTGCACCGAGCGGGGCACGCGCTCCTTGACGAATTTCGCGAGCTCCTCGTCCGTCACCACGTGATCCTGGTTCGTATCGGCCGCCGCCGTCCCCGCGGCCGCGACGGAGAGCCCTTCGAGGACGAACGCCGTCATCGCCGAATGCCCGCCCCAGGCCCACGACCGCTCGTCCGGGTCGTCCTCCCACGCCCGCTGGCCTTTGCTGCCCGCGGTCAAGACGACCTCGGCGCGCTCTTTCCACAAAGAACCGAGGTGCGTCTCGAGCTCGTCGTCCCCCTTCGCGCCCACGGCCCACCCGCTGTAGCAACAATCGAGCAGGAGCATCACGTGCTTCGAGGGCACGCCTTTGCGGATGTCGCTCACGAGGTCCTGCATGTCCCAGCCCTTGTGCGAACTCGGCAGGTTCGCGCGTTTGCCGAAGAACTCCGCGGGCTGGAGCACGCCGTAATCCTGGCGCGCGCCTTTGATGTAGCCGCCGTGGCCCGAATAATAAAAGAGGAACGAGCTGTCCTCCTTGTCACCGAACCGCGCGCGGAATTTCTCCACGGCGAGCTTGAGGCCCTCGGCCGTGGGCGCGCCGTCCGCCTTGTCGCCCGGCGCGGGCTGGTCGACGAGGTAGATGATGTTCTCGCGCTTGTAGCCGTATTTTTGGAGGAGGAGATCCCGCATCGCCCGCGCGTCGCGGCAGGGCGAATGCAAGGCGTGTTCGCCCTCGTAGCCGCACACGCCCGCAAGGAGCGCATAAGGCTCGATCGAGCGAGGACCGTCGTTTTTCGCGATGAGGCTGATCACCTCCGCCGCGGGCAGCGGATCCCCCTTGCTGCCCCGCGGACGGCCCTCCTTCGCGGGGGCGTTCGCTCCGGTGCGATCGTCGTCCGATACCGCAGCAGGCCGCGCGTCGGCGATCGGCGCGGGCTTGTCGGGGTTGCGCAGGAAAAAACCGAGCCCGATCGCCCCGGCGAGCGCCGCTGCCGCGAGCGCGCCCACCACGACGAGCCGGCCGCGTCCTTGGCCCTTTCGAATGGGCCGGAGCCGCCATTCCTTTTCGAGGCAGGCGACGACCTCTTCGAACGAGAGCGCCGTCCCTTCCCGCGGCGCCGCCGCGAGCGTACCGCCGTGGTCCTTGCCGTCGTACCACGGCGCCGCCTCTTTGCCTTGCGCCGCGCGCGCCCGGGCTTCCCGCGCCCCGAGCGCCTTCGCCAGGAGCCCGACCTTCGCGCGGCTCGCGGGATCGGCGCTCAAGACGATCATCCGCTTGTCCTGCTCGACGAGCAGGAGCGGATAGCCGCGGCCGCCCGGCGCGCGGACGTCGGTCCTCGCCCACAGCTTGAATTGCGTCGAGACGGGCCGCTGAATGCAGAGGAGCGGGAGCGTGCGCGCGGCGCCGCCGGCGCTCATCGAGCCCGGCAAGGCCGCCATGAAGCCGAGGCTCCGCCCGAGATCCTCTTCGTAGAGCTTGTGGTCCTGCGTGAGCAATGCGACGAACCGTTCGAGGCGCGCCTCGCCCGCGACGAGGTCGTCATCGTAGAGGCGCGCGCCCGCGGCGAGTTTTTTCCCGACGATCGCGCAAAACGCGAGCGCGTCGTCGAGGAACGTCTCCCGCCGCGGCGGGTCTTCGAGCAAATGGTGCTGCGCGAGCGCGAGATAGACCGCCTGCACCGCGTGCTCGGGCGGGACACGGTCCGGCCAAAGGCCCTGCCGCACGTCGCCCGTATACCGGCACATCGCCTCCCACGCGGGCGGGAGCGCCTCGCCGCGCCGCTTGCACGCGAGCAGGTACAGCGCCCAGACCTCATCGAGGTGCGGGAACGCGCGAATCGCGATCGTGGCGCCTTCGAGCGCGGCCCCCGAGGCGGCGAAGGGGGCCTCGTCGCGAAAGACGAGCAGCGAGAGCGAATCGTGCCCCGCCGCGGCCTTTCGATCGAGCCAGAGCGTCGCGCCCTCGGGGCGAACGCCGTCCGCGGCCCATACGAGCGAGAGTCCTGCGAGGGGGCTCGATGCGACGCTCATGGCCAAGCTCCTCGGTGATTCCTATTCGAGCGATCGGGCCTGGAACAGCTCGCCGGCGACCTTCTTGAACTGCGCCTGGGTGGGCTTTTTCGTGAAGACCGAAGGCCGCACCATCTTGCCGCCCGCGAGCGAGGGATCCATCGTCACCACGCCCTTCGCGTCGATGCGATAGGCGCGGTCGGCCGTGCCCAGGGAGGGCGCCCCCGTGAAAAGAACGAGGTCGTAATAGCCGTCCTGGTCCGTGTCGTAAAAGGTCCACTCGGCGCCGTCGCGGTGCAGGAACGCGAACTCGGGCTTGAACTTGCCGCCCGAGATCACTTCCTGCGCCGAGAGTTTGCCCGGGGCGGGGCTGTCCTTGTTCACGTCGACGAGGAGCGAGGTCGACGTCATGCCCGCCGCGACGATCACCGCTTTGTCCCAGCCCGTCTTCGGGCCGAACGCCGCGCTCCACCGCGAGGTGTCGCTGAAGCTGAAATAAATGCCGCCGTGCCGCAGCGGATCCGGGAAGGAGTCGAGCCCGTCGTCGGCGATCGCCGAGGTAGCCGAGGGAATGGCGCGCGTCACCACGCGGCCGAGCCGCGCCGCGAGCGTGTCCTTGTCGAGCAGGTGCGGGCGCAGCATCTTGCGGCCCACGTGCTCGGGCGCGGGCTCCTTCCGGCCGTCCTCGCCGAGCCGGTACGCTTCGAGCGCGACGCCCGTGCCGACGCGGCTCGTGTACGTGAGGAAATCGAATTTGCCGTCGTCGTTTCGATCGTAATAGACCCAGAGCCGCGAGCCCTGCGCGATCATCGTGGCCTCGGCGTCCACCGCCTGCTTTTCGAGGAGCGCCTGCGCCGCGTCGTTCTTGTGCACCTCGCCGAGCGTGCCTTGATCGACGTCGAAGACGAACCCATGGCTGTAGACCGAGCGCGTGACGAGCGTGTCCGTGCGGCCGTCGCCGTCCATGTCCTCGATCGCGACCTCGCGGCCGCCGCCGAGCAGCGGGCTCGGGAGGTTCTCCGCGAGCTCGCCGCCGCGCGCCTCGACCATCGACGCGCCGAGCGTGATCGACCCGAGCCGCGCGAGCGCGCTCCGCTCCGCGCTCTGCGCCACGAGATCCGGCTGGATCAGGGGCCCGCCCGAGCCGAGGGCGTCGTCTCGGCCGAGCTTGCCGTTCTTGCCGATGCGGTAGCCGTGGGTCACGCGGCCCGAGCCCCGCTCGTCGTGAAGAACCACGTCGTAACGGCCGTCGTCGTCGGTGTCGTACCAGGCGAAGCTGCCGTCCGGCGTGGCCAGGTAGATGACCTCCGCGTCGAAGCTGCGCTTGCCGTAGAGCGCGGCGACGTCGGGTTTGCCCGCGCCTTCGCCGATCGTGCTCTGGTCGAGGTCGTAAAACCGCGCCATGGCCGCGCGGCCCTCGGTGCGTAGGACGTCGTAACGGCCGTCGAGATCCGCGTCCTCGATCGTCGCCTCCTCGCCGCCGTCGAACCACGGGTCGGGCAGGACGTCTGCAGGCTGGACCGGGATCTCCGAGAGGAACGCGCGGATCTCCGAGACGTGCACGTGGAAGGTCGCGCGGTTCTCGCTGTTGCCGTAGCCGAAGCTGTTCAGGCCGACGAGCTCGTTCCCGCGATTGACGAGCGGGCCGCCGCTGTCGCCCGGCCAGTTCGGGCAGGTGGATTGCACGACCATGAGGGGTTTGTCGTGCTCGAGCACCTTCTTCAGGCCCTCGAACATCTCCTGCTTGCGCTTGGGGCAGGCGTCGTCGCCCGCGGCTTCGCCGCCGCTGCACTCGAGCGAGACGAGCTGCGAGAGGTGCGTGGCGAGCTTGCCGACGGCCGCGACCTCGCCGTCCTTGATCGCCCAGACGAGGCCCGAGCCGGCGTGGCCGAGGCTCGCGACGGGCTCGCCGGGGGCCGGATCCTTCGCGGCCGGGCGGATGAAGGGCAGGTCCTTGTGGGTGCCTTCGAGCTTGATGATCGCGAGGTCGCGCATCGGGTCGGCCTTGTGCACCCAGGCCGTGACCGGTTTGTTCGTGCGCTCCATGGCGCCCGATTTGTCGAGCTTGCCGAGCTCGACCGAGACCTTGATGCGGAAGTCCTCGCGCTCGCCGCTGTCGATGACGTGGTTGTTCGTGAGGATCCAGCCGGTGGGGCCGACGATCACGCCGGTGCCGAGGCCCGTGGGCGTCCGGATGATGACGGTGGCCGGCGCGACGGCGCGGTAGTTCTCGCGCACGTCGCCCTTTCCACCCTCGGGCAAGGACGCGAGTGCGCTTTTCGTGCTGGCGGCGTCGGGGCTCGGCAGAAGTTCGGCGCGGCGCAAGAGGTTGAGCATGCCGCGGCTCGGGACACGCGCGGTGCTCGGCGCCTGGGCCTTCGGTTTCTCGGCGTTTGCAGCCTTCGCAGCGGGGGCCGGGCCCGTCTTCGCGTTCGTGGGATCGGGCGGAGGGGCGGGCGATGCGCTGCCGCACGCCGCGACGAGAGAGCCGAGGATCACCGCGACGTACCCCGAGGACCCGCCCCACCTGCCGAACCATCGCTTGCCCATGTGTCTCCTCCGAGCGCTCCCGCGTGCTCGAAACCCATACCAAATTCGGGTCCGTTCAGAAACCCCCGGCCGCGAAGGGGGCTTCGCGCGGCCTGGGGGGAAGGCCGAGGTGGCAGGCTTCGAGTCCTTGCATCCAGAAGCGTGCTGCCCGATGCTTGGACCTCGGAGGAATAACATGCGCACGAAACAAACCATCTTCCTTTGCGCGTTCGCTGCTTTCTCTCTCGGCGGCGCGGCGCTCGGCGTGGGCTGCTCGGGCGGGGACAACACGGCCTCGGGCTCGGCCAACACGGGCGGCAACTCGTCCGGCTCGTCGCAGGGCGGCGGCGGCAATGGGCAGGGGGGCAGCGGCAATGGCGGTGAGGGCGGCGACATCAACTTCTTCGACGCAGGGCCGGGGGACGGCGGGCTGACCGAGGACAGCGCGTGCGTGAGCCAGAGCTCGGAGGCGACGCTCGTCAAGAAGCCGGTCGACGTCATTGTCCTGATCGACAACTCCGGCAGCATGTCGGCCGAGATCATCGGCGTTCAGAACAACATCAACCAGAACTTCGCGCAGATCCTCGAGGCGAGCGGGCTCGATTACCGTGTCATCCTCATTGCGAGGCACGGCAACGCGTCGAGCGCGCAGAGCGTGTGCATCGAGGCGCCGCTCTCCGGCATTCCCGCGGGCGGCTGCGCGCCCCCGCCGGTGTCGCCCGTGAACAACCCCGGCAAATTCTACCACTACAGCGTCGAGGTCGCGAGCCACGACTCGCTCTGCAAGGTCCTCTCGACGTATGGCGTGCAGGACGAGTACGGCTTCGCGCCGACGGGCTGGAAGGAGTGGCTGCGGCCCGACGCGTTCAAGACGTTCATCGAGCTCACGGACGACGGCGTCAACTGCAGCTACGGCGGCAAGACCTACAACGACAGCAACTCGGTCAACGGCGGGAACACGGCCGCGACGAACTGGGACACGGCGCTGCTCGCGCTCTCGCCGGAGAATTTCGGCACCGCCGAGAATCGCAACTATCGCTTCTACAGCATCGTCGCGATGGCCTACAACGACCCGGCGGACAAGCCGTACGAGCCCACCGACCCGGTCATCACGGGCAAGTGCCCGACGGCCGCCGATCCCGGCACCGGCTATCAGGGCCTGAGCAACCTCACGGGCGGGCTCAAGTTCCCGCTCTGCGACACGACCTCGTACGACGCCGTGTTCAAGGCGATCGCGGAAGGCGTCGTCGCCGGCGCGCAGGTCGCCTGCGAATTCGGGATCCCCGATCCGCCCGAGGGCACGACCGTCGATCTGGCCAGCGTGGTCGTCGATTACACGCCCGGCGACATGTCCCCGAACAAGCAATTCAAGCAGGTCGCGGACGCGGCGGCGTGCGCGGTGGATGCGTTCTACATCGACAAGGCCGCGAACCAGATCATCCTCTGCCCGGATACCTGCGGCGTGCTCAAGAACGACGCTGCGGCCAAGGTCGCCGTGCTCTTCGCCTGCGACCCGGGCGGCGCGAACTGAGCGGATGAAAAGGACCATGCTCCATCGAAAGACGGTTCTCTTGGCTTCGGTCCTCGCCGGGTTCGTCCTGGCGTGTGGACCCGAGGTCGGCAATGGCAGCGGCTCCGGCGGCTCCGGCGGCGCGGGCGGCTCTGGCGGCACGGGCGGCGGCACCCCGGTCGATCCGCCCGGGGCCAAGGATCCGGACGACGTCCTGAAAGCGGCGATCCTCATGGCGAGCTGCGTTCCCGACGACCGTGTGGACAGTTGGCTCCGCGATTTCTATGCGGAGCGTGGGGTCAACAACGACCTCGACGTCCGGAGCTACACGAAGTGCCTCGCGAGCAAGAACAACGGCTGCAAGGCCATTGAGGAGTGCCTCGGGCTGAAGGTCGATCTCTCCGGTCCTTGCATGCCCACCTGCACGGGCAACGTGCTCAAGGTGTGCGACGACCAGCTCGCCTTTACGGTCGATTGCAGCGTCATCGGCCGCGCGTGCTCCGAGGAGGCGAGGGAATGCGTCGACACGAGCGTTCAAGCTGGGCCGGCGTGCAGCTACGATACGTTCAAGGAGGTTTGCCAGGACGGCGCGCCCCGGGTGTGCTCGGGCGAGGTGGAGACGAGCGGCCCTGTCTGCGCTGATTACGGGCTCGCGTGCAAGGACCTGCAATTCGGCGGCGTCGGGTGCGTGGGAACGGGCGCGACGTGCCAGTCGGACACGGGCGGTGGTCTCACGATCGACTACAGCTCAGGTCTCACGTGCGACGGTCCGGAGCTGCGCGCCTGCGTCAACGGAGGCGAGCAGGCGGTCGACTGCGACAAGCTCGTGAAGGGGTCTGCCTGCAACAGCGCGGGAGCGTCGTACTTCTGCGGATTTGGGAACGAGTGTGAGCCCTTCAACGGGGACAACTCGAAGTGCGAGGGCGATTCGATCGTCGTCTGCAACGCCGGCCGGATCGACAAGGTCGACTGCAAGTCGCTCGGGTTCACGGGCTGCAATGCCAACTGGGGTACATGCAGCCCGAGCATCTACGATCAGGCCCCCGCGCCCGATCCCGGGCCCGATCCCGCTCCCGATCCCGGCCCCGGGCCCTGATCCCATCCTCGCCTCATAGCCCGTGGATCTACGCGACCGCAGTCGCGATCCCACCATCCCCCACCTCACCCTGGCGCGTCCCACGCCACGCGCTCGCTGACTTCGATGTCGAAGGGCGAGGACTCCGATCACGGGCTCGGCGACTCCGATGTCGAAGGGGCAGCACTCCGATCACGGGCTCGGCGACTCCGATGTCGAAGGGGCAGCACTCCGATCACGGGCTCGGCGACTCCGATGTCGAAGGGGCAGCACCCCGATCACAGGCTCGGCGACTCCGATGTCGAAGGGGCAACACTCCGATCACGGGCTCGGCGACTCCGATGTCGAAGGGGCAGCACCCCGATCACGGGCTCGGCGACGCCGATGTCGAGCGGGCTCCTGGATGCGTCGCGCTAAAGCCCCCCGTCCCGCAGCCATTCCCCGAATCGCTCGCCGATCATCAAGGCCGTGACGTTCGTGTTCGTGCTTACGATCGTCGGCATGATGCTCGCGTCCGCCACGACCAGGCCCGAGACGCCGCGCACGTGGCCGCGGCCGTCGACGGCCGCCTCGGGATCTCCCTCCGGCCCCATGGGGACGGTGCCGGAGGGGTGATACCCGGAGCCGGAGCTCCATTCGATCCAGCGCGAGATTTCGGCTCGATCGCGGAGGACGCGGTCGTTCGGCCAGAAAGGGACGACGAGGTCGCGCATGGGCTTCGTGCGCGCGACGTGGCCGGCGAGCTCCATGGCCTCGACGGCGCAAGCGCGGTCGTCGGGGTGGAGGATGATGTCGAGCTCGATGCGGGGTTTGGCGGAAGGGTCGGCGCTGGTCCAGGTGATGCGGCCGTGGCCGCGGGGTTTGCCGACGCAGCAGGAGATGCCGACGAGCGGCATGTAATTGCCCGGCCAGGCGAAAAACGAGAACGGCTGGAGCTGCATGTCGCTCGGGAAGGGGCTGCCCTCCGAGGTGTATCGCAGCACCGTTTGAATGAGCGGATGCCGGATGCTCGCGAATTCGTAGCTTCGCGGGACGAAGAGCGCGAGGGAGCCCGGGTGATCGAGGAGGCGCGCGCCGATGGCCGGGATGTCGGAGACGACGTCCACGCCGAGCCGTTCGAGCAAGTCGCGCGGCCCGATCCCCGAACGAATCAGGATCCCCGGCGTGGCGATCGCGCCGGCCGCGAGGACGACGTGGTTCGTCGCGAGGACCTCGATCTTGCCCGAGGTCTCGACTTCGAGGCCCGTGACCTTGCCATTGTGGAAGAGGACGCGGCGCACGGAGGTGTGCGGCCGGATCGTGAGGTTGTCCCGGCGGCGGACGTCTTCGCCGAGGTAACAACGCGCGGCGCTCATGCGGACGCCGCCGAGCTTGTTCATGGGCTGCGGGCCGACGCCGAACGGGTCCGGGTCGTTTTGATCGGGGCAGGCCGGAAACCCGAGGGCGCGGCAGGCTTCCATGAAGGCGACCTGGAAAGGCGCGAGCTCCTCGGGCGGGTGGCGCCGGATGGGGAGGGGGCCGCCGCGGCCGTGCCAGCGATTCTGGACGTCCTGATCGTCTTCGAGGCGCTTCAAGGCGGGCAGGCACTTCTCGAAGCTCCACTCGGGCAGGCCGAGCGCCGCCCACTCGTCGTAATCGTAGGGCTGGCCGCGGAGCGCGATGCAGGTATTGACCGCGGAGGAGCCGCCGACGACCTTGCCGCGGGGGTACACGAAGGGCTTGTGCCCCGGCATGGGAAAATAGGAAAAACCCCAGTCGTGCGCGTTGATCGAGTTGCGGGTGCCGTCCACGAGGTCCGAGGGGAGCGTCACGCGCGGGGGATAATCGGGCCCCGCCTCGACGAGCAGCACCTCGCGATCCGCGCGTTCGGTCGCGCGGGCCGCGATCACCGCGCCGGACGAGCCGGCGCCCACCACGATGGTCTCCGCTTGCATGGGCCCGAGCCTACCATGTTTTCGGGGCGGTTCACGTCGTCCGGACGCCCGGGAAACATGGCAAACGGTTTTACAGGAAGACCCGCTTCACCTCGGCGGCGAGGGGCTTGTCCGCCCAGCCGGAAGGCAGGTGGCCGAGGGCGGCGCCGATCTTGGCGGCGGCGCCGGGGCGATCGGTGAGCGAGAGGCCCGTGAGGGACGCGGCGATCGGGGCCGGGAGGCCATCGGGCGCAGGGTCGCCGTGGGGCATCGTGAGGAACGCGAGGGCGAGCAGGGCGAGGTGTTTGTCCTCGGCGGACAATCCACCGAGCTTGCCGCGCAAGGTGACCGTGGTGCGGCGGAGCTCGGCGCGGAAGAGGCCCTCGCGGGCGGTGTGGCCCCGCGTGACGAGGGCGGCGACGGCGGCGAGCGTGGCGCCGAGATCGGCGTCGAAGAGGCCGTCGGCCTTTTGATGGAGGAGGAGCGCACGGAGGCCGGCGTCGTCGTTCGTGAGGCGCGGGGCCGCGGGCGGCGCGGACCTCGCCATTTCGACAGCAGGGGCCGGGGCAGCGGCACGGCCCGGGGGCGGCGGGGTCGGCGCGCCGGGGACGGCTAGCCTTGGCGGCGGCGGTGGGGCCGGCCTTGCGGGGGAAGGCGGCGGCGCGCCCATGGCGGGGGGCGGCGGCGGGCCGAATCCGCCGGGCGGCGCGGGTGCGGCCGAACGGGGTGCAGCGGGGGCAGGCGGCGACCCAGGGAGCGCATTCGCAAAAAAGGCTTCCTCGGCCACGTTCGCCGGCAAGGGCAGGGTGACCGGGACCTTTCCTTCGATCGTCACGTTGCGATCGGCCGGATTCACGCCGATGAGCGCGACCGTGCGGTTGACCAGGCCAAACGTGGTCCCGAGGCCTTCGAGGGTGGGGTCGTCGTCCGGATCGAATCGATACGTGAGGCGTTTGTTGCGGAGCAGCGCCCACAACGTGGCCGCGCCCTCCGCGCGCGCGTCCGCGGGCACGGCGAGCGAAAGGGCGACGCGCTGCTCCTCGCCGTCCGCGCGCTGGCCGAGGAGCACGAGGCGATCGCCCGGCTCGACGGGGCCGCGAAATGCGAAGAGGACGGGCTCGGCGGCGAAGAGGTCGATCGGGCCGGGGGGTTCGAGCATCTTCGGGCTTTTCCGTTCGCCCTCGCGCTCGACGAACACCCGAATGCCCGTCCACAGCGGCGCGGTGATCGCATTTTTGAGCCGCACGAGCGCGCGCTCGAGGTCCTCGTTCGTCGTGACGGGCGTGTACGTGCCGCCGCCGAGCTGCGCGAGCTCGGCGAGCATCGAATGCTGGACGGACTCGCCGATGCCGAGCACGTGCAGGCGCGTGTCGAGGAGCTGGTCCTTCGCGGCCCTGAGGACGTTCGCGGCGTTCGCGACGTCGCCGTCGGTCATGAAGACGACGATGCGGAGCCGGTAGATCTGATCGGGGGGCGGGAGGTTCGTCGTGGCGACGGGGACCTCGGTGCCGAGCCGCGACGAGAGCGCCGCGCGGAGGGCTCTGGATGCTTCCGTGCCGCCGCGCGCGGTGATGCGGCCGATGAAATCGTCCGCGGCCTGGAGGTGCTCGTCGTCGAAGGGGACGGGCGCGACCGCGAGGGCTTCGAGTCGGTCGTCGAACGCGATCACGTTGAAGCGATCGTCGGGCCCGAGCGAGCGCAAGGCGCCGCGCACGGCGCGGATGGCCGATTGCATGGGCGCGCCGCCCATCGAGCCGGAGCGATCGACGAGGAAGGTGACGGTGCGCGGAAGGACGGGTCCCTCGTCCGCGAACGCCGGCGGGACGATGCCGATCGCCGTCGACGGGCCATTCTGATCGGGGCCCGCGGTCGTGTCGTGGCGGATCCACAAGGCGGGTTGGTCGCCACGGGGTCGATTGGCGATCTCGATCTGCAAATCGCGGTCGATCGGGGCGTCGCGCACCTCGATGCGCCGCTTGCGCGCGCCGGCATGCATCATGGTCGTGGAATGGGAGGTGCAACGAAGGGTCGCGGGTTCGTCCGGACCATCGTCGATCGTGATGTCCACGCGGGCCCGCGCGGCGAGCGTCGTCGGCCTCGGGCGATCGAGCGCCGCGGCCTCGGTCTCCGTGACGTTCGCCGCGTCCTCCACGTACCGCGGCATGTACGTGAGCGGGACGATGAGCCGGTGGCCGTCGGCGATCGGCAGGAGCATTTGATCGAGCGTGAGCGTGACCTCGACGTCCTCGCCGGGCTCGATCGGGGCAATGCGCAGCCGCGCGAGGTCTTCGCCCTCGGATTCGGCGAGCGCGGCCGATTGCCCCGCCTCGACGGCGCGCTGGTAGTCGGCGCGGGCGCGGGCCCGCCCGCGGATGTTGCCCTCGATGGTGCGGCTGCCGAGCTTCACGACGAGCTCACGCAGCGCGGCCATGGGCGGGAGCGGAAAGACGAGGTCGCCCTCCAGCGTGCAGCCGAGATCATTGTGGAACGTGACGACGAGGCGGGCCCGCGAGAGGAGCCCGTCGACGTGGATGTCGGCGGTGACGCCTCGGACCGCGAGGAAATCGCCTTCGTTCGCGTCTGAAAGGAGCACGCCGTTGTGGTTCGGGGTGGGTTGTCTCGGCCGCCTGCGTTTTTGCGGCAGGCCCCACGGCTGTTTGCGCGGCTCGCGCCAGACGGCGGGGTCGGCCTCGATGCGCATGCGCCTCCCGCAGATCTCGATCACGTCGTCGGGGGCCAGATCCATCTTGCTCTGGATTTGCTTGCCATTGACGTTCGTGCCATTCACCGAGCCGAGATCCTCGATGCAGACCCGGCCGTCTCGCCATTCGATCTGGGCATGGCACCGCGAGGTGCCGTTCGCGCCGATGACGACGTCGCAGGTGCTCGCTCGGCCGACGTAGAGGATCGGCTTGTCGAACACCTCGCGCGTCTCGCGCCCCCTCGCGTCCTCGACGATCAGCGTGATCATGCCCGCCTCCTCACACACGCATTTCAGGATCGGTCCCCGGCGTCAAGGGTTGACGCGCAGAGCAAGGGCTTCCTAGCATGCGCGTAATGCTGGCCGAACGCCTCGGGACCGCCGAAAAAACGGGCAAGCTCGATCTGCGTGGCCTCGTGCTCGGCCAGGTCCCCCCCGTGATCCGCGCGCTCCGGAACCTCGTCGAGCTCGACCTCGGGAGCAATGCCCTCACCGAGGTGCCCGCGTGGCTCGGGGAGCTGACGTCGCTGGAGGTCCTGCGGCTCGAACGCAACGCCCTCGAAGACCTGCCCCGCAAGCTCGGGCGGCTCGACAAGCTGCGCGTCCTCGAGCTGAGCCACAACAAGCTCCAGGCCGTGCCCTCGTTCGTGGCCGATCTGCCGGCGCTCGTATCACTCGATCTCGGCCAGAACCGCGTCGAGTCCGTGCCGCGGTGGCTCGCGGACCGGTCGGCGTTGCGGGCGCTCGTGCTCGGGAAGAACCCGCTCGACGCGTTCCCGGAGCCGGTGCTCGCGCTCTCGGGCCTCACGGAGCTCGGGCTCGCGGGGCTCGGGTTCGAGGCGCTGCCCGGTGATCTCGGCGCGCTCGTGGCGCTCCAGAAGCTCGACCTCGGGGAAAACCGGCTCTCGGGGCTGCCCGCGTCGATCGGCAAGCTCGGCGCGCTCCGGGCGCTCGTGCTGCGCGGAAACCGGCTCACGGAGCTGCCGAGCATGCTCCCCGGGCTCCGGCTGCGCGCGCTCGACGTGGCGGGCAATCGCATCGGCGCGCTGCCGCTCGCGGGGCACGCGTGGGACGAGATGGAAGTGCTGGAGCTCGGCGACAACCCGCTCGTCGTGTTGCCCGAGGAGGTCGCTGCGTTCGCCGCGCTCCGGCGGCTCGACCTGCGAAGCACGTGGCTCGAAAGCCTGCCCGACGTGCTCGCGCGGCTGACCGGGCTCCGGACGTTGCTGCTCGCCGGGTCGCCCGTGGGCCTGCGGGACGGCAAGCCGCCGGACGTGCTCTTCACGCTGGAGGGGCTCGAAGAGCTCGATCTGTCGCTGACGGGGATCACGGCGCTGCCCGAGGCGCTCGGCAGGCTCTCGCGCCTGAAGTTCTTGTGGCTGCAAGGCATCCCGCTCGCGAGCGTCCCGGCCGTGCTGCGGTCGATGAAGCACCTCGAAGAGCTCGACCTGACGGACACGCCGTTCGGCCGGTCGGACGAGGTCGAGGCGCTCACGGCCGCGCTGCCGACGACCCGCGTGGTGTGCGTCGATTGGGCAGCGACGTACCGCGCAATGCTGGGGGACGTGTACATTCTGCGGGACGACACGGGGCTCGACGATGTCGAGATCGCGAAGTGGGTGCTCGCGCGCGAGCGTGGAGGGCGTTTGCCGGCGGCGGGGCGGCTGCGGCCGGTGGACGAGGAGGTGCTCGAGCGGCTCCACACGCTGGTGTTCATGCAGGCGCCGCGGCGGCGTGTGACGACGCGGAGCGCGGTGGGCGTGATGGTCGATCTCGTGGCGAGGGATCAGCTCGGCTGGCACGAGGTGCTGGAGCAACTGCTCGAAGGCGCGCATGCGAGCGGGATGAAGAGCCGCCGCATCGGGGACACGTCGCGATGACGAGGAAGCGACGACGCCGCGCGGATGTTCGGGTATTCGCGGGAGGAGGCCCTCGGCCGCTCCTTCCCATTGCGGGCAGGGATCGCCTGGGTGCTCAGGGGTTGAGGTCGGCGCGGTAAGGTTCGAGGGTCGCGCGGAAGGTGTCGGTCCAGGGGACGGGCCGGTGCGTCGTGGGATCGACGCGCACGACGGTGCGGGTGCCGCGGGCGAAGTCCTCGTCCTGGTCGGTGGGCAGGACGCGGAAGCCGAAGGCGAGGCTCGATCGTCCGAGCTTCTCGACCCAGACGCGGACGCGCACGTCGCGGACGCCGACGACGGGGCGGAGGTATTCGATGTTGTTCGCCCGGACGAAGTGGAACTGGTCGGGGTTCTTCTGGGCGTCGAGGACACCGCCCCACCCGAGGTGCTTCCAGAAGGAGCCGATCGTGCGCTCGAAGAGGAGGAGATACCGCGCGTTGTGCAGGATCTGGAAGGCGTCGAGGTCGTCGAAGTAGACGCCCATGAGCGTCTCGTGAAAGCGGGTCATGGTGGCGGAGCGTAGCAGCTAGCCGGAGGAATCCAGTCCGCCGAGGGCCCACGCGCGCGTGGACGCGGCGCGGAGGGCGGCGACGCGGACGACGAGGACGACGCAGCCCGGGAGATACACGGCCGAGACGCGCGCGCCGAGCGGGACGAGGACGATCGAGACGAGACAAACGACGACGCCGATCCACGCGAGGGCGACGCCGAGCGCGCGCAATCGTTCGCGCGGGAGGACGGGCACGAGCGCGACGAGCGCGAGGTACCCGGCGAGGAAAAACGAGCGGTGCGCGAGCGCCGAGCCGACGAGCGCCACGAGGAGCCCCGCCGACGCGAGGAGCGGGAGCGGCGTTTCGGAGGGCGGCGTGCGCGGAGGTGCTTGGGCCATAACGGCAAACGCAGCGAGGTTCGACCCGGTACGATACCCGGCCCGCTTCGCAGAGGCGCGTCAAGAATCGGCCTGCAAAGCAATCCGGAATGCCTGTGTCGCGGGTCACAAGTATGGTCGTTCCGGACCAACGTGGTTGCGAGCGCGGTTGACGCGAGGCGCGAGGGGACGGATGGCTGGGCCGATGAGGTTCTGGCTGGAGGGGCACACGCTCACGGAGGTCGTCCTCGAGGGGGAGGTGACCACGCTTTATCGAGGGTACCGGGACGTCGATGGTGCGCCGGTCCTCGTGGAGGCGCTGAACGAGGATTATCCGGTCGCGCGTGACGTGGCGCGGATCCGGCACGAATTCCTGGTGATGCGAGGGCTCGTGCTTCCCTGCGTGCCCGAGGCGCTCGGGCTTTCGCCGTGCCGCAACGGCGTGGCGCTCGTGCTTTCGGACGCGGGCAAACGGCCGCTCGTCGAGCGGCTGCGCGGCGGGCGGCAAGATGTGGGGCTTTTGCTCCGGCTCGGCGCTGCGATCGCGCGCGCGCTCGATCGCGTGCACCTCGTGGGGCTCGTGCACAAGGACGTTTGCCCCGCGAATCTGCTGGTCGACGACGGGACGCTGGAGGTGGAGCTCATCGGATTCGGGCACGCGTCGCGGTTGCAGCGCGAAGACGGGCGCCTCGCGGCCGCCTCGGCGATCGAAGGGACGCTCGCGTACATGGCACCGGAGCAAACGGGCCGGATGAACCGCGTCGTGGATCATCGCGCCGATCTCTATGCGCTCGGCGTGACGTTGTACGAGCTCGCGACCGGCGCGCTGCCGTTCGTGATGGAAGAGCCGCTGGAGCTCGTGCACGCCCACATCGCGCGCGCCCCGGTGCCGCCTCATGTGCTCGTGCCCGAGCTGCCACGCGTGGTGTCGGACATCCTCGTCAAGCTGCTCGCGAAATCGGCCG
The DNA here is from genome assembly GCF_029946465.1 of Polyangium sorediatum. Taxonomy (NCBI): domain Bacteria; kingdom Pseudomonadati; phylum Myxococcota; order Polyangiales; family Polyangiaceae; genus Polyangium; species Polyangium sorediatum. The sequence continues at coordinate 117,254 of NZ_JARZHI010000002.1, forward strand.
ACGATCGTTACCAGCGCGCGCGCGGGCTCGAAGCAGACCTCGCGCACTGCGCATCCCAGTGGGAGCAACACGGACGGATCGAGCCGTTTCCCCTCGGCAGGCACGACCTCGGCGCGGAGCTCGTGCTGCCGCAAAAGCTCTATGGGCGGGAGCGGGAGCGGCAGCAGATGGCCCAGGCCTTCGAGCGCGCCGCGTCCGGGCGGCTCGGGGTGATCGTGCTCTCGGGGCCAGCAGGCGTCGGCAAGTCGACGCTCGCGCGCGAGCTGGAGAGCGCGGCGGCGCTGCGCGGAGGGGTCTTCGCCGAGGGCAGGGCCGACGCGCTCGCGAGCCCCGCGCCGTGTGGGCTTTTGTCGTCGGCGCTGCGGGACCTCGTGCGGCGGATCCTCGGCGGGCCACCCGAGGACGCGCGCGCCTTTTTGCGGGAGCTCGCGCGGACGGTCGACGCAGGCGCGGCGGCGCTGTTCGCGCTCGTCCCGGAGCTCGAAGCGGCCCTCGGCGAGCGGGAGGTGCAACCGCCAATGTCGGCGGCCGCGTCGAGCGGGAAGCTCGCGGTGCTCGTGCGCGCGCTGCTCGACGCGGCGAGCCGGCAAGGCCCGCTCGTGCTCTTTCTCGACGATGTCGGCGCGGCCGACGCGGACTCGATCGCCGTGGTGCGGGTCGTCTGCGCGGACGCAGCGGCGAAGCAGCTCTGCGTGGTGCTCTCGCGAAGGGAGAACGCCCCTTCTGACGAGGCGCGGCTCCTCGACGTGCGCGAGCTGCGGCAAGCAGGCGTCGCCGTGACGGAGATCGCGGTCGGTCCGCTCGCGCCCTCGGACGTGCGCGCGTTGCTCGGCGATACGCTCGGCGCGCCCGAGGAGCGCGTCGCCGATCTCGCCGACGTGCTCGCGGCGGCCACACACGGCAGCCCGTTTCTCTTGCGCGAGGCCCTCCGCGCGCTCCACGCCGAGGGGTTCGTGCGGTTCGACGCAGGCGCGGGCGCCTTTCGCTGGGACGTCGAGCTCGTCCGCGACCACCTCGGCGCCGAGGGCGCGCGGGATCTCGTCGGGGAGCGGGTCGCGGCGCTGCCGGCGCGTTCGCAGCGGATCCTGGAGCTCGCCGCCTGCCTCGGCCCGCGCTTCGACCTCGGCACACTCGCGTGCGTGGCCGAGCGGGAGCCCGCCGCCGTCGCCGAGGACCTCTGGCCCGCGCTCGAAGCGGGCCTCGTCCTGCCGCTCTCGTCCGATTACCGCTTCGCGCACGCCTCCGCGGCGCCGCCTTCCCCGGGGGAGGCGTGGGACGTGCCGTACGCCTTCTCCCACGAGCGCGTGCACGAGGCCGTGTATGCACGGATCCCCGCGTCGCGGCGGCAAGACGAGCACCTGCGGCTCGGCGAGATCCTGGCCACGCGCGGGGAGCACGGCGACCACGACATGCTGGCGGCCGTCCGCCAGCAGAACCGAGGGCTCGCGGCGATGCGGGACGAGGGAAAGCGGCGCGCCCTCGCCGAGCGGGATCTGCTCGCGGGCCGGAGGCTCCAGGCGATCGGCGCGCTCGCCGAGGCGATCGGCTGCTTCGAGGCCGGGCTCGCGGCCCTCGCCGGGGACGAGCCCCACGCGCTCTGGTTCGATCTGACCCGCGAGCTCTGCGCCTGCCTCGTCACGCGCGAGCCGAGCGGCGCGGCCGAGGCGCTGGTCGCCGCGCTCGCCGCGGGCGCGCGGACGAAGCTCGAGCGGATCGAGGCGCAGCGGCTGGAGGTCGCGCGGCAAGCCGCCGCCGACCATCCGATCGAGGCGCTCCGCGTGGGCGCGCGGGACCTCGGCGCGCTCGCGTTCGTCGTGCCGGAGAGCGAGGCCGAGCGGCGCGCCGCGCTCGTCCAGGAGGCGCGATTGATCGAGGCGGAGCTCGCCGGCCGCGCGCCGGGCTCGCTCCTGTCGCTCGCCGCCGCGCGGAACCCGGAGGCCGTGGCCACGATGGCGCTCCTCCTCGAAGTGCTCACGCCTGCGAGCGCCGTGAGCCGCTCGGCCACGGGGCTCGTCGCGGCCGCGCTGGTGCGCGCGTCCATGGCCCACGGCAACACCGAGGCGTCGGCCGTGGGCTATGCGGCGTACGGCGCTGCTTTGTTCGTCCTTCCCGAGCTCTCCGAGGCGGGGCAGGCGTTCGGCGACGTCGCCCTCGCGCTCGCGGAGGACCTCGGCGAGGGGCCGCTCGCGTGTCGCGTGCACCTCGCGGTCGGCTCGATCCTGCACGCGCGCCGCCCCCGGCGCCTCGCGCTCTTCCATTTCCACCGCGCCGTGGGCCAAGCCGCCGCCGTGGGCGACATGTCCACGGCTTGTCGCGCGTCCGCGGAGGTGCTCGCCGCGCGCTTCGAGCTCGGCGACGACCTCGCCCGCGCTTGCGACGAGGCCGAGCGCAGCCTCGCCCTCGCGCACCGCGCTCCGTGTGGCCAGGTCGCCGCCGATCTCACCGCGCGCGTCAGCTTGCAGGCCGTGCGCAGTTTGCTCGGGCGGACCCGCGCTCCCGGCAGCCTCGACGGCGACGACTTCGACGAGGCCACCTTCTTCGCGGCCGACGAGGGCGCGGGCCGCGCGCGGGCGCGCTTCTACGGGCACGCGCGCCGCGCCGAGCTCCTCCTCCTGCACGAGGACGCGGCGGGCGCGGCGCGCGAGGCGCTCGCGGCGACGCCCGGCCTCGCCGACGTCGAAGGCGAGTTCCTCGCGACGGACCTGCCCGTCTGGCTCGCGCTCGCGCTCCTTCTCGACAGCTCGGGCTTCCCCGCCGAGCGCGCGTCCCGCCTCGCGCGGGTGGACGTGATCCTGTCCGTCCTTGCGGCCCTCGCGGCGCGGTGTCCTGAAAACTATGAGCGCAAATGGCTCCTCGTCTCGGCCGAGCGCGCGCGCGCCGCGGGGGACGAGGCCTCGGCGCTCTCGCTCTACGAGAAGGCGGTCCGCGCGGCCGCCGAGAGCGGCGTCTCGCGGGACGAGGCGCTCGCCAACGAGCTCGCCGCGCGTTTCCACCTCGAACGACGCCGCGATACGGTCGCGCGGGCGTACATGGGCGAGGCGTACCAGGCCTACCTCCGCTGGGGCGCGATCACCAAGGTCGACATGCTCCGCGAGCGGTACGGCTTTCTCCTGCCGCGCCGCAGCGTCGGCCCCTCGGCCGCGCCCTTGCCGGGCGTGCTCGCGGGCGAGTTCGATCTCGGCGCCGTCATGCGCGCGACGCGGGCCATCGCCGAGGAGATCGTGCTCGACGTGCTGCTCGATCGGGTCATGCGCGTGATCGTGGAGACCGCGGGCGCCCAGCGCGCCGTGCTCCTGCTCGATCGGGGCTCGGGCCTGCACGTCGAGGCGGCCATGACGATCGACCCCGACCGTGTCCTCGTCGGCGTCGAGGCGGCGCGCGTGGCCGGCGAGGAGCTGCCGCGCGACCTCGTCGACGAGGTCGCGGCGACCCGCGCGCCCGTCGTGCTCGGCGGCTCCCGCGGATTTGATCGGTTCTCCAAGGATCCGTACCTCGCCGAGCGTCGGCCGAGGTCGCTCCTCTGCCTCGCCATGGCCCACCGTGGCCGCCTCGCGGGCGTGCTCTACCTGGAGAACCGCTCGGTGGCCGACGTCTTCAACGACGCGCGCATCGCGGTCGCCTCCTTCCTCTCCTCGCAGGCCGCGATTGCCGTGGAGAATGCGCTGCTCGTGGCGAGCATCCAGCGCATGCACGAGGCGCAGCGGCTCGCGAACGAGCGCCTGGAGCACGAGGTCCGGGTGCGCACCGCCGAGCTCGAACGCGAGCTCCTCGAGCGCGAGCGCGCCGAGCGGGAAAAGGAGGCGCTCCACGACGCGATGCTCGAAGCGCAGGAGGAGCGCCTGCGCGAGCTCTCGGCGCCCCTCCTGCCCATCGCGGACGGGATCGTCGTGATGCCCCTCCTCGGCGTGCTCGACGAGCGCCGGGCCGGCGCGATCCTCTCGGCGGCGCTCGCGGGCGTCTCGTCGAGCGGCGCGCGTGTCTTGATCCTCGACATCACGGGGGTGCGTGGGGCCTCGGCGAGCGTCGCGTCTGCGCTCGTCGCCGCGGCCTCGGCCGTGGGCCTGCTCGGGGCCGAGGTCGTCATCTCCGGCATTCGCGCCGCGGTGGCGCGCACGCTCGTCGACCTCGACCACGCGATGCAGGGGATCGCCACCCGGGCGACCTTGAAGGGCGCGGTCGCCTGGGCGCTCTCCCGGACCCGCGTCAGGTCGTCCTGACAGACGAACGCGCGGGGGTCCTTCGTGGCAATCGCGAGCTCCGGCTCAGCGGAACCCACGCATCCCGACCAGCATCCGCCCGCTCACGGCCGACGCCGAGATCAAGACGCCGCCGCCGAGACCGAGCAGCGCCACCAGCAGCAGCGTGTACGGCTGGATCCCGAGCAGCGCGAGGATGCCGAGGATCGCGGCGCCGATCCCCACGAGCGCCTGCACGCCGGCCGCGCCTTGCACGGCCTCGCGCGCCATCCGCACGCGCCGATCGTAGGGGAACGCCTCGCCGAGCTGGTTCACCGCGCTCGTCGCGCCCGTCGACAAGAGCAGACCGCCGCCGAACGCCACGACGGACACGGCCGACAGCGTGAGCGGGGCGATGCCGAGCAGGATGAGCACGCCCATCACCACGCCTGCGGCGCCCGTGAGGAACTCTACGCCGACGCCTCCACCGAACTCCACCTCGTCGACGCGCTGCCCGCTCACGCGCGAGGCGAACTGCGAGTAGCGCGAGGCCAGCGCGCCGCCTGCGAAGAGGAGCGAGGCGCCGATCGCGATGATGGCGACGGCGATCATCGTTTGCCGGGCGATCCCCGCCAGACCGAGGACCGAGAGCACGACGGCGGCCACGCCGCCGAGGGCCTCCACGAGCGAGCCGGCCGTCACGACCTGCATCGAACGCTCGCGCTCTTGCCGGTCGAACTCGGGCGGCCGGGTGCTCGTCGTATTGCCAATGTCCTTGTTGTCCATGCGTACGTCTCCCGTGTTTCTTCACGCCTGAGGGCCGTTGCCTGGGCGATGCCCGGCCGGCCCCCACGAACCCCCTCGTTTTCTCGCATGCGGCGTGCCGGAATGGTTCGTCCGGACGGGCGGGCGTGCCCTCGTCTGCGCCGGGTGGCCGCCGCGCGCGCTCGGGCTGCCTGCACGCGCGAACCCTGCTCACGCGCCGCTCTCGACCGTGGCCTTGCGAGAAAATCGTTCGCCGTTCTTGACAGGGTCTCGGTTTAGACACAGTCTAATCCCCGTGAGGCCGACGAAGCCAGCCAAGCCGATCCCGGCGAGCACCGTGCGGAACGAGGCAGAGCTCCTCGAACGGCACGGCGTGCTCCCCTCGGCGCAGCGCCTGGCCATCGCGCAGTACGTCTTGCGGACCGACGAGCACCCGTCGGCCGACCAGGTCTTCGCGAAGGTCCAGCGGGCGCTGCCGATGGTGTCGCGGGCGACGGTCTACAACACCTTGAACCTCTTCGTGGACAAGGGCCTGCTTCGGGCCCACGTCCTCGCGGAGGGCAAGGTGGTGTTCGATCCGAACCTCGAACCTCACCATCATTTCATCGACGAGGAGACGGGCGCCATTCACGACGTCCCGTGGAGCGCGCTCGCCGTCTCGAATGTGGACGCGCTCGAAGGCTTCGACGTGCACGAATACCAGGTCGTGCTGCGCGGCAAGCTCAAGAAGGTTCGCACCTCCTGACGCGTCCGCGTGCCCGAGCATGGCGGCTTTTTTGCGCCGAATATTTAGACGAGGTCCAGAGCTGGACAGAGTACAAAACGGATTCTGGATTCGATAGAGAGAACCAAGGAGAGAGATACATGTTGACCGTTTCGCAGAAGTTGCCTTCGTTCAACCTGAAGGGCGTCGTGAGCCTCGAGCAGGGCAAGGAGTTCCACGACATCAAGAGCGAGAACCTCCAGGGCAAGTGGGCCGTGCTCTTTTTCTGGCCGATGGACTTCACCTTCATCTGCCCGACCGAGATCGCCGGCTTCGGCAAGCGTTATCGTGACTTCAAGGATCGCGATTGCGAGGTCCTCGGCATCAGCACCGACACGGAATACGTGCACCTCGCGTGGCGCAAGCAGCACCCGGACCTGCGCGACCTGCCGTTCACGATGGTCGCCGACACGAAGCGTGAGCTCTCGCAGGCCCTCGGCGTCCTGCACCCGCAGGAGGGCGTGGCGCTCCGCGCGACGTTCATCGTCGACCCGAACGGCATCATCCGGCACGTCGGCGTGAACGATCTCTCCGTCGGCCGCAGCGTCGACGAGGTCCTTCGTGTCCTCGACGCGCTCCAGACCGACGAGCTTTGCCCCTGCAACTGGGTGAAGGGCCAGCCGACGCTGGAGGCGGGTTGAAGCCATGAGCGCGCTCGAGGCCATCCGCGCGAAGTTGCCCGACGCCGCGCGGGACACGAAGCTGAACCTGCAATCGGTGCTCGAGGGTGACTCGTCCCTCACGCGGGCGCAGCGGCTCGGGATCGCCATCGCGGCGGCGGCAAACGCGCGTTGCGTGCCGCTCCGCGAGGCGTTCATCGAGCAGGCGCGCGCGGAGCTCGAGCACGCCGACGCCGTCATCGACGACGCCTATGCGGCGGCGACCTTGATGGCGATGAACAATGTGTATTACCGGTTCCGGCACATGATCGGAAAGGAGACGTATTCGCAGCGCTCGCCGAAGCTCCGCATGAACCGCATCGGCCAGCCGAAGACGTCGAAGGCCGATTTCGAGCTCATGAGCCTCGCCGTGAGCGCCATGAACGGCTGCGAGGCGTGCGTGAAGTCGCACGAGGTGGCCGTCCTCGCGGGCGGTCTCGGCGAGGACCACGTGCACGACGCCGTGCGCATCGCCGCGACGATCCAGGCGGCGACGGTCGCGCTGGAGATCACCGCCGGGGCGGTTTAACCTCCCAAACCTTCGGACACGGCGCCTCGCTGCGCTGCCCCCCGCGCGGCGGGGCGCCGTGTTCCAGAAGGACGAACATCTCGGATTTCGATAGGAGCTCCTCATGTACGCGAGTTCTAGCCATTTGCCCGAGTCTGCCCGCGTCGCCATCGTCAAGACGCTGAACGAGCGCCTCGCCGACGGCCTCGATTTGCACAGCCAGATCAAGGTCGCGCACTGGAACATCAAGGGCCCGCATTTCGCCGCCCTGCATCCGCTCTTCGAGACGTTCGCGACCGAGCTTGCGGCCTTCAACGACGAGATCGCCGAGCGCGCCGTCACGCTCGGGGGCCTCGCCGTCGGCACGGCGCGCCACGTCGCGGCCTCTTCGCGGCTGCCCGAGTATCCGCAGGAGACAACGCGTGGCCTCGACCACGTGCGCCACCTCGCCGAGCGCTTCGCCCTTTACATCCAGGGCTTGCACGCCTCGCGCGTGATCTCCGACGAGAACCGCGACGCCGACACGTCCGACCTGCTCACGAACATCATCACGACGTTCGACAAACACACCTGGTTCCTGCTCGCGAGCCTGGAAGGCTGAGCACAAAAGGAATCCCGGCGCCTCCGTTTCCTCCCGCCTCTCGCCCCCGATCGCCCCGTCTCGAACCTAGGACATAATCTGTCCTTGCGCACCGCGCGAATGCGTTGACGCGCAGCGTCTCCCAATCGATGCTTCCATGCATGAGCTCGTCGGGAAGGAGCACGCTCGTCGTCCTGGTCACCCTGCTCGCGCCTGCGATCACGGGCTGCGGCGTGGCATCGATGATCGAGACGAACACGCGCGCCATCCAGGAAACCACGAAAACCATGAACGAGGCCTCCGATGTCCTCGGACGGTCGAATTCGAACATGGAGCGAATGGCCGGAGAGCTCGACGCGCTCGGCCGGCCCATGGAGCGGCTCTCCGGCCTCGAAGCGCCGATGAAAGACGTCGCCGCGCTCGGCCCCGTGATGGATCGGCTCGGCGCGGGGATGGCGCGCCTCGAAGCGCGGATGGGCAGCATGGAACAAGGCCTCACGCGGCTGGAAAAGCCCATGGAGGACGTGGCCTTGCTGCGTGAGCCCATGAAAGAGGTCGCGGCGCTCGACGGCGTGATGGGCAAGGTCGCGAAGCTCGACGATCCGATGGGCAAGCTCGCCGCGCTGCGCAGGCCGATGGAGGACGTGGCCGGGATGCGCGGATCCCTGGAAAGCATGGCGAATCTCGGGCGCGGCGACGCGGGCGTGAAGGCCGCGGGGTTCGCGTTCGGCGCGCTCGCGGCGTGGGCCGGCGCGACGTTCCTCGGCGTGTACCTCGGCTTTTTGGCCGGCATGCGCCGCCTCCGCGGGACCCGCCGCGCGGGGCGCAAGACGCGCTCGCGGCGCGCTGCGGTCGTCGTCCCGATCGCCCGCGGCGGACCGAAGGCGCTTCGCAGCAAGGGCGCGGGCGGCGGGAAGGAGGCGCGCGACGAGGAGGACGAGCGCGGGCCCGGGAGCGGCGTACGGCGCACGTTCGGCGCGCTCTCGCTCCACGAAGAGTGGGGCAGCCATGGACCGACGGGCGCGCCCTAGGGCCCGAGACGCGGCGCACAAAACAAGCCCTTGCCCGCGTGCGCCGAACCTCGTATGACCCGACGAGGGCCTCGAACGGCCCGGCCAGGGAACACGAGCGATGAAGCGAGAAAAGCGATTGACGAAGCGCGAGCGCAAGGCCCTCGCGCCGCCGCGGCCCGCGGCACAGACGCAGACGCACACGCACACGCACCACATCCATTGCATTGCGTGTGGCCGCCACCTCGAACCCGAAGAGATGCAGACGGGCGAGGCGGTGATGCTGCGTTGCCTGCACGGCTCGACGTTCCCTTCGTGCAGCGGCTGCCGTGCGCGCTCGACGGAGCTTCTGGCCGAGCACGACCGGACGGGCCAGGCGGTCCGGACCGCGTCGGCCTGGCACTGAGGAGTATGGGCGGGGGGGGAACGGTCGCATTGGGGCGCGGGTGATGGGGAGCGCGGATCGATTTACGCTCGCCGAGCGCGTCGGCATTGGCGCGACGGCGGAGGTCATTCGGGGCTTCGACCAGGAGCGCCGCGTGCCTGTGGCGATCAAGCGCCTGCACGAGCACCTCGCCGTCGACCCGATCACCCGCGAGCGATTCCAGCGCGAGGCGCGGCTCTCGGCGCGTATCACGAGCGAGCACGTCGTGGGGTACGTCGACACCGGCATCGACGCGGAGGATCGCCCCTACCTCGCGCTCGAATGGCTCGAAGGCGAGGACCTCGCGCACCGCATGCGCGCCTCGGGCGCGCGCCTCGGCACGGCCGATGCCCTCCGGATCACGCGCCAGGCGGCGCTCGGGCTCTTCGCGTTGCACGAGGCGGGCATCGTCCACCGCGACGTCAAGCCGGGAAACCTCTTCCTCGCGGAACCGGGCGAAGGCGCGCCCTTCCTGGTGAAACTCCTCGACCTCGGCGTCGCGCACGACAGCGCCTCCGAGAACGTCGACGGCGTCGCGCTCGGCACGCCTTTTTACATGTCCCCCGAGCAAGCCCGGGGCGACACCGAGATCGGCCCCCGCTCGGACCTGTTTTCTCTCGGCGTGCTCCTGTACGAGCTGCTCTCCGGCAAAAAACCTTTCGCGGGCGAGGATGCCTTCTCCGTCCTCGCCAAGATCGTCCTGCAGGCGCCGCCGCGCCTCTCGGATGTGTGGCCGGACGCGCCGCCAGCGCTCGACGCCCTCGTCACGCGGGCGCTCGCGCGTGACCCCGACGCGCGGTTTTCCTCGGCCCGCGAGATGGCCCACGCCCTCGCGGCGATCGAGCGCGTGGTTCTCGAAGGCGCGGCGCCTCCGGCGGACATCACGCTGCCGCCGGCCCTCGTTCCGAGCGACGATCACCTCGTCGGCGTGATCTTCGGCCGATTGCCCTTGTCGAGCAACGTGGGCCGGACGCGCGCCCTCTTTCAGCGCATCGCCGAACAGCATGGTGGGGTGGTCATTCCCTTGCTCGGTCGTGGCGTGGCCGCCGTATTCGAAGGGGAATGCGCCGACGGCCTCTTGCGCGCGGCCGACGCGGCGCTCGACCTGGTAAAACAAGTGACCGGGGTTCGATTGTCGCTCGTGACCGGCGGGGCTTTGCCGCCGGGGGCGGGGTTATCGGCCTCTGTGATCGAGCGCGGCACGCGCTCCCTCGAACGCCCGCGCGCCGACGCGAACGAGCCGCCCGTGCGCATCGACGACGCGACGGCGCACCTGCTCGAAGAGCAATACGCGATCGAGGGGGCGCCCGGCTCCTTGTCGATTCGTGGCACGCGTGGGCGCGGCCTCACGAATTCGTGATTGGATTTGCCCGCGCCGACCCATCCGCGATAAAGTCCACCCGCTTCGAGCAGATCGACGAGCGCCGTGGGTACCCCTCGGTGGGGGGCGGCGCGCGAAGGGAGATCTACGATGAACGCTTTGTGGAAGAAGGGCGCTGTGGCCCTCGTGCTGGGCGGCTTGCTCGGCGTGACGGGCGTGGCGTCTGCGGACCTGCCCCGGGAGCCGATCCCTGCCCCCGCGGTGGACAGGGGCAAAGGCCCGGAGAGGCCGAACCCGAAGGCCGGCGAACACGGGGGCAAGGGGCCCGAGGACAAGGGCAGGCCGGACGACAAGGGCAAACCCGACGACAAGGGCAAACCCGACGACAAGGCCGACAAAGACGCGGGCGCCGACGCGTCCGCGGCCCCGGCCGCGTCCGAGGCGGACCAAAAGGCCAGGGACGAGAAGCGCAAGGCCAAGAAGGAAGCGCGCAAGACGAAGTCCAAGGACGAGCGCGACGCGCTCAAGAAGAAGGTCTCGGCCGCGCTGAAGGGCCAGCCGATGGCCGTCGCCATGAAGCAGGAGCTCGAGCGGCACGCGCGCCGCCTCGCGCGCCTCGAGCGCGTGAAGGACCTCGCCGAGGAGGCGAAGGACACCGAGGCGACCGAGCGCGTGCAGAAGCTCCTCGACAAGGAGAATGCGCGCCACGAGAAGTGGATGACGAACTACGACGCGAAGGCCACGGGCGCGAAGGGCGCAGACGGCAAGCCCGCGGAGAAGGCAGGTGAGAAATGAATCGCTCGATCGTGCTCGCGCTCCTCGCGTTGCCTTTGCTCGCCCTCGCCTGTGAAGAGCCGAAGCCCCAGGGCGGCGGGACGACGGGCGGCGCCGCCGCGGCCCCGGTGGTCCTCGACGACAAGGACATCCCGACCGCGGCCGATTACGACGACCAGGCCGAGAAGGACATCAGCGAGGCGAACTACAAGTCGGAGCTCGACACGCTCGACAAGGAAATCTCGGACCAGGATTGAGGCAGGGCGCGTCGCTGTCTGCGCGAAGGGGCCGGGAGAACCGGCCCCTTTTTCATGTCAGTTCGTCCCGCAATAACGTAGCGAGCAGGTCGGCGGCGCCGGGAGCTGGAACACGTAATAACTCCCGCAATGGGCGATCTGGATCGCCGACGACCAGTTGCAGGGGTTTCCGGACCAGTTGAAGCACGCGGTCGCGTTCACCACCTGGCCCTGGGCCTGCGGGTAGGCTCCCTGGAGCCAGCCTGGCGCGTGCGTCGCGCAGACGTTCTCGGCGGGCGGCGAGGTGGCCATCTGTGTGCCCGCGGCGCCCATGAAGCGATACCAGCTCCCGTTCATGGTCGAGTCGCAGTCCCGCGTGCTCATGTCGACGTATCCGACGTTCCGGTCGGGCGTGTCGAGCACGATGTAGTTCATGCACTGCGGCAGGAGGTTGTCGAACGCGCAGCCCGGCCCGCAGCCGTCGCCGCCGAGGAGGTTGCCGTCGTCGCACTCCTCCACGCCGGATTGCTCGAAGCCGTCGCCGCAGACCGCGTTCTTGCAGGTCCCGACGCACCCGTCGGTGTCCGACATGTTCATGTCGTCGCATTCCTCGACGCCGACCTGGACGATCCCGTCGCCGCATTTCGCGGCGATGCAGCCTTGCAGGCACGCGTCCGTGTCGTCCAGGTTCCCGTCGTCGCACGCCTCGATCCCCGCGTGGACGAAGCCGTCACCGCAGGTCGCGACCTTGCACGCCGACGTGCAGCTGTCGGTGTCGTCCATGTTGCTGTCGTCGCAATCCTCGCCTTCCTGGATCGTGCCGTCGCCGCAAGTGGAGAGCTTGCAGGCATTCGTGCAGCCGTCGTCTTCGACCATGTTGCCGTCGTCGCAGCCCTCGACGCCTTCCCAGACGAACCCGTCGCCGCATGTGGGCTTCTTGCAGGTGGAGAGGCAGCTATCGGTCTCGACGTCGTTGCCGTCGTCGCATTCCTCGCCGGTCTGATACACGCCGTTTCCACAGGGCGAGGGCGGTCCGCCGCCGCCCGTACCACCCTCGCCGCCCTCGCCGCCCTCACCTTTCCCTTTCACGGGATCGGGCGCGTTGACGAGGGAGCAGGCAGCGAAGAGCGTGACGGCGAGAAATATCCCAGCGTGGCGAAAGGCGGTCATGGCATCTCCCGGGCAAGATCCAGCAAAGATACCACCCATGTTCGGCCGGATTGCCGGCAACGTCAAGCGGACGCGGGATCGGGCGAGCTCAGTTCGCACCGCAGTACCGGAGGGAGCAAACCGGCGTCAGCGGCAGGTAGAAGACGTAATACCCTCCGCAATGCGCGATCTGGATCGAGGAGGACCACTGGCACGTGTTGCCCGACCAGTTGAAGCATACCGTGGCGTTCACGACCTCGCCCTGGGTCATCGGGTAGGAACCCTGGACCCAGCCGGGCGCGTCGGTGCCGCAGGCATAGTCGGGGGGTGGGAACGTCGGCATCTGTGTGCCCGCGGCGCCCATGAACCGGTACCAGCCCTCCCCGAGCGTATCGCTGTCGCAGAGCTCGACACCGCCGTCACCGTCATTGAAATTGACGTTTCGCTCCGCCTCGCTCAGCACCGCGTAGTTCATGCATTGCGGCAGGAGGTTGTCCTTCGTGCAGCCGGGCCCGCAGCCGTCGCCGCCGAGCAGGTTGCCGTCGTCGCACTCCTCCACGCCGACCCGCTCGTACCCGTCGCCGCAGATCGCATTCTTGCAGCCCCCGACGCACCCGTCGGCGTCCGACTGGTTGCTGTCGTCGCATTCCTCGACGCCGACCTGGACGAACCCGTCGCCACACGCCGCGGCGATGCAGCCTTGGAGGCATGCGTCCGTGTCGTCCTTGTTCCCGTCGTCGCAGGCCTCGATCCCCGCATGGACGAAGCCGTCCCCGCAGGTCGCGACCTTGCACGCCGACGTGCAGTTGTCGGTGTCGTCCATGTTGCTGTCGTCGCAATCCTCGCCTTCCTGGATCGTACCGTCGCCGCAGGTGGAGAGCTTGCAGGCATTCGTGCAGCCGTCGTCTTCGACCATGTTGCCGTCGTCGCAGCCCTCGACGCCTTCCCAGACGAACCCGTCGCCGCATGTGGGCTTCTTGCAGGTGGAGAGGCAACTGTCGGTCTCGATGTCGTTGCCGTCGTCGCATTCCTCGCCGGTCTGATACACGCCGTTTCCACAGGGCGACGGGACCCCGCCGCCGGTCCCGCCCTCGCCGCCCTCGCCGCCCTCGCCGCTGCCCTTCACGGGATCGGGCGCGTTGACGAGCGAGCAGGCGGCGAAGAGCGTGAGGGCCAGGCACAGTCCCGCGTAGCTCTTGTTTTTCATGACGACTCCCGGGGAAAACGCGACAAAAGGGGCGCCATGTTCGGCCGGATCGCCGGCAACGTCAAGCGCGGCCGGCCCTCCTTATCCGGCGCGTCAATCGTGCAGGGGCAGGTCGATCCCGTCGCCGTCCTCGGCCACCATCACGGGCGTCCGCTCCCCGAGCTCCTCGCGCGCCTGGCCGAGCAGAATGTCCGGATCCCGATCGTATCGTGTCGACAAGTGCGTGAGCACGAGCCGCCGCGCGCCCGCGTCGCGCGCCACGATCGCCGCCTCCCGGGCGGTCGCGTGCCGCGTGTCCCGCGCGCGCGCCTGCTCCTGATCACCAAACGTCGCCTCGTGCACCAGCACGTCGGCCCCTTCCGCCGCGCGTGTCGTGCCCTCGCAAGGCCGCGTATCGCCCGATATCACGATCCGCCGCCCGGGCCGCGGGGGGCCCATCACCTCGCGGGGCGTGATCGTACGCCCGTCCCGCAGCCGCACCGCTTCGCCGCGCTGCAGCTTGCCGAAGAGCGGCCCCTCGGGCACGCCGGCTGCGCGCGCTGCGGCCGCGTCGAACCGGCCGGGCCGTGGATCCTCGATGAGCGTGTAGCCCACGGAGGCAATGCGGTGATCGGTCGCGAACGCCTCGATGCGATACCCCTCCCCGCGGAAGACCACGTCGCCCGGCTCGGCCTCGGCGATTGTCACGGGCAGGGGCGCTTCCTCGGCGCCGAGGCAGATCACCTTCGGCAGGAACGTCGCGGCGTTCCGGGGGCCGATGAGCGCGAGCGGCTCGGTGCGGCCGAGCATGCCGAGCGTCCGCAAAAAGCCGATGATGCCGAGGTAATGGTCGGCGTGGAAATGGGTGAAAAACACGGCGTCGAGCGCGAAGCCCGTGCCGTAGCGGATCATCTGCCGCTGGGTGCCCTCGCCGCAGTCGAAGAGGAAGCTCTGCCCTTCGCGCTTGACGAAGAGGCCGGACAGGTTCCTGTACGCGGTCGGGGCCGCGGCAGAGGTTCCGAGGAAGGTGAGGCGGAGGCTCGACATGGGGGTTTCGGGGCCGTCGTTCGGATCGTCCGCGCGCATCCCCCATCGAACGGATGGTTTGTCGCCGGACCGACCGGACGAACGTACCACGCGCGCGGGCCCCTGCCATCCTGCGTTTCAGTGTTACGGCGTGGACGTGATCCGGTCTGGGTCGCCGAGGAACTCGAAGTGCATCGTGTCCTCGAGCCGGTCGTGCCCGAGCCAGTAGAAGCCGTATCGCTCGAAGGTCTCGATCCAGCAGCGCGGGAGTTCGGCGCGCTCGTACGCGGTCGCCTCCCGCTTGCGGCACGCCGGGTGATCCGGGAAAGGCTCCACGCAGCGGCAACAGGGGTTCCGCTCGGGATCGATGTCGATCGCGATCCCATAGAGGTGGTTCGAGACCTCGCCGTTGTGGAACGTGTTCTTGCCGCGCACGCCGAGCAGGCGCTTCGGCTCGTAGGGGGTATGGCTGCAGCGCATCGAGATCGCCTGCTCCACGCAGCGCAAGGCCGGCACGATCCGTCGGTTCACCTGCACGGGCAGGCCGAGGAAGCGCACCTGCTCGATGTTGTCGGCGGCCACGTGCTCGTTCCATTCGAGCGGCGCCGTGCCAAAGGCCCTTCCATACCGCTCCGTCCGGAATCGGAGCGCCCGCGTCTGCAGGTCGATGCGGGCTTTGCGCTCCTCGGTGGCCATCCCGTCCTGCAGCGCATAGTTGCTGCGTACCAGGAACGGCAGCGGCTTTTGCACGTTGCAGGAAATTCCTTCCAGCGGCACCTCGGGCGCGCTCGACGCGTGCGCCGCCGCCGCGACCGCCAGCGCGAACACGAGCCCGAGCGCCACGTGCCCGGGCAGGGCGCGACGCAGGGCGCGGCGGTCGTCGCGGGGATCGAGCACGGGAGCACGAGACTACCAGAAAGAAATAACGAGCGAGCTCCACGGAGGCCCCACTTCGGACATATCCCGTCCGATTCGTACCCGCGTGGACGGGGGGCGCGCGCCCTGGTATCCAGTCGTGGCGCATGATTCGGCTCGAACTCGCCGGCGTTCACACGCTCCTCCTTTCGCCGCTCTGCGCGCGTTGCCCGCATGGGCGCGCGGGCTGCTGCGAAGCCCCGCCGGCCGTGGCCTGGGCCGACATCGGCCGCATCGTATCGCTCGGCGGCCGTGATTTCTTGCTGGCCGAAATCCACGAAGGCCGCCTCGTCCCGCAAACGCGTGGCCTCTCCATTCGACGCGCCCCGCCGAGCGGGCCCTTCCCCGAGCGATGTGGCTACCTCGGCGAGGCCGGCTGCGTCCTCCCGCCCGATCGCAGGAGCGCCACCTGCAATTATTACCTTTGCGACGAGGCCTTCGCCGCAGCGGAAGCGGAGGGCGATCCGCGGGTCCCGGGCGGCCGCAAGATCCACGATCGGCTCACGGCGCTCTTCGGCCGCTGGGACCTCGAGCTCGCCGAGGCGATCGGCGCGCGATATCCGGACGGCGCGCCCTGGGACGCCGGATTCCTCGATTGGCTCGGCGCCGAGGTAAAGACGCGCGTGCGCAAGGCGCGGATGTAGGGAACCGGATGTCATCGGAGCACAAGCGCGGCCCTTGCCGGGATGCTATCCCTCGGCCGCCGTGAGCCGATCGCCCATCGAGTTCCCCGAAGAGCTGCCCATCTCTGCGCGCGTGCGCGACATCGCGCAGGCGATGAACGACCACCCCGCCGTGATCATCGCGGGCGAGACTGGCTCGGGCAAGACCACGCAGCTCCCCAAGATCGCGCTCGCCATGGGCCGTGGCCTCCATGCGCGGATCGGCGTCACGCAGCCGCGGCGTATTGCGGCCACGAGCGTCGCGGCCCGCGTGGCCAAGGAGCTCGGCGTCGACCTCGGCAAGGAGGTCGGCTACAAGATTCGTTTCGCCGACCGGACGAGCCCATCGACGTACGTCCGCTTCATGACGGACGGCATCTTGCTCGCCGAAATCCAGAGCGACCCGCTCCTCCGCGCCTACGACACGCTCATCGTCGACGAGGCCCACGAGCGCACGCTCAACATCGATTTCCTCCTCGGCTACCTCAAGCGCATCCTGCCCCGCCGCAAGGACCTGCGTGTCGTCGTCAGCTCCGCGACGCTCGAAACCGAGCGATTCTCGGCGTTCTTCGACGGCGCGCCCGTCATCCAGGTCTCGGGCCGCACGCACCCGGTCGAGGTCATCCATCGGCCGCCTCGCAAGGAAGAGACGGAACTCGCCGAGACGGTCGGCAATACCATCGAGGAGATCACCGAGCTCGACCCCCGCGAGGACATCCTCGTCTTTTTGCCCGGTGAGCGCGAAATCCACGAGACGATGGATGAGCTGCATTCGCACGGCCTGCCGCACACCGTCGTCCTGCCGCTCTACGGCAGGCTCCCGCAATCCGAGCAGCAACGCGTCTTCACCCCCTTGCCGCAGCGGCGTATCGTCCTCGCGACGAACGTGGCCGAGACCTCGCTCACGATCCCCGGCATCGTTTACGTCATCGACGCCGGCCTCGCCCGCGTCAATCGGTACCATGCGCGTTCGGGCGTCACGGCGCTCCAGATCGAGCCCATCTCGCGCGCCAGCGCCGAGCAACGCAAGGGCCGCGCGGGCCGCATCCGCAGCGGCGTCTGCTTCCGCCTGTACGAAGAGCGCGACTTCGAGCTGCGCCCGGCCTACACCGATCCCGAGGTGTTACGCGTCGGCCTCGCGGGCGCCATCTTGCAGATGAAATCGCTGGGCATCGGCGACATCCGCGATTTCCCCTTCCTCGACCCGCCCCCGCGCCGCGCCGTGGACGAAGGGTATCGGGTCCTCGAAGAGCTCGGCGCCATCGACGAGGCGGGCGAGCTCACGGACATCGGCAAAAAGCTCTCGCGGCTCCCCCTCGATCCGCGCCTCGGCCGTATGGTCCTCGGCGGCGAGGCGGAGGGCGCGCTCCGCGAGGTCCTCGTCGTGGCGTCGGCGCTCGGCATCCAGGACCCGCGCGAGCGCCCACTCGCCGTGCAAAAGCAGGCGGACGAGGCGCACCGCAAGTTTCGCGACGAGCAGAGCGATTTCGCGGCCCTCGTCAAGCTCTGGCACGCCTACAAGCAGGCCGAGGCGCGCCTCTCGAAAAACCAGCTCCGCAAATGGTGCCGCGACAACTTCCTCTCCCACCTCCGCATGCGCGAGTGGAGCGACATCCACCAGCAGATCTCCCAGATCGTGCGGGAGATGGGCTTCCGCGTGGAGGGCACGCAGGGCGACGGCGGCGACGCCGTGCACCGCGCCATCGTCCCGGCGCTGCTCAGCAAGATCGGCATGTGGAGCCAGGAGGCCAAGGCGTATGTCGGGGCCCGACAAACGCGATTCCAGCTCCATCCGTCGAGCGGCTTATCGAAAAAGCCGCCGGCGTGGATCATGGCGGCCGAGCTCGTCGAGACCTCGCAGCTCTTCGCCCGCACCGCGGCGCGCGTCGACCCCGGCTGGCTCGAAGAGGCCGGCGGATCGCTCTGCCGCAAGCACCACAGCGACCCGCACTGGGAGGAGAAACCCGCGCAGGTCATGGCGCGCGAGCAGATCTCGCTCTACGGCCTGCCGATCGTCCGGGACCGGAAGGTCCATTATGGCCCGCTCGACCCTGCGGCCTCGCGCAAGATCTTCCTCACGCATGCCCTCGTCCGGCAGGAATACGCGACGAAGGCGCGCTTCATGGAGCACAACAAAAAGCTCTTCGACGAGGTCAAGCGGCTGCGGGACAAGGCGCGCAAGAGCGACATGCTCGCCGACGACCATGCCCTCACCCTCTTCTTCGAGGAGCGCGTCCCCGAGGGCATTTACAGCGGCAAGACGTTCGAGGCCTGGCGCAAGGAGGCCGAGGCGGAGAACCCGCGCCTGCTCGAGCTCTCGCTCGCGGACGTCCTCCAGGGCGAGGCGGACGAGCTCACGCCCGAGCGATTCCCTGACACCCTCTCGCTCTACGGCACCAAATTGCCGCTCACGTACCGCTTCGACCCGGGCGAGGACGACGACGGCGTCACGATCACCTTGCCCCTCGCGCTCCTCCCGCAGGCGGATCCGGCCGTGCTCGAATGGACCCTTCCCGGCTGGCACGGCGAAAAGATCGAATGGCTGCTCGACGCGATGCCCAAGGCCGTCCGCAAATCGGTCGGCGGCGTGAAAGAGCTCGCGGCCGAGCTCGCGCGGCGCCATCGCCCCTTCGAGGGCCCGATGCTCGAAGCCCTCGCCCGATCGATCCAGGAACGCACGGGCGTGCGCGTGCCGATGGACGCGCTCCGCCCGGACGAGCTCCCGCCCTTTTTGCGATTCTATTTCCGTGTCCTCGACGAAGAGGGCCGCGTCGTGGGCGAGGGGCGGGACCTCGCGGCGCTCAAGGAGCGATTCGCGAAACGCGCGCGGGATGCCTGGGCGGGCGCGTCGAAGGCCACGCTCGAACGCGAGGGCCTCACCTCGTGGAGCTTCGAGACCTTGCCTGAGGAGGTCCGTATCGAGGTCGCGGGGCGCAAGCTCGCGGGGTATCCGGCGCTCGTCGACACGGACATGTCGGTGGCCCTGCGCGTGCTCGCCTCGCGCGAGGCGGCAGATGTTGCGACACGCGGCGGTTTGCGGCGGCTCTTTCTCCTGCAAATGAGCATGCCGATGAACAAGATGGAGCACCAGGTCTCGGCGGCCGTCGCCACGGGCGCGCTCGCCGAACGCGCGGGCGCGGGCGGCGTCCCGTTGCGCCGGCAAATCGTGCTCCGGGCGCTCGACGACGCCTTTGGCTTGAACGACGCCGGCCGCTTCCCGCGCACGCGCAAAGACTTCCTCGCGCGCCTCGACGCCGGCAAAATCGAGCTCGCCGCGAGCATCTCCCGCCTCGGCAAGCTCGCGCAGGAAATCGGAGCCGAGCTCTCCCGCGCGGAACAGGCGCTCCGCGCGCTCTCCGGCAAACCCGGCGCGCCCCGCGTAGCCCTCGCGGAAGTCCGATTGCAGCTCGACCACCTGATCCCGCCGGGCATGTTCCTGCGCGAGCGGGTGGAGCGCCTCGCGCATTTGCCGCGATATCTTCGTGCCGTGCAGATCCGGCTCGAACGCATGCCGAATGGCCCGCAAAAGGACCAATCGAAGGCCGAGCAGGTCTTACCGTTCTGGAAAAACTACCTCGACCACCACGAGGGCCTGCGTGGGCGGGGTGTCCCGGGGGAGGACCTCGACACGTACCGATGGCTCATCGAGGAGTTCCGCGTGTCGCTTTTTGCTCCGGAGCTAAAAACCGCTGTGACGGTGTCGCCACAGCGGCTCTCGGAGTTCTGGCGGGTGTTATCGGGCTAAGGGGGGCGGGGGATCAGGCCGGCGTGTTCGTCGACGCCGGCGCCTCGGCCTCCTTCTTGTTTTTCTCGCGCGCGGCCGCGGCCTTTTGCCCCGTCGCGAAGTGGTACTCGAGCAGCGCCTCGAACGGCGCGGCCACCTCGGCGCCCTTCGCGGACCTCTCGGCCCGACGCCGCACCTGATGCGCCATCTCGCCGAGGCGATAGGCGATCTCGTGCGCCCGCACGAGCCGCGTCTCGTGGAGCAGCTCCAGGAGCTTCTCGACGGCCGGGAGCACCTCCTCGATTCGCTGGCAGTCCTGCCAGAGCGCGCCGAGCTCCGCGACCTCGACCTCGCTCAGGCCGGCCCGTTGCCGCGCCGCCGGGTCTGAAAGGAGCAGGGCCGCGATGGCCCCCGCGTGCCCATCGCGGAGCTTGCTCAAGTGGGCGACGTGGTCGGGCGTGATGTCGACGAGCTCGATATCGCTGAGGTCCATGGTGCGGTCGCCGACCTTGGGATGCTTGGGATCACTCATGAGGAGGGTCTCCTCTTCCTTGTGGGAAGGGTGATGGGTCTTCGAATGAGGCCTCGACGCGGATTGCGTCGCGGTCGAGGGATTGAGTGGCAATAGGTATGCCAGGGTTGGAGGAGGGGTGAGACGGTGGCGGAGAGGGTCGTTTTTCACGCCGCGACGGGGGCGTCTTTCGTGACGAGGAGGGGGACCCTGATGGGCTCCGGTGGGCTCCGGGCGGGAAGGGGGACGAAGCCGTATTTGTGAATGATTTCGAATGTCTGTCGGGGGAGGGTGACGTGAGGTCGGGGAGGGGTTTGCGTGTCTCCGAGGAGGGTCGTACCTACCCGCGGGAGGGTCGGTATCGTCGGGAGGAGGGTGGCGGCAGGGCGCTGACGGGGACCGGACATGGCCAGGAATTTGTCCGGATTTGTCCGGATTTGTCCGGACATCTTGGGGAGACGGGCGTGAGCCTCTCGGGGAGGGGAGCGACCCTCTTGGAGGAGGGTCGTGAGGGGGGTGGGGGAGGGTCGCTGGGAACTTCCCGCCCCGTCCGGCTACTCTACCCGTCGGATGTCCCGCCGCGCCTTGGCCACCGTGATCGTCTCGGTCCTCGGCCACGGCCTTTTCCTCGGCTTCGGCGCCCCGCGTATGCGGGAGGCGCCCCGGACGATCGCCTCGCCCGCGACCTCGCCCATCACCTCCACCGCCGAGGCCCTCGCGCGGCAGGAGCGCACGCGCGAGGCCCGCCGGGCGCTCGTCGAGGCCGCGCGCATCGACCGCAAAAAAGGCCGCCTCGCGCTCGGCCGCTTCCTCCTCGAAGCCAATCGCATCGACGCCGAGGAAGCCGGCGAGGAGCTCGACGTGGCCGAGGCCCTCGTCCGATACGAAGATCGCCTCTCCCGGCTGCGTGAAGCCCTCCGCGAGGGCGACCCCGTCACGCTCGCCGTGCCCTGGGCCTACGAGGACATCAAATACTACGGGCAGCCCGGCGGCCGCATGGCCGATGCGCTCCTCGACGGCGGCGGGTCCTGCGAGCAGGTCGCGCAGCTCGTCGTCGCGTCCGTATTCGACGTCGGCAGGCCCGCCGAGGTCGCCTTGCGGTTTTATGGAAAGCCCATGACTGACGGCGTCGCGCACCTCGCGCCCATTGCGATCCGTGGCAAAGAGGAGCACGACCTCATGGCCGGCACGCCCGCGGCCCCGGGCGGCAGCCGCATCGCGCCCGACGAGCTCGTCGAGGTCTACGCCCGCGTGCACGGCCTCGCCCCGCCGATTCCTACCGCTCCCGGCGGGGGCGGCGGAGCCGGCAAAGAGGCGGCCCCCCCAGCCTCGGCCGAGCCCACGGACGCGGCCCCCTCACGCCCCTCCCTCGCCGCCGGGTTTCCGCCGAATGCGGACGCCTACCCCGGCACGCTCCCGCTTTATGCCGTGCGCGCCGTGAAACAACCGGGCGAGGCGGGCGACGTCCTCGAAGACCCGAGCTTCGCCGCCGAGGGCGCGCGCCATTGTGCTTATTTCCTCCGGATGGCCTCGCTCAGCCCGCCGACGATCGAGGTGGAGCAAAGCGTCTCGTTCGAACCCTTTCCCACGCCGCGTCCGCAGCGCCTCGAACGGGAGGCGTTCCTTTTGCGCGTGGCCCTGGACCTCGCGAAGAGCCCGCAGGCCGACGACGCCGATCGACTCATGAGTTTTGCTTGCCTCACCGCGCTCGGCGAGGTCGCCGGCACGGATTTCACCCTCGCGGGCGAGCGGCGCCTCGCGCATGCGGCCGTGGCCACGGGCAAACAGGCCCGGGAGGCGGGCGAAAAGGCGCTCGCCACGATGCGCTGGTCGAGCGAGGAAGGCGCGCGGATCGCCAAGCGCATCGAGACCGAATATGCGGGCCGGAGCTGGGTCCTCCTCTTTTTGAAGGGCGGCGGCGACGTCGTCCTCGACCTCACGTTGCGCTCGCCGCGGGAGAGCTGGGGGCGCGTGAATGCGCTCGGGGCGCTCGTGCTTTTCCCCGAGACACGTCTCCGCGCCATCGAGGCCACGGCGACGTTGTCCCCGCGCGATCAGGTCGAGGTGATGCACGAGGTTTTCCACGCGCACGACCACCTGAGGCCCTGGGCCACGAATTTCGACCTCGAAGCGCCGCCGAACGCCTCTCCGACCGTGCAGCGGTTCGTCCGCGCCTATCGTGTCTTCCGCGGCTTGGCCTTCCGATTATGGGAAGGGCAACGCGAGGCGGGCGAGACGCTCACCGCATTACGCGAGGAGGCGCGCGCGGCGGGCCTGGACCCGACGTGGGAAGCGGCGATGCTCGATTACCACGCGCGCAACGTGCTCGGCCTCTACGCCCAGCGGCCCGCGGGCTTCGAGGTCGTGGCGGCGCTCGTCGAGGCGACGCGGGGGAACCTCGATCCATCGCTGGATCCTCTCCGCAAGCAGCTCGCCTACATCACGGCCGAGGGGCGGCTCGACGCGCGCACGCTGGCGGATGCGTTTCGGATGCGGTGACTCAAAGCGAAATCCCCGCCGCCGCCAGCAACGCATCCCGCCCGAGCGCCCCCGCCTCGTCGATCGGATAATTGTCCCTCTCCACCCCGAGCGCCCGGATCGCCGTCACGTCCGCGCTCCCTTTCACCGTGTACCGCAACGTCGGCGCCCTCCGCGCCTCGTCGACCACGCCGGGCACCAGTGTGAAGGGGATGGCCACCGGCACGCGCACGATCGTCGATTGGCCCGCGGCGAGCCACTGGTTCGGGCTGTAATCGATCGACGGCAGCGCGTACTTTTCCGCGAAGGTCACCGTCACCCGCACATTGCGGATCTCGATGTCGAACGAGTTCGGGTTGTCGACCGTCATGTACACGTCGAGCCCGATCCCCCGCAGCGACGCGGAGCGCAGCTCGGCATGATGCAGCCGCAATGTGGGTTTTTCTGTGGCGCACCCCGCGGAGCTGAGGGCGAGGGCCGTGACGAGGAGCAGGCGGCTGTGGAGCTTCGTCATCGTTTGCCGGGGCGAGGATAGATCAGGTTCACGGATCCAGGCGGAAAAAAGCTCCCTCGCTTGCCGCCCGCGCCACGTCGCCCCAGGTCGCGTAGGTCGAAAGAGGTGCGCCGTCCGGCGCCATCCGCAGCTTGCTCCAGCAGCAGCGACGCCGCAGCCTCACCTCGCCGAGCGTCGCTGTGGTGACCCGACGCTCGGGGTGGGCGCCGAGGATCGCCACGCGCCCCCGGTAATCGTTCTGCACCGCCGCGAGAATGGGCACGAGGGACGCCATGGGCGTATCCGCGGGGGACGCGATCACGACGGTCGGATCCACGAGCTCCTTCTGCTGGACCAGACGATACAGCTCGCGCTTGTTCTCCAGGACAACCAGGAGCCCCGCGACATCCGTCGTGCGCACGCCGTCGATCCGGATCCCCCCGTCGTCGATGGCCACTTCGGGCGCATCGTTGCTCTCGTCACACAACCCGGCGGAGGGAAGCGAGATGGTCGGTGGAAGGGTCCCTTCGGAGCAATATCCGTCGTGACCTGCCGGAAGCGGCAGCGGATGGCGAGCATCGTGGGCCATTCCACGCGCTCCCGTCCATCCTGCGAGCCCGAATGCGAAGACCGCGGCGCCGAGCGACAACATCCCTTCGGGGTCCCGCGCGTCCGGCTGCTTTGGGTTGCGCCGCGAAACGACGACGAGAAGCCCGCTGCCCAGCGTCGCCAGCGCGAGGAGGACCACGCGAGCGATCGACGACACGTCTCGCCCGTCCTGCTCTACGTCGAGGAGGCATTTGTTCCGATCCTCGACGGTGCCGCAGAACAACCCAAGCGGCACGTTCGTCGCGTGGAAGTGGTACGAAACGCCCACGCCTGTCGCGACGCCGAGCGCGCAGGCGAGGGCCGCCGCGAGGATGAAGGGCCTCCGCGCGCCCGCGCGTCGCGCGAGCAGAGCGAGGGCCGCGCCCGAGAACCCCGCAATCGGCACGAGCGCGAGGCCGAAGACGACCCACGTCGCGTGAATCTCGGTGAAAGATTCTCCCCACGCCAGCCCCATCTTTTCAAGCGGCAGCGTGGGATCGACGATCGCGGCATGCGCATTCGCGAGGACACGCGACACGGCGAAGGCGCCGAGCGCGAACGTCCCGAAGGTGAGGCCCAGGAGCACCCGCGTGGTCTTCGTGGGCCCGCTTCGCAGCGCGAAGAGCGCTGCCACGAAGAGCGCGAGCGAGGTGACCAGGGAGACGCAGAACGCCACGAGCGCGATCGGGCCGAAGGGACTCGCGGCCAGCAGGTCCTGCAGATCCCATAGCGAGATGCGCATCAACGCCACCCGAAGGAGGCCCAGAGCGCCTCGTAATCGGCGGCGTCGAGCACGGCGAGGCACGCGAGGGCGACGCCCCAGAGGGCGAGGAGAGCGGGAGCGAGGTCGCGTTTCATGATGCGTCGGACCCGGGGCGCCGGGGTGGATTGGGCCGGCCCCCTCTCGGGCAGCGTACCCGATGTCCGGGATCGTGTCCGGGCGCATCCGCAGGGGTCTCCGTCAAACTGCGCAAAAAGAGAACAGGAGACACCGATGCCTTCCCCCAGCCATTACCTCGTCATCGACCTCGAAGCGACCTGCTCCGAGGACGGATCCATCCCCCGCGAGGAGACCGAGATCATCGAGATCGGCGCCGTGCTCGTCGAGGCCGAGACCTTGAAGACCGTGCGCGAAATGCAGACGTTCGTGCGACCGATCCGCCACCCGCGCCTCACGCCGTTCTGCACGAAGCTCACGACCATCACGCAGGCCGACGTCGACGCCGCGCCCCGCTTCCCTGCGACCATGGCAAAACTCCGCGAATTCCTCGGCCGCGACGCCGCGCTCTTCTGCTCGTGGGGCAACTACGATCGCAATCAGTTCGAGCGAGACGCGCGTCGCCACGGCATTCGCCTCCCGCTCGGCAAGGACCACTGGAACCTCAAGGCGGCCTTCGCGCGGAAGCACAACGACGGCCGCGAGATCGGCGTCGGCCAGGCGCTCCGCAAGCTCGGCCTCTCGTTTCAGGGCACGCACCACCGCGGCATCGACGACGCGCGAAACATCGCGCGGATCCTGCCGTACGTGCTCGGCGGAGGAAAAGAACGCGCTTGACACGCGCCGCGGCATGGCATTCTCTTCCGCGCTGCGCGGGCGCATGAAACCCATCGACGTCGGCATCATCGGCTGCGGCACCGCGGGGAGCGCCGCAGCCCTTTTTCTCTCGCGGGCGGGGCATCGGGTCACGGTCTACGAGCGCGTGCCCGACCCGGGCCCCGTCGGCGCGGGCGTCATGCTCCAGCCCACGGGGCAAGCCGTCCTCGGCGTGCTCGGCCTGCGGGAAGCCGTGCTCGCCCGCTGCACGCCCATCACCCGCATGATCTGCCGTACCGCCGGTGGAAGGCAGCTCTTCGACCTTCGTTATGGCGACATCCCCGGCGATCACGTCGGGTATGGCCTCCATCGCGGCGTCCTCTTCGAGCACCTCTTTCGCGCCGTGCGCGCGGCGAACGTGAACTTGCGCCTCGGCGTGAGCGTCGAGAACCTGGAGAATGCCGGAAGAGGCCGCGGCTTGTATTTCGTCACGCCCGAGGGGGAGCGCCTCGGGCCACACGCCGTGTGCGTCGTTGCCGACGGGGCGCGCTCGCAGCTCCGCGACGACACCACGATAGGCAAGCGCATTCGCCCCTATCCGTGGGGCGCGTTGTGGTTTGTCGGGGAGGATCCCGGCGGCGCGTTCCGGGGCGCGCTCGCGCAGGTCGTGCGCGGGACCGAGCACATGGTAGGCCTCTTGCCGACGGGGTTCGGCCCGGGGGAGGGGCCGGCCACGGACAAGGTCAGCCTCTTTTATAGCCTTCCCGTCGCGGGCCTCGACGCCTGGCGTGAAGCCGGGCTCGACGCGTGGAAAAGCGAGGTCCGCGCGCTCGCGCCGTCCGCCGCGCCGGTGCTCGATCAGATCGACTCCGCCGAGGAGGTCCTCTTCGCGCGTTATCACGACGTCTCGATGTATCCGTGGAACGACGACCGCGTCGTCTACCTCGGCGACGCGGCGCACGCGATGAGCCCGCAGCTCGGCCAGGGGGCGAACCTCGCGTTATGGGATGCGATGGTCCTCGCGGAGGCGCTCGCGGCGCACGAGTCCTTGCCCATCGCGCTCGATGCGTATTCGCGCGCCCGCCGCTCCCACCTCGATTATTACCAGTTCGTCACGCGCTGGCTCACCCCGTTTTTCCAGAGTGACCTCGCGCCGCTCGGCTGGCTGCGCGACCTCGGGTTTCCCCTCGCCACGGCCTTGCCCTTCCTGCGCCGCCTGATGGTGCGCAGCATGTGCGGGATCGCCCAAGGAATCGGGATCGACGCGCCGATCCTCTTGCCGGCGCCCGATCCCGTCCCTCGGCTCGGCCCCGCCGCCTGACGATCACTTCGGCGCGTCGATCACGGCCACCGTCCACTGCGGGCTGACGTATTGCGCCGTGATGCTCTGGCCGGGGATCCAGAACGCCGGCTGGCTCGGGTCCTGTGTCCCCGCCGCGAGCTTTTCCCGATCGAGCGCGGTGATCCAGAGCTGCTTGCATTGCCTCTGCCCCTGGACGAGCCCGCACGCGGGGGTGTTCTGCGGGGTCAACCTGTGCCCGTACGGCCGCTCCGACGCGTAGGCGAGCCAGACCCATTTCTTCCCGACCGACGGCGCCCATTGCGACCACGTGCTGCTCCAGACCTTCTCCGGGCCGTTCGGCGCGCCCCGGCCGAGCTCGAGCACGGTCCCGTCGCTCCGCCGCACGACCGCGATGCGGCCCGAGAGGTTGATCAGCGATTGTTGCGTCTTGATCGACCACCACCCGTCGGCCCGCGTGAACGAGATCGCCGTGCCGTCGGGCGAAATGCTCGGCAGCACGTTGTTCTCGCCCGTATCCGGGTTCGTCCCCGCGGCCGGGGGCGCGGCCACGAGCACCTTGGGCGTGCCGAACTGGAACGAACCATCGGCCATGTATTTCACGGACATCTCGACGATCGAGCCGAGCACCGTGTCGTCGCCGAGGAGCCGCACGTAATTGGAGTTGTTGTCGTACGCGGTGAACACGACGAAATCACCGCCCGGCGACCAGTCCGGCATCAGGGTCGCGTGGCCCACGGCCGTCGGAAGCTCCCCGATCGCCTCGACGAGGTTGTTCGCGATGGGCTGGTTCGTATCGGGATCGACGAGCAGGAGGCGTACCGTGCCCGGCGTGTTTTGCGGGACGTTGTCCGGCGACGTGTAGATCATCGCAGGCCGCGTATTGTCTTCGAGCGGATTGAACGCGGCGTACGTCCCGCGGACGGCGGGGCTCGGCGAGATGGTGGAGGCATAAAGCTTCTGTGCATTGTCATAGGCGAGCGCGCCGAAATTGAAGTTGCCGCCGTCGAAGCTATAGGCGAAGCGCTTGCCGTCGCGTGAGATGCGGTGGCAGCCGGAGCAGGGCTGCCCGGACGAGAGCGCGGGGCTGTTCGTCGGCAGCGGCACGTCCGTGCCCTTGATGATGTCGAGCACGCGGAAGCTGCCCGTCGACGATTGCCACACGTAAATGGCGCTCTCGTCGATCCCGTCGGAGGCGACGGTGAGCGAACGCGGGCTGCCCGCGCGGACCATGGCATTCGGCCCGAGCCCGTCGACCGAGAGGCTCACGGCCACGTCCGGGCTCGACTGCGCGACCTTTGTCCACACGTCGGCGGGGAACGCGAGTTCCCGCCCGGTCGTGAACAGCGTGATGTCGAGGATGTCGGGACTCGTGACGCGGAGGCGATAGACGTTGCTATCGCCGCCCGGCGTCCATTGCGCCTCGATGGGCGGCAGGTTCGCCGGCAGCACGACGCCGTCCTCGGGGTATTCAAGGGCCGGGGCATTCGCGGGATCCGGATCGGCCGTGGCAGCGTCGAACGAGGCCTTCGTCGAAGCGTCCGTGCCCGGAAGGAAGACGTCGCCGCGGAGCGTCAGCGTGAGCGACGCCTCGGCCGTCACGCCGTCATACGTCGCGAAGACCTTCGATTTGCCGCCGAGCCCTTTCACGGAGACGTTGCCGCCGACGACATCGGCGAGCGCGGGGTTTCCCACGAACCATTCGACTTCGCTCGTGACATCGACCTCGTCCTCGCCTTCGCGTTTTGCATAGGCGCGGTGCGGGAGGGCGGGGGCCGTGCCCGAGAGGTCGAGCGTGAGGGTGGTCTCGGGCGGATCGATGCGGAGCGTGACGGCCGCGGGCGCGTCTGCCCCCGCGTCCTCGTTCGCGCCGCCGGGTCCGGTGCCGGTCCCCTGCGTATCGGAGCAAGCGGAGGCGACCGCGCCGAGGACGGCGAGGCCGAGGGCGAAGAAAAAAGCGTGTCGAGGGCGAGGTCGCATGCAGCGAGGATACACGAGATCCAGAGCACGCGGGGAGAGCGTTGCAACGTTCTTGGCCCTTCCTCCGCGCGTGTGCCACTCACCTCAGGACCCTGTCACAGCGGAAGGAAGAGCCTTGATTCGACCCATCGCCGTCCTCGTCGCAGGTATGCTCCTTTCGAGGCCGGGGATGCCGAAGGCCGAGGCGGATCGTTATGCCCGTGTCCTCGCCGAGGTCGCGGCGGCGCGTGGCTTCGACCCGCTCGTCGCCGTGGCGATCGTGCATTTCGAGACGCAGTGGCGGCCCTCGCTCGTCTCGGCGGACGGGGAGGATTACGGCCTCGGGCAGGTGCGCGCCCGATTCGCGGGCGCCTGCCGCGAGGACGCCGATCCGGTGAACGCGCCGAGCGAGGCCTGCCAGCGCGTGAAAGACTCGCTGCTCGACGGCGCGACGAACCTCCGCCGCATGGGCGGGATCATCGCTGCCAACATGGAGTTCTGCAAGGCCAAGACCGGCAGCGCGAGGACCGAGCGTTGGCTCTCGGGTTACCAGGGGTATGGCGATCCCGAGCGCGGGCGCTTCTGCGAGCCGGGCGAAAAGACGCGGATCGTCATTGATTACTACAAGGGACTCGTCGCGAAGCTCGCGCCGCCGCCAAAGCCGGCGCCGCCGAAACCCGCGCCGAAGCCGAAAGCCACGCGTCCTTCGCCGCCGGACCACGGCGCGGAGCCCACGCGCGCGGCG
This sequence comes from Polyangium sorediatum, assembly GCF_029946465.1. NCBI lineage: Bacteria > Pseudomonadati > Myxococcota > Polyangiales > Polyangiaceae > Polyangium > Polyangium sorediatum. The sequence continues at coordinate 146,739 of NZ_JARZHI010000002.1, forward strand.
CGGCCGGCGCGCCCGGAGCGCAGCGTGAAGACGGTCGCGGTGAAGAAGAACGACGGGGCGAAAAAAGCGTCACGCGCAAAGGCCGGCAAGGCGAACACGACGCGGCCCTCGCAAAGGAAGACACGATGACCGAGATCCTCAAGCTGTCGGGACCAGGGAAAAACGCGCTTTCGAGCGTCATGATGCGCCACGTCCTCGAAGGCCTCGACAAGGCCGCGGGTGCGCCCGTCCTCCTCACGGGCGAGGGCGACGCGTTCTCGGCGGGGCTCGATTTGAAGGAGGTCCTCTCGCTCGACACAGGCGGCATGGTCGCCTTCCTGCGCCTGCTCGAGCAATGCATGACGACGCTGTATTTGTACCCGGGGCCGACGATCGCCGTCGTCAACGGTCACGCGATTGCGGGCGGCTCGGTGCTCGTCGCTTGTTGCGACGTGCGTATCGCGACGAGCAAGCCGACCGCGAAGATTGGCCTCAACGAGACCGCGCTCGGCCTTCGATTGCCGCCGCGCATCCTTTCGATCCTGCGGCGTCGCCTCCCGCCCCAGCACATCGACGAAGTTCTCCTCGGCGCGGGCCTCTTCGATCCCGAGAAGGCCCGGCGCCTCGGTCTCGTCGACGAGGTCGCCGACGACCCGTACGAGGTCGGCCTCGCTCGCCATGCGGCGCTCGCGAAGCATCCCGCGGAGGTGTATGCGCAGACCAAGCGAGACCTGCGCGGCACGGCGGACGACCTCTACCCTGAGGCCGATCACGCACGCGCTGTCGACGAGAGGCTCGCCTCCTGGACCTCCGACGTCGTGCGCATGAAGGTCCTGTCCGCGCTCAAGCGCTGAGCACGCATTTCAAGGAGACAGCCCGCCTGCCGAGGTCGCCTCGATCGAATCGGCGAGGGCGCATTTCTCCAGCCCGATCTCCTTCGCTTTCGCGCGGATCATCTGCGCCTGCTCCTCCGGGCCCTTCACGCTGACGAGCGTACGAAATTCGATTCCGTCGGGATTCTCGATGTGATCGGCGAGCCACGTCGTCCGCTGTTGCCCGATCGCGAGGGGATCCTCCTCCGCCGTGAGCCCGGCGCGTTGATCGACCTCGCACATGAGCTTGACGGCGTCGGCGAAGGTTTGTCCGGCTTGCGGGGCGGCCGGGGGCTCCGGGGCCTGGGAGGCGCAACCGACGGCGAGGACGATCGAGAACGAGGCGAGGATCCGGGAACGTTTCATGCCGCATGGACACGGAAGCCCCGGCGGCTTTGGGTGTCGTCAGACCGCGGGCATCGCCGCCGCGGGGACGGACGCCTGCCGGACGGGCTTCTCCGCCTCGGCGCGCTTCACGCCGCGCAGCATCGACGTCTTTCCCACCGCGATGTCGACCATCTTCTTCACCCGCGAAAAGACGCTCTCCTGCACGTAGGGGATCCCGTATTTCTCGCAGAGCGCCTTCACCTTCGGCTGCACCTGCCGGTATTTCAGCATCGGGATGTCGGGGAAGAGGTGGTGCTCGATCTGGTAATTGAGCCAGAGGTGCGCGTAATCAACGAGGTCGCCGCCCGTCTGGAAATTCGTCGAGCCGATCACCTGCCGCACGAAAAACTCCGCGCGCGAGGCCGGGCGGTCGTCGAAGCGATAGAGGTCGTCGCCCGTGTGGTTCGGGACGATGACGCAGAACGTGTGCAGGTTCGTGATCGCCTCGGCCATCAGCGAATTGCAGAACGCGCTGAAGACGCCCCAGGGGCCGAGCGGGAGATAACAGAGCGGGAGGAGCCCGAAATGGATGCCGGCATAAGGCAGGTAGCACTTGAGCCAGAGCTCCTGCGTCTCGCCCTCCTTCGAGGGGGCCACGCCGTCCCGCTCGGCGTGGCGCGCGCGATAGACCTCGAGCGTGCTCGGCGCATAATACGAAGCCCGCCAGGTGAGCGCGAGGGCACCGAGGAGCCCGTAACGGACCGGCATGGAATGTTCGCGCAGCCCCTCGGTGTTGCGCTCGACGAGGTCCCGATCGTCGAGCTCACCGGTGTAGGAGTGGTGCAGAACGTTGTGCTCGTAAATCCACGCTTCCGGCAGAATCCAATCGGACCAGTCAAGAAATCGCCGCTTTCCGCGGGCGAAGACCTTGCTCGTGTACTGCGACGGCACGCCCGGCACCTTGTCGTAACCACGATGACCGATGTGGTGCATGAGGATCCATCGCGTCGATCGACCGAGGCTGAGCAGCAATGCGCTCGCGGGGTTCGGCGCGAGTCCCGCGGTGAGCAAGCCGAGCGCGGTGCAGGCGCGCCCCCAGCGTTCGAACTTGTAGAGGTGCCGCAGATCGTCCTCCCCGAGCGCGTCGTCGATTTCGCGCCGCAAGGCCTTGATGTCTGCGTGGAATGCTTCGAGGTCGATCTTGGAGAGGTCGAAAGGAAGGGGCGTTTGCATGGCGTCGGGCGGCTCGCTTTAGCACCCTTCCCATCGGACGGGAAGCGCCGTAAGCTCGCGCGGCGATGAAGCGGAGAGGCGTCCTGAAGGTCGGCGCGGCGCTCGCGGTGTCCCCACTTTCGTTTTCGGGAGAAGCGCGGGCTTGTGACGGGCACGGCAACTGGGAGACGCCGCCACCCGAGAAGGCGCCCGAGAAAGCGGCCGTTTGCGAGCGGCTCGTCGCGAGGATCGGGCGAAATCACGGGCACGCCTTCACGATCGTCGCCGCCGACGTGCTCGCGGGTGTCGACAAGACGTATGACCTCACAGGGACGTCTGGCCACCCGCACACGGTCACGGTCACCGCCGCCGATTTCAAGAAGATCGGCGCGGGGCAAATCGTGCGCCTCGCGTCGAGCCGGGAGGGCGGGCACATCCACAGGCTCTTCCTCGAATGCGCCCCGGCGGTGGACCCGCCCGAGCGCGTGAATGCCTGCGAAATCGAGGTCGCCGGCAAGGACGAGCACGAGTTCGTCATCCCGGACGCCCACGTCAAGGCGAAGGTGGAGCGGACCTACGACATCCAGGGCCTCGCGGGGCACGCGCATTCGGTGACGATCACCGCCGCCGATTTCGAGGATCTGCTCCGCGGCAAGCAGGTGAAGAGCCCGAGCTCCCGAGGCACCGACGGGCATAACCACCTCGTGTTCATCCGGTACCCCCGAAAGGGGTGAGATTGCGGAACGAACGGCGCGTCCGCGGGCGGGAATGCGGGCGTCGGGTGTGGGCCTACGGGATCTCCTTCGTGGACTCCGACGGCTGCGCTCGATGCATCTGACACCTGGCATTCGGGGCAAGGCGCCTTTATGTCTTCCTTGGATGCGATCCAAGGGCTCTCGGCGAATGCATGGATTCGGGGACTCCGAGGTTCGTGTGTCTGGAGGGGGACGTATGAAGAGGAATTTGATCGTTCAGGTTGTCGCGGGTTCGGGCTTCTTCTGGGAAGTGCCGTCTCGGCCCAGGCCGCGCCCGCGCCGGTGGGCGCTCTGAGCGAATCGATGGCGGCCCAGCCGCTGGCGGAGAGCGCCACGGTGGTAGTTGCAGCTCGCTGCGGGCGTGAATTCACGTCCTGCAACACGAATTGCACCCGTCGTTGTGTGCAGGGGCCCCGGTATCGCAAGTGTACCACGAAGTGCGACCGTGACTGCCGCACACGTTTCTGCAGGTAGAGCAGGAATGTGAGGGGCGGGGCGGGCGTACAGGCCCTCCGCCATGTCGCTCCGCTCCCGCCTCGCATGGGCTGCACCTCTCGTGGCCGCGCTCGCCGGCGCGTGCACGAGCGCCCCGCCCGCTGCTGCGCCGAAGACCGCACGGACCTCTGGTACAGACGAGGCGCAAACGCCCGGGGCTGCGCTCACGTCTCCCGCTCGGAATGGCGCACCTCGGCCGACAAACGCGTGCACGCGGCGCCACGCCCATTCCATTCCCCGCCCTGAATCACCGGTCCGTCAAAGCAGTACCGTGGCCCTGGTAAGGCAGGCCGAACGGACGATCGCCTACGTCGCGGACGCCGATCGGCACGCCCTTCATACGGTCGATATCGACGGCCGGTCCCTCCTCGCGACGACGCCCCTCGCAGGCGCGCCCTCGCAGCTCGTCGTACTCGCGGACGGCCGGGTCGCCGTTTCGCTCCACGATTCCAATCGTGTCGCCCTCCTCGAACCCGCACCCGCGCCCGAGGAGAAGCTCGCGCCGCTCTGCGAAGCCCCGACGCCGAGCGAGCCCACGGGCCTCTTCGTCACCCCGAACGAGGCGACGATGTTCGTGGCGAGCGGCTGGGGCCGTACGCTCACCGCATTCGTCGTCGACACCCTCGACGTCCGTTATGCCGTGCCTTTGCCGCGCGAGCCCCGCGCCATTTACGTCGAGCCCTCGGGCCGCCGCGCCTTCGTCTCCCACGCCATCGGCGACCAGATCTCGATCGTGGACCTCGAGGATCCGCTCCACGTCCTGCGGTCCGTTGATCTCCGTCGCCACAATGGCGAAACCTCCTCCCGCCGCACCGGCCAGGGATTCGTCCTGACCGCGCTCGTCGGGACGAACCCCGAGCGCGTCACGCGATTGCTCGCGCCGATGGTGAGCGTCGACGGGGACGCGGGCAGCATCTCCACCGAGACGTATGGCTCGCGATTCCTTGCCGCCGCGCCCCTCGTCGCCGTCGTCGATACCACGAGCGAATCCCTGCTTGGTCGAGACCTCTCGGTCCTCGGGGGCCTCGACGACGTCGGCGGCCCTGAAAAAGCCTGCACCTTGCCGCGCGCCGCCGCGCTCGTCGGTGATCGCCTCCTCCTCGGCTGCCTCGGCGTCGACGCCGTCCTCGAGCTCGACGCCCGCGCGCGCGACCCCATGCATTTCGAGCGCCGCCGATTCCGTGTCCCCGCCGGGCCCATGGGCGTCGCGGTCGAGCCTGGGCGCGAGCGCGCCGTCATCTGGTCCCAGTTCGCCGCCGCCGTGAGCGTGCTCGACCTTCACGAAGGCGCCTCCACCAAGCCGGTGGTCGAAGTCGTCGTCTCGAAGGAGCTCCCTCCCGGCCTCACTGCCGTGGAGGCGCGCGGCCGGATCCTGTTTCACGCGACGAACGATCCGCGCATTTCGGGCGACGGCCGTGCCTGCGCGAGTTGCCATATCGACGGGCGCGAGGACGGCATTACCTGGCAAACGCCCGAGGGACGGCACCAGACGATCATGCTCGCGGGCCGCATGAACGAGGGCGCGCCGTTCGGTTGGCGAGGCGAGACGACCACGCTCCGGCACCACGTCGGCCGCACGATGAAGCGCCTCGCGGGGCGCGGCGTCTTCAGCGGCGCCGATTCTGCCGACCTCGACGCGCTCATCGCTTATTTGAAGGTCATGCCCGCGCCCGTGCGCGCCGAGGCCGACGAGGCCCGGCGCGCGCTCGTCGCCCGCGGGCGCGCGCTCTTCGACGATCCGCAGCAGGGCTGCGCCACCTGCCACCCGGGCGGCGGCACCGACCGCGCCGCGTACGACGTCGCGCGCTCGCCTTTCCGCATTCCTTTTGATACGCCCTCGCTCCGGTTCGTCGGGGGAACGGCGCCTTATTTCCACGACGGTCGTTATGCCACGCTTGGCGACCTCCTGCGCGGCGTGGACGGCACCATGGGACATACCGGTTCGCTCTCGCAGGACGGGCTTCGTGCGCTCGAGGCGTACCTGGAGGATCTGTGATGAAACGAAGCTCCGTGTTTCCGGCCCTCGCCCTCGCGTTTGCCATCGGCATGGCCGTGACCCCGGCGCGGGCCGAGGAGCCTTATCGATTCCAGGACATCCGCCTCGCCGAGATCCCGAGCCTCGAAGCCGAGTCCGCGGTCGTCTGGGAAACCAAGCATTACGACACCCTTGGCGACCCCAGCCCGCTGCCTGACGTCGAGCGCTCACGCCCCGCAGTCGACTGGAGTGGTTTGCCCCGGCCGCGCCTGACCAACGAAAAGGGCCATGCCGCCGTTGTGCGGCTCCGGAACCTCTATCATCCCGACAGCCACCAATCGAACCAGTGGCTCCGATATCTCCAATCGGACGACGCTTCCCCGATCGCCATGGCGTGCGGGCCCGACATGGGCGGGCCGCGGGGCGTCGACACGTATCTGCTCGAAGCGTCGCGCCTGGAGGGGCCGCGCTACACGGTCGTCGAGACCTGGCTCGATGGAAAGACCTGCAAAGGCCTCGCCCTCCGGCAGTATCAGACAACCGTAAAACCCCTCGCGGGCGGGCTCGCGTATGCCTATCGCACCCATTGCGCGACCTGCACACCTGCGCAGAGCGAGACCCTCCACGTCGTCATCCCCACGGCCATGAGCTCCAGCGCCACCGGCGGATTTCGATACTGGACGTATCTCATGGAGCATCTCGAGCTGCCCCTCGGCCCTGGCACCTCCGGCAGCTTGCGGGCGGGTATCGAGGCGGGCAGCATCCGCGCGTGGAACCGGGTTGTCCCGCGACCGCTCCCGATCGCCGACGTCGAGCTCCGCATCGAGACGAGCTTCGCCCTCGGCGAGGACGAGCCCACGATCGTCCTGGCTATACGCGCCGCGAACATCCTGCCTTTGTAGGCTTTCAATCGACGCATGGGCCGTGATAAGGTCCTCGTCATGTCAAACGTCGTTCACTTCGAGACGAACCACGGCTCCTTCGAGATCACCCTCGACCCCCAGGCGGCGCCGCAGACCGTCGCCAATTTCCTTCGTTATGTCGGCGAAGGCCACTACGCCGAGACCATCTTCCACCGCGTCATTCCGGGCTTCATGGCGCAGGGCGGGGGATACGACGCGACGTACGAAAAGAAGCCCACGCACGCGCCCGTCACGAACGAGGCCGACAACGGTCGGAAGAACACGCGCGGCACCGTCGCCATGGCGCGCACGAACGACCCGCACTCGGCGACGGCGCAGTTCTTCGTCAACGTCGCCGACAACGCGTTCCTCGACCACACGGCGAAGAACGGCTCCGGCTGGGGATATACCGTCTTCGGCGCGGTGACCGCAGGGATGGACGTCGTCGACCGCATCGTCTCGCAAAAGACGGGCGCGCAAGGCCCGTTCTCGAAAGACGCGCCGCTCGAGCCCGTCGTCATCCACTCCGCCCGCGCTCGCTGAGCCTCGTCCTCCCTGCGCGGCGTCTCTGGAGTACATCTGCCTACACGTCTCGCGCCGTCTCCATCGTAAACTGAATTGTTTCAACGTGTTACGAGATTGTCTGAACGTGTTCAGATTTTCTCTTGACCGGTGAAGTGTCTGTGCCTAATATCTGAACATGTTCAAACTTGGTCTCGCCGGTGACCTCCGGTGAGCCAGTGTGTAGGAGAAGGCACCATGGAAACCACGATGATGGATGCGGCGTCGTATCTGATCCCGGTGTATGCGGCGTATGCGGTGACGAGCGTCGGGCTGACGGTGGGGCTCGCGCGGACCTTGTTTCGCAGCGGCGCGGTGTTTCTCACGGACGTCTTCAAGGACAACCCCGGAATGGCGGAGGCCGTGAATCGGCTGCTCGTCGTCGGCTTTTACCTGCTCAATTTCGGGTATGCGTGCCTCATCATGAAGGCGGAGCGCGCGACGGACATCATCTCGGCCGTCGAGATCCTCGCCGCCAAGCTCGGTCTCCTGCTCCTGTCGCTCGGCGTGATCCATTTCGGCAACGTGTACCTGTTCCACCGCATGCGCCGCCGCGCGCAGATGGCCGTGCTGCCGCCCCCGGTCGTCCCTCAGCTCAAGATGATGCGCGCAGGCGCCGAGTGAATGCGCCTCCCACGAGAGAACGAGGAGGAGGTGTCCCCATGAAGCGGCTCACGGTCCTTTACGACGAAACCTGCGCGCTCTGCGTGCGTTGCCGCGATTGGCTCCTCACGCAGGAGGCGTATGTCGAGATCGAGCTCCTCGCCTGCGGCAGCGACGAGGCGCATTGGCGATATGCAGGAGTTCCGTGGCTCGGCGAGGAGCTCGTCGTGGTGAGCGACGAGGGCGACGTGTGGGCGGGAGCGGCCGCGTTCCTGCTCTGCTTGTGGGCGCTCGTGGAATGGCGGCCCTGGTCGTATCGCCTTTCCGGCCCGACGTTCGCCCCGCTCGCGGAGCGGTTCTTCCACGCGCTGTCCAGCAAGCGCCGCACGATCGCCGCGTGGATCGCGCCGGACGATTGCCCCGGCGGGAGCTGCCGGGTACGGTACGCGGGAGGGCATTACCGATGACCACCCGCAAGCGCCGTCCGAGCGGCGAGGCGAGCCGCGAGCACATCCTTTCGATCGCGCTCGGGCTCTTCCGCGAAAAAGGCTTCGACGGGACCACGATGCGCGACATCGCCTCCGCCGCCGGACTCTCGCTCGGCGCTGCGTATTACTGGTTTCCTTCGAAGGAGGCCCTCGTGCTCGCGTATTACGCGCGCCAGCAGGATGCGCATGCGGAGGCGGCGCGGGGCGCCCTCGAAACCATGCCCGATCTGCGATCGAGGCTCGGCGCCGTGATGCACGCGAAGATCGACATGCTGAAGGACGACCGCAAGCTTCTTCGCGCCATTCTGCGGAGCACGCTCGGCGCGGATGAGCCGACCTCGGTCTTCAGCGAGGAGACGTCCGATGTGCGCCGAAAGGCCATCGCCACGTTCCACGACGCGATTGGAAAGGACGAATCGATCCCCGAGGACGCGCGGCCGCTCTTCGCGCAGGCGCTCTGGACGCTGCACCTCGGCTTGCTCCTTTACTTCGTGAACGATACCTCCGAGGACCAGGGGAAGACCCGCGCGCTCGTGGACGGCTCGCTCGACCTCGTCTGCAAGCTCGCGCCGCTGCTCGCGTCCCCGATGCTCGGGCCGATGCGCGCCGAGATCGCGGCGCTGCTTCAGAATGCGGGGCTCTTCGCGGCAAAGAAATGACGGATTGACGCGCGCCGGGCGCCTTGCGACGGTCCCGGCATGGTGCAACGAAGATCGTTTCGACGAAGATGGGCCGCGGCGACGGTGATCGCTGCGCTATTCTTGGGGTTTGGTTTCATGCAGGCGCGTCGGGCGTCCGGGGAGACGCCGCCCGATGACGGCGCGCCTTCCGGCATGGTCGCGTTCGTCGCGGGGGGCGCGTGTCCGCCGGGATGGGTGACCGTGTACGACGTCGCAGGGCGCGTCGTCGTCGGCGCGATGGAGCCGGCGCACGTGGGTCTGGAGGTCGGCACGCCGTTCACCGATCGCGAAGAGCGGATGCACGAGCACGCCTATGCGGGCGAGGTCACGCTCGTCGCGAAAAACATCGCCGCGGCGAATGGCGGGAACCACAATGGCGCCGCCGCGGGGACGTATCCACTCGCAGGCACCACCATGAAGGTCGCCTCGGGGCTGCCCTTCTTGCAGATCGCGGGGTGCGTGAAGCCATGAAAACACGCGCCACGCTCACCTGTATGCTCTTCGTCGCCCTCGCGGGTTGCCTCGACGGGTATGACACCGGGACCGGGGCGCCCACGGCCACGAACCCGGACCCGCAATCGCTCCGCGGCGACGCGCTTCCCACCGGCGCCGTCTCCTTTTTCAAAAAGCTCGCCTGCCCCGAGGGATGGAAGCCCTACGAGCCCGCCGTGGGGCGCACGATCGTCGCCGCGAGTGAAACCTTGCCGAGCGGCGAGGTCGTCGGCGAGCCACTTTCGAGCCAGGAAGAACGCGTGCATTCGCATGCGCTCGGGGCGAGCGTCGAAATTCCTGCGGTCTCGTATGTGGGCGCGCCCGGCGGCGGGAATGCAGGCGTGGGGCAGGCCGGGGCCGTCTCGTTCGCCACGACGTCGGAGTCGGCATCCGCCGATACTCCCTACGTCCAGCTCCTCGCTTGCAAGAAACACGAGGAGTCCGTCCCGCGGCCGACGCCCTTGCCGTCGAGGTTGCTCATGTTTTTCGATTTGGAAAAATGCCCCGAGGGCTGGAAGCCGGCCGAAGGCACAGCGGGTAGGCTCCTCGTGGGATTGCCAAAGGACGCGCCCGCGGACCAGACCTTCGGCGGCGACCCGTTCACGAGCCCGGAGTTCCGCTCGCACGGGCACGCGTTTTCGTCCGCGGTCGAAACCCCCTCGCACGGCATCGGGCTCGCCGGCGGGTGCTGCGGGGGCGGATATGCCATGCAAGGCACGTACGAGTTTGCGTCGATGACGGAGCCGTCCGAAGTGGACATTCCGATGCTCGTGCTTCTCCAGTGCGAGAAAGAGTGACGACACGCAAATCAGGGAAACACCCGATAGCCAGGAGCGCGCGTCTCGTGCGATGAGTCGATCCCGGGGGAGGGATTCGTGCGCGCAAACTCGGGCTTGACCGTTGGTTCCTCGAAGCCTGTGGAGCGATCGACGCCGCGAGGCGCGTCGCTCGCCTTCTGGGGTCTCGGCGTCGATGTGGTCATCGGCGCCGTGGTGATCGCCGGCATCGCGTTCACCACCCTGAAATTGCAGCTCCTCCGGCACGGCTGACGCCGCGGGGTCAGCGAAGCACGACGTCGAGCGCGTGTGCTTCGAGCAGGCTCGGGACCTCCCATCGCTCGCTCATGCGGCGAATGACGGCCTCGGGCACGCGCGCGGCGCGGGCGCGGTTGCCCGCGAGGAGCGCGCCCCGCGGCGCCTCGACGTAGACGATCCGCACACGCGCGCCGTAATCGGCCGCGAGCGAGAGCAAGGGGCCACGCCGCTGCCGGTTGAGGTTCGTCGCATTGTAAACGAACCGCTCGCTGCGTCGCAGGTGGTCGCGCACGCGCTCCTTGCCCGCTTGCACGACGGCGCCCTGGTTCTCGTCGGGATCGATCTCGAGCTCGCTGCGCAGATCGTCGAGCGACACCACCGGCAAATCCGGGAATCGCTCGCGGGCGCAGGTGTCTTTCCCCGCGCCCGGCAGGCCGCACATCATGATCATCTCGCTCCGCGTGTCGTCGTGGACCGGCACGTCGGGCGAGCGCCCCTCGGAGCGGAAGTAGACGACGCGCGTGTGATCGGACGGGAAGGCGCGCGGTTTGTCGAAACAACCCTCCTCGGCGCAGAACGCGCGGAAGAGCTCGATGTTGTCGACGATCCGCTGCATGTCCTGGCAGACGCGGCCCCGGATGTCCGCCTCGGCGACGAGCGCGAGCAGATCGGCGCGGCATACGAGCGAGATCTCCGCGGCGAGCCTCTGCGCGTCGTCCCGCTCGATCAGGTAAAAGGGGATCTGGTGGTGGCGGATGAGCCCGCAGACCATTTCGCGCAGCGAAAACGGCGCGCCGAGCTCCCATAACAGCCGCCGCGCCAGCATCTCGCCGGCGCGGGAATGCCCCTTCGCCGTGATGCGCCCGTCCGGCTCTTCTTTCGTGGTGAACGGCTTCGCCACGTCGTGCAGCAGGCATGCGAGCCAGACGGCCGCCTGATCGTCCGCAGAGAGCGCGCGCCATGCGGGCATCGCCACGAGCGTCTCCAGCACCATGCGCGTGTGAATCCAGACGTTGCCCTCGGCGTGGTGAATGGGGTCCTGCGGGCAGGGCTCGAGCGCGCGGACCCATTCGAAGGTCTGCAGCTCGTCCCAGGGCACGCGGAAAGCGGGCGGCCGGGGCGGCTCGGTGAGGAGGGAGAGCGTCATGGCGGGACTCGTGAAAAAAGGAGGGGCGCCACCATAGCACGGGCGAGGGCGGCTGTGCTAGCCTGCGCTGCGCCGTGTCTGCAAAGTACCCGAGGACATTCCACTTCCCGTGGTCGCCAGGCGGGACGTCGGACGACAAGCGCATGTCGGACGTGTCTGCGCTCGTTGGCGCCGAGCTCGTCGCCACCGAGAAATGCGACGGCTCGAACCTGACGTACACGCGGAAGAACGTCTTTTCGCGCTCGCACGCCGGCCCGCCCGCGCACCCGAGCTTCGACCTCGCGAAGGCCACGCACGCCCGCATCGGGCACCTCCTCTCCGAGGGGATCTCGGTCTTCTGCGAATACTGTTACGCCGTGCATTCGATTACGTATGACAAGCTCCCCGAGTATTCGCTGGTCTTCGGGGTGCGCGACGACACGTCCGGCATCTGGTGGGACTGGGACATGGTGACGGCCCAGGCCGGCGACCTCGGCTTGCCGACGGCGCCCGTGCTTTTTCGCGGCGTGGTTTCGTCGGTGGACGAGCTTCGCGCGCTCACGGACCGGCTTTCGCGGGAGCCCTCGACGTTCGGCGGCCCGCGCGAGGGCGTCGTCGTGCGTGTCGCAGCGCAGTTCGCCGACAGCGCATTTGGTCGATGCGTTGCGAAGTGGGTGCGCAAGGGCCACGTCCAGACGGACGAGCACTGGCTGCACCAGGCGATCGTCCCGCAGCGGCTCGCTCGGTCCGAGTAAGGCGTTTACCGCTTCCCGGCGAGCTTCGTGAGCTCGGCGCAGAGCGCTTCCCGCGCGGGTCCGAGCTTCTCCTCGTACCACGCGAAATCGTCGTCGGGACCTTTGCGCACCTCTGCGAGGAAGTGGTTCGCGGCGGCGTAATCGGTGATCTTGCCAGTTTTCGCGATCTGCAAGGCGAAGACCGGCACGCGCAGCGCGTGAAACGCCTTCTTCCGGGACGGATCGGGCTCGTCGACGAAGCGCTTCTTCGCTTTTTGCCAGTCCGCCGTGGACCGACCGATCGCCGAGGCCGCGAGTTTTTTCCGGTCGAGCGTGTACCGGAACGGCGGGCGGGGGGCGGCGATCACGTGCGCCGGCGGCGCGAATTGGCATTCGAGAGCGAAGACGCTCTGGTCGGCGAGCGCGTCCTCGAACGTCGCGACGCCGTGAATGACGATGTTGAGGCGCGGGGCGAACGCGAGGTCCTGCCTTTGCCCGGGCTTGCCGAGCACCACGAGGAAGTCCTCGTCGGACCCCGATCCAGCCGTGCCGTACACGCGCGAGCCGACGCGGTACGCCGCGCGGATCTCCGCGTGCGGGACCCGAAGGACGGCGATCAGGCGGCCGAGGACGTCGTCGGACACGATCGCATCTTACAGCGGGAGGGTCGCGCTGGAAAGTTCCCACGTGCCGGCATTGCGAAGGGGGGGGCGGCGCGAAGAAACGGGTAGCATTCTCGGCGGTTTCGTGATCCAATGAGGGCCGTGGTATCCTTCTCCGCCTTCCGCCAGGCCCGGCGCCTCCTCGCGCTCGGAATCGGATCGGTATCGCTCCTGTCGGGATGCTCGCCGGAGGCCCCTCCTGCAAATCCCGACACGGGGCCGAAGATGCCGGAGGGCGGCCTGCTCGACTACCCCGTGGATGCAATCGGCCCGTTCCGGGTCGGTTATCGCTCCTTTCTGCACACGTACCAGCCGAAGGGCGTCGAGGGGCCGCGCGAGATCCGCATCAATCTCTGGTATCCCACCCTCGATGAAGAAGGTACGCCGCCGAAGTATCTGAACGCATTTCCCGACGACGATGTTTTCGAGGGCGCGACCGTCGCGCCGCCGATGGAAGCGGCGGGGTACCCCGTGCACCTGCATTCGCACGGGTATTCGGGGTTCGGTGGGACGAGCTCCGACATGATGCACTGGTTCGCTTCACACGGCTGGGTCGCGATCGCGCCCGACCACAAGGGCAACACGCTGCCGGAGCACGAGGATACCGTGCCGCTCACCATCAGCTTTCTGCGCTCGATGGACCTCTCCGCGTCGCTCGACGCCCTCGAGGCGCTGCCCGCGGAGGATCCGCTTGCGAGCAAATGCCGCACGGATGAGGTCTTGCTCTCCGGCCATAGCTTCGGTGGTCGCACGGCCTGGGCGAGCGGGGGCGCGGTGTACGACCCCGCCGAGATTCAGGCCATGTGCGACGAGGGCACGAGATTCTCCGAGCCTTGCACGCCCGAGCAGATCGCTGTCTTCGGTGAGGGGCTCGGAGATTCGCGCGTCAAGGCGGGCATTCCCATGGCGAGCGGCGTCGGGGACGAGCCGGGCTGGTTCGGATTCGACGGATACGACGCCGTGAAGAAGCCCTACATGCAGATGAGCGGGACGCTCGATCCGGTCGGCGCTGAGAACGTGTGGGCGCGCGTGACCTCGATTGATTTCACGTGGCTCGATTTCGAGGGCGGCTGCCATCAGCTCTTCGCGCTCGGTGGCTGCAAGGAGTTCGACTCGTACGAGGGCTGGAAGCTCGTGAACACGTACGCCTTTACGTTCGCGCGCCGGTACATCCTCGGCGATACGAGCGACAAGGTCCAGAAGATCCTCGACGGCACCGAGGTCCTCTCGCCGAAGGTCAAGTTTCAGCACAAATGAGGTGGGCGATGGCATTCCGGGACAAACCTCTCACGAAGACCTTTTTCTCCCGGGCGCTCCTCCCCGCGGCGCTCGTGGCCTCGCTGGGCGCGTGCAGCGAGGAGGCGCCCCCGCCGAGCGGCGGGCTCGGGCCGCGGCCGCCGATGCCGGAGATCGCCGCGCAGACCGGAGCGCAGCGCCTCACGGTTGCTCAGTATGGCAATGCCATCCGCGACCTCTTCGGCGAGGACATCAACGTGCCGACGTCGATCGAGCCCGACGCCCCGCTCGATGGCTTCGTCACGCTCGGCTCCTCGGTCAGCACCATCTCCTCGCGCGGCGTCGAGAAATACGAGAAGGCTGCGTTTGCGATTGCGGAGCAGGTCGTGGCGGACCCCGCGCGGAAGGCCTCCGTCCTCCCGTGTACGCCCACGGGGGCGAACGACCTCGATTGCGCGAAAAAGTTCGCCACCTCGCTCGGGCGCCGCGTCTACCGCCGGCCGCTCGCCGCCGCGGAGGTCGATCGGCTGGGCGGAGTGCTCGTGCAGGCGGCGACCACGCTCGGCAGCTTCGACAAGGGGATCGAGTTTGCAGTTGCGGCGATGCTCCAGTCGCCGAATTTCCTCTATCGTCCCCAGGTTGGCGAGCCGGACCCGAAGAACCCGGGGAAGCGCAGGTACACGAGCCTCGAAATGGCCTCGAAGCTCTCGTTTTTCCTGTGGAACAGCATTCCGGACGAGGATCTGCTCGCGGCGGCCGAGGCAGGAAAGCTCGTCGAGGACGAGGGCCTCGCGGACCAGGTCCTGCGCATGCTCGAATCGCCGCGGGCGCGGGAAGGGCTGCGGGCGTTCGTCACGGATTGGCTGCACCTCGGCGATCTTGACGCGCTCTCGAAGGATCCCACCCTTTTCACCTATTACAGCCCTGAGGTCGGCCCTGCCGCGCGCGAGGAGACGTTGCGCGTTTTTGAGCATCTCGTCTTCGAACTCGACGCCGATTACCGCGACGTCTTCCTCACGCGGACGACCTTCGTCAACCCGAAGCTCGCCTCCATGTATGCCGTGCCCGCGCCGACGGACGAGGGGTTCGGCAAGGTGGTGTTCTCCGAGGATTCGCCGCGCATTGGCCTCCTCGGGCACATCAGCATCCTCGCCTTGCATTCGCATCCGCGGTCCACGTCGGCCACGCTCCGCGGCAAGTTCGTCCGCGAGGATCTGCTCTGTGACGGCATTCCGCCGCCGCCCGTCAACGTGAACACGGGTTTGCCGGATGCGTCGACGGAGGCGCGGACGCTGCGTGAGCGCATCGCGCAGCACAACACGGATCCCACGTGCCGGGCTTGCCACATGCTCATGGATCCCATTGGCCTCGGCCTCGAGAACTTCGACGGGATCGGCCGGTTCCGCATGAAGGAGACCGACGCGGTCATCGATCCATCGGGCAACCTCGACGGCGCGCCGTTCGCGAACGCGCGCGAACTCGCCCTGCGCATTCACGACAACGACAAGGTCGCGCCTTGTTTCGTGCGCAAGCTCTACTCGTATGCGACGGCGTTCGAGCCCACGAAGGAAGAGAGCGCTGCGATCAACTCCCTCACGTACGATTTCCGCGCGGCGGGTCATCGCGTGAAGTCGCTTCTCTCGTTCATCGCGACGAGCCCGGGTTTCCGGCTCGCGCACGAGCCTTGACCACCGGTGACGAAGGGGATCATGCCATGAAGCGAACCAAGCTGAGCCGAAGGACGATGCTCCGGGGCATGCTCGGGGGCGCGGCGGTCGCCATCGGGCTGCCGGCGCTCGAGATGTTTCTCAACACGAACGGGACGGCCTATGCCCAAGGCGACGCCCTGCCGAAGCGATTCGGGATCTTTTTCTGGGGCAATGGCACCCTGCCTGATTTTTGGGTGCCCAAAGGAACGGGGCCGACCTGGGAGCCGTCTGCCACGCTCGCGCCTCTCGCCGACGTGAAGGACAAGGTCTCGGTCATCACCGGCATGAAGGTGTACACCGGGAACACCGTGCCGCATTTCTCGGGATCGGCGGGCATCCTCTCGGGCGCGACGCCGCTCAGCAATGGCACCGAGCTCGCCACGTTCACGCAGCCGAGCATCGATCAGGTGATCGCCGAGGCCGTCGGGCAGGACACGCGCTTCCGCTCGCTCGAATTCGCGGTCCAGCCTGGAGGGCGGAGCCTCTCGTACACGGCGCCGCATAGCGTGAACCCGCCGGAGAACTCGCCCGCGGCGCTCTTCCAGCGTGTCTTCGTGGACGGGTTCGTCATGCCGGGCAGCACGCCGATGCCGGATCCGCGGTTGCCGCTGCGGCAGAGCATCCTCGACGGGATCACGGAGGAAGCCGCAGCGCTCCAGCAGGTCCTTGGACAAACGGACAAGGAGCGCCTGGAGAAACACCTCGACGGCATCCGCGCGCTGGAGAAACAGATCGAAAAACTCCAGCAGAACCCGCCGAGCCTCGCGGCGTGTATGGTGCCGCAAAAGCCGCTCGACGAATATCCCGACGTGGACGGCAGGCCGCCGATGTCCGAGATTTCGCGCGTGATGGTGGACATCCTCGTCATGGCGCTCGCCTGCGACCAGACGCGCGTGTTCAGCCAGTGGTTCTCGAGCCCTGTCGGCAATCCGCTGTATCCAGGGGCGACGGCCGGGCATCACCAGCTCACCCACGACGAGCCCGGCGAACAGCCGCAGGTGCAGAGCATCTTGCTCTACATCATGTCCGAGTTCGCCTATCTCGTGAAGGCGCTCGGCGCCGTCCCCGAGGGCGACAGCACGCTGCTCGAGCATTGCGCGATCCTCGGGACGAGCGATTGCTCGTACGGCAAATCGCACCTGCTCGAAGAGTACCCGATCCTCATCGCGGGGAGCTGCAACGGAGCGCTCAAGACAGGGCTGCATTATCGGTCCCCATCGGCCGAGAACGCGAGCAAGGTGCTCCTCTCGCTCGCGCGGGGGATGGGGATGACGCTCGACAGCTTCGGCCAAGGCGATGCGCGTGTGACCTCCAGCTTGACGGCGATCGAGGTATGAAGACGAAAGGCTTTTCTCGGCTCCTGCCTGCGCTTTGTCTCGGCCTCTTTCTCGTCGGATGCGGCGAGGAAGATGGGCCCACTGCCACGTCTTGCGAGACTGGTGAGACGTACGCGGCCATTACCACGAAGCTCGCCTTTGCGCGTCTGGTGTCGCCGACCGTGGCACCCGGCTTCGATCTCGACGGGCGGACGAGCGACGGGACCGACTCCCTCTCCTGCGGAAAGGCGGATTTCGTCGATTCCGAGGGGCATGGCGGCGTGGACAACCAGCTCGCGCCGCTCGTCCCGGAGGTGGAGAAGTTCGTCGGCGACGCGATCGACGGGCTCCTGCAAGGGTCGATCAACGACGGGCAGCTCGTCATCCTCATGGAGATGGAGAACGTCGACGATTTCAAGAACGACGCCTGCGTGAACCTCGCCGTGCAGGTCGGCGTGAAGAAGCGGCCGACCCTCGGCACGGACGGTATCATCGAATCCTACCAGACGTTCGAGCCCGACATGACCGCGACCCGCAGCTACGTCAGGAATGCACGGATCGAGAACGGCGTGCTCGAAACCGGCCCGTTTGCCCTCGCGATCCCGCTCGCCATTTTCGACGTCGCCTTCACGTTGAGCGTGCAGGACGCGCGGTTCCGTTTGTCGATCGACGAGGAGCTCAAGTTCAAGGGCCATCTCGGCGGCGGCGTCTTGCCGCAGGAGATCCTCGACGGCGTGGCGGACGGCGATGGGCTCGAGGATCTGCTCCCGCAGATCAAGGTGCTCCTCGAAGCGAACACGGACCTCGCATACAACGAGGACACCGGCAAATGCGAGCAGCTCTCGGCGACGCTCGATGTCGAGGGCGTGCCGGCGTTCATCCGCCGCTGAAGCGGGGGCGCACGTGACCTCCGCGCGCGTGCCGCCGCACGGCGCCGCGTGTTCGTCCACCATCGGTCTTTCACCTCGGCGCCGCTGCCGATATGCTGGCGCGATGCGAATCCCTTTGCGAACCCTTGGGAAGGTCGCCTTGCTCCTCGCGCTCTCGGCCCTCGCGGGCTGTGGGGATGACGAGGGCGGCACGACCACGACCAGCGGCGAGGTGCCGCGCAAGCCCATGTTCCTCGTCGCGAACAGCCGCGGCGACAACGTGCTTCGATTCGAGCAGGACACAGGCGCGCTCGTCGATGTTTTCATCCCGAAGGGCACGGGCGGCCTCTTTCATCCCGATTCCATGACGCTCGGCCCCGAGGGGGACCTCTACCTCGCGAGCGGCGATACGCCCGAGACCTCCGCGGTCCTGCGGTTCGATTCCTCGACGGGCGCGTTTTACGGCGAATTTGCGAAGGGCGGGGGCCTACACCGGCCTTATGGCATCGCCTTCGGGCCGGACGGGCGGCTTTACGTGGCGAGCTTCCTGACCGATCAGATCCTGCGATACGATGGGAAAACGGGTGATTTCATCGACGTCTTCAAAGAGGGCGATGGAATGCCCGGGGGTCTGAACGGGCCGAATGGGCTGCTCTTCGGGCCCGACGAAAAACTCTACGTCACGACCCAGGGCTCTGTCGCCGAGAACGGGGCGCCCATGTTCCCGGGGCTCCCGAGCCAGGTCTTGCAGATCGACGTCACGACGGGCGAAATGGTGGTCTTCGCCGACCAGCCCGCGCTCTCCGACGCCGGGCATGGTTACATCAGCCTGCTCGGGCTTGCCTACGGGCCGGATTGCAATGCGGGGTTCTGCGAGCTCTACGTCAGCGATTACGCGAACGACATTCGGCGCTACGATTTCACGATGGGGACCTTGCTCGGCACGATCGGCACGAACTACACGGGCGGTTCGCCGAGCGGCAATTACCTCGGCGGCCTGAGCTTCGGCGACGGCGGGCGTATCTTCACCGTGGGCTTCGACGTGGACGACACGAAGGGCAACCCGGGGACGGTGCTGCGCTTCGAAGCCGATGGAACGCCTGTGCCCGCGTCGGGGCAGTCGGGCGCGGTGCTCGTGAAGGCGGATGCGAGGCTCGCGCGGCCGATCGGGATCCTCGCGCTGCCCTGAAAAATGCTAAAAGGGGCGGCGATGTCCGAAGCCGCCCTCGCGCCCGCCTCCTCCGCGCTCGCCGACGCGCTGGCGATCGCCCGGTATCACATCGTGCTCGTGGCCATGACCGCGTGCGTCGTCTTCGGCTGGCTCATGACGGGCCGCTACCTGCCGCTCGTGGCGCTCGTCGTGGGCCTCGACTGGTTCCTCATCAACCTGATGAACCGGATCACCGACATCGACGAGGACCTCAAGAACGGGATCCGCGGAACCGAGCGTGTCGCGCGCAGGAAGCGCCTGCTCACGGTGGGCTCCGTGCTGCTCATGGGCGGGTCGTTCGTCGCGACGCACCTGGTTTGGCCGGGCCTCACGCCGTTCCGGCTCGCGGTCCAGGTCATCGGGCTCGCGTACAATTACAACATCGTCCCCACGCCGCGCGGCTTTTCCCGCCTGAAGGAGATCTACTTCTTCAAGAACTTCGGCTCGTCGGTCCTCTTCGTCCTCACGTGTTTCGTGTATCCCCTCGTCACGAGCCCCGGCGCGCGCGTGATGCCGTGGAGCGGGGTCGTTTGTCTTGCGTTGTTTTTCGTTCCCTTCGAGCTGACGTACGAGATCCTTTACGACATGCGGGATCTGGAAGGGGATCGGCAGGAAGGGATCCCGACGTATCCCGTGGTGCATGGACCTCATCGCGCGCGGCAGATCATCGACGGGCTGCTCGTCGGCGCGGCGGGCATTCTCGTCGCGGGAATCGTCTCCGGCGCGATCGGCGTTCGGGAGGGGCTGATGCTTGCGGCGCCCGCGACGCAGCTCGCCTTTTATCGGCCGCGGTACCGTCGGGGCCTCACCTCGCACGATTGTATCGTGCTCACGCACCTCGGGACGGCGCAGCTCGTGTTGTATCTGGTCGGCACGGCGATCTGGCAACACGCGGGCATGCCGGCGAACGTATTTCTTTGATGCGGCCGTCCGTTCACCGGGTCGATAGCTCGGTCGCCGCGAAATAGGGGACCGCCACGATGGCCGTGTGGTGCCAGAGCGGGAGTTCCGCGGGCGCGGTCGAGATGAGGAGCACGAAAAAGAGGCCGGCCGCGACCATGCGCGGGAGCGCGACGGAGAGCGGAATGCCGCCGCCGCGACGGCGCGCGAAGACGACGGACGCGAGCACGAACACGCCGATCACCGAGAGCCCCCAGAGCGAAGCCACGCCGAGCGCGTCCCGTTGCGCCCACCGGAAAAACCCCCACCACGTGATTTGAATGAGCGCGTGCGCGACGAGCGGAGCCGCGACGATCGTGGCGAGCGCACGCCGGAGCCGCCCGTCGCCGGACGAGAGCCGGCCCGACAAGGCGAGGTCCGCGCCAATCGCAAAATATCCCCAGCCGAGGATCCCGATGATCGGGACGCCGAGGTGCCCTGCGTCCACCCACGACCAGAGCCCCGCCCGCACCGCAATCACCTCGACGAGCGACGCGTCGAACGCGACGATCGCAAATACCACGAGCGGGCGGAGTCGCTCGATCCGCGGCCACACGCACGCCGCGACCTCGCGGGCCGAGAGGATCACGAGCGGCCAGATGAGCGGCACGAGGATCGGGACCCGATCGAGCCGGATATGCCAGCCCATCGCGTAATGGTAATAGTCGTACAACACGACGCACGTCTCCTCGCCGATCCAACCGGCGACGGCGAGCGCTGCATAATCGGTCAGGAGATCCGCAGGCGGCCGTCTCCGCGCCATGGCCGCGAGCGCAAGCAAGACGACGGCGACGCAGGCAACCTCGAACACGAGCAAAGGCACGCGCCGACGCTAGCACGCCGCCCGCAGGCCGCTGATAAACTTGCTGCGCGCCCTGCATCGTCGGTCGTCGTCCTCGGAATACGCTTGGATTCCTGCGTCCTCCTCCCTGGCTCCAGGGCGCTCGCTCCCGTTTCTCAGCAGCCTGCGCGGTGCGAGGGCTTTTGAGGTTACGACTTCAGCGTAAAGACGCGGATCCCCTGCTGCCGCCCGCGCACCGGCGCGACGCCGAGATCCTCGAACGTCACCTCGGGCACGCGCTGCACGGTCTCCTCGCTGACGAGCACGTCGACGCCCTTGTCCTTGGTCATCGCTTCGAGGCGCGAGGTCGTGTTCACCGCGTCGCCGATGACCGTGAACTCGAGCCGGCTGCCGCCGCCGAGGCAGCCCGCCACCACGGTCCCCGAGTGCACGCCGATGCCGATACGCAGGCCCGCCGAGCGGAGGCGGTTCTGCTCGTCGAGCGCAGCGCGAATGCGGCGCACGGCCTCGATGGCGCGGCGCGCGTGGTCGTGCCCGGGCTCGGTCGCGCCGAACACCGCGAGCATGCCGTCGCCCATGAACTTGTCGACGATGCCGCCGCACGCGTGCACTGCCTCGGAGAGCGCGCCCTGGAGCTGGTTCAGCATCTCGAAGACGTCGCCGGGCTCCATGCGCTCCGAGAGCGAGGTGAAGCCGCGCAGATCCGTGACGAGCAGCGTCGCCTCCACGGACCGCGGCGCGTCGAGGAGCGAGAGCGGATCCTTCAAGGCCGCGCGCGCGACGCCCGGCAAGAGGCGCTCGAGGAGCAATTGCCCACGCGTGGCCTCCATCGCGCGGCGCACCTGATCGGCGAGCCAGACGTTGAGCAATCCGATCGGCGACGATCGCCACGCCCGAGTAAAGCAGTTGCACGCGCGAGGCATGATCCCCGAGGAGGCGAACGAGCAGCACCACGGCGAGGGCCGTCGTCCACGCGGCCGCGCGGCGATCGAAGCGGATGCCGCCCGTCGCGGCGAAGAGGCCACAAGCGAGCGCGCTGACCGCCGCCATCGCGGTCGTGACGCCCATATGCGCGATACGCGCGCCGAGCAGGCTGTCGATGAGGAAGAAGTCGACGACGGGCACGATGAACCAGTACACGCGGCCGTACGGGAGCCGCATGATCGCGAAGAAGATCGCGGCCGAGAGGAGCACCCACAACGCTCCGCCGGTGATGTTCGTCGCGGGCCGCAGGCCCCGGAGCCAAAGCGTGACGTCGAGCACGAGCACGAGCCCGTACGCCGACAAGCGAACGACCGCGACGCGCATCTCGTTCCGGCGCGCCTCGCGGTTCAACGCCTCCTTCATCGCGGCGGCGAGCTCGCTCCGGTTCGAGGCGTGGGCCACGGTTCCCATGTCGATCCACCAACGCAAATCGGATCCCGTGCGTCAAGCGTTATTCGTCCGGATCCCTCGTTTGCTTCGTCCTTGACCGGCGCGGGGCCCGATGACAGACCCGCAGGGCAAACCATAACGATAGGAGAATCCCGTGCCTCGCCCCATCCTCAACCTCGACGAGCTCCAGTATTTTCCGATGGGCCATGGCGAACGGTTCGCGTGTCGCGTGAGCCTCGTCAGTCAGCAGATCGGCGCGCAGAAGCTCGGGTACAACGTCTCGATCATCCGGCCCGGCAAGCGCGCGTTCCCGTTTCACGCCCATTCGTGAACGAGGAGATGTTTTTCGTGCTCGAAGGCGAGGGCGAGATGCGTCTCGGCGACGAGCGACACCCGATCCGCCGCGGTGACATGATCGCGTGTCCGCCCTCCGGGCCGGAGTCGGCACACCAGTTCATCAATACGTCCGAGACTGACGAGCTCAAAGTCCTGTCCGTGAGCACGCGGACGACGCCCGAGTTCGTGGAGTATCCCGACGCGGGCAACTTCGGCATCGTCGCCGAGTTCGGTCCGGGCGCGGACGGAAAGCCGCGTATGTTCCGATACGTCGGGCGAGATGGAGAGAGCCGCGATGACTGGGAAGGAAACGAGTAGGCGAGCGGGTCAGGCCGAGGTCGGAGGCTCGTCCAGATCGGGGATCAGGAGGCCCATGCCGATATCGTCGACGAAGAGCCCGTCGTCGCGACGAAGCAGCCCGCGGCGGGATCCTTCCTGCTGGAAGCCGAGGGATCGATAAAGCGCGACGGCGCGAGGGTTGTCGGCGCGGACGTGGAGCTCGACGCGGTGGATGCGGCCTCCGTCCTCGTCGCGATGGTCGCGTACCCAGCCGAGGAGCGCTTCGAGGAGTGCACGGCCGAGGCCGATTCCTTGTGCGTCGGGATGCACGCCGATGCCGAGGACGGCGACGTGTCGGACCATGCGGAACGAGAGGCGGAGGAGCGAGGCCTCCGCCACGATTCCGCGCCCCTCTTCCTCGGCGACCATGCAAAAGGCTGATCCGTCCGTCGCCGCCATGCCCGCGCGTATTTGAAGCTCGCCGTAGGTGATCGGGTCGTCGGGCAGCTCGTCGGGGTATTTGACGATTCCGTGGCGGGCGTCGACGATCGCGCGTTCGAGGTCGAGCAGACCGGCGGAATCGGCGGGGTAGATGGCCATTCGGAGGAGGGCGCGGCGGCCCTTCCGGAGCGGGACGTGCGAGGGTGGGAACGGCGTGAAGGGCATGGGCGTGCTGACCGAGCAAGCGCCCGCGGCCCTCGAAAGTCAAGCGCCCGCGCACGCCGGCGCCGCGGTTTCACGCAAACGTCACGCAGCGCGGCGAATACCCCGGCCGTGGCGCCGTTCGGGCGCCAGGGCACAACGTTCGAGATTCCCTCGTGTTGGATGCTCGATTCCCGCCCCCGGTGAACCACCCGTCCCTGCGAGCCCTCCGCCTACCGGCGCGGAAAAAAGCACGATTCTCCCGTTCGCCTCCAGCCGGAGCAGGCCTTGATCCACGGTCGAACGTGGGAGGCCAAGGAGTTTGTCCCGGAGCAGCGCGAGTGATACGATTTCGCCCGGGGCGGGCAGGAGACGGGCGAGCACGTAGAGGATTCGAGCCTCTACTGCGGCATCCGGCCCCGCGTCTCGCGCTTCGCGCACGTGATCGGCGAGGCGCACGACGGCGTCGAGCTGCTCCGGAGGGAGACGCCACAATCCCGAAAGAATCTCCTCGAAGACGAACACACCGGAGGAGACGAGTGTAGGCGCGCTGCTCGTTCGCTCGCGCACGGGTGGGAGCGGCGGCGGCACGGGGGTGCGGCTGAATCGTGCGCGGATTCGACCGAGCAGATCCAGAAGGCGAGACCGCCATCCATTTTCGGGAACGCAGGAGGGATCGACAATCGTCGGCCGCATGTCCTCGGGCCAGGTCGGCCGTTCGTGGATTCCAATCGGGACGTTGTCGTCCGACGATTCTGGCAACGTGGGCATGGCTCCCTCCCGTTTTTTGTTTGATCACCGCTCGTAGGCGACCCGTCGAGACAACCTTCTCGGATTGGCCTTGTTTTCGTGCGCGCGAGCAGGGGTCCTCCGTTCGTCTTTGCCACGACGGGCCGCCTACGAGCGGTGATCATTGTCGAAATCGTGGATCGTCGTCCCCAGGCGGCCGCGCCACCATGCTCGCCCAGAATGAGAGGCAACGCGGCCGGCTGCGAACGACGATCCTTCGTGGGATACGGTCCCACGCACCGGTCAAGGGTTGGGTTTGTCCTCGGTCGGAACTGCGGGCTTCGTGGACTCTTTCGCAATCATCGAAGCGAGGTTCTTTTCAGCTATTCTCTTGAGTCTCGCGGTCTCGTCAACATGCGTGCTCTTGGGAAAGCGGCGCGCATGCTCCTCGAGTGTCTCAAGAGCCGTTCTCGGATCATTGTCTTTGATCAAGGCTCGCATCCGCGAAAGCAGCGGGACTTCGGGGTCCTCATTCTTGGCGCGAGCTGTGGGCGCTTGCTCTGGGGAGGGCGGTACATCCCTCGGTTTCGCAAAATCGCCCGACAATGTGTTCTTCACGAAGGCCTCAGCGATGACCGCGACCTGGGGCGCTGTCGCGCGGAGCGATGGCGCCCCGACCGTTTGCGCCGAAGCGATACCCCCACCGAGATGCCCGAAGAGCATGCCTGCGAGCGCGGACGGGAGCGCAACGGTAAACGCGATCGTGAGTTTGAAGGGGAGACCCGACTTCCCGAGTCCAGGTCCGAGCGATGAAGCCGACTCGCGCCTCGGCGCACCCGAGGCGATCTTCGAAGCATCGATCGCCTGCGACAAACGGTCCCAGCCGTCGAGCTCAGCCTTGGCGAGAACGTCGCATGACTTCCAGGTCTGCGGCAGAAACCCGGCCAGCGAGAACGACGCAAATAGACTCGCCCGCGAGTCCTTTTCTGGATCCATCCCGAGGAGCGTTTTGAGCCACCCCTCGAACGTCGTCTCGGCAGCGGCGAGGCGGAGCTGCACGGTCGAGCGTGCGATGCCGAGGCTCTTTGCGAGCGCATGCAGCGGCTCCTCATGGACGTGATACCGCAAGAGGAGCATCCGCTGGTCCTCGGGCATCCGTTCGAGCGCCTCGAGGACGACCGTCGTCGTCGGTTCAGCCATCGAGTGCTGATCGATCGCAGCTTCGACCACCTGCGGGGCGAGTCGTTCAAGCCGTCGCACAGCCTTGCGCCGGTAGTTCCGGACCATCTCGTAGCTGACGCGCGCGAGCCACCCCTGAGGATAGGCAGGGATCTCGTCGAAGTGGTTGTACGCGAAGACGAAGACCTCGTGCACGAGGTCGGCCACATCGGCCTCACGGACCCGGAGGCGAGACAACGTACGCCACACGATGCGGAAGTTCTCCTGGTAGAACGTCCGGAACTCCTCCCGTGTGGGTGTGGTGTCGACCGCGGCTAGCATGATGGGCTGCGCCTCCGCTGCTATATGTCGTCAGACCCCTCCGATGTACCGACGGTCGGAGAAAATTTTTGAGAAAGTGGCGGGGGAGGGGGTTTGGCGGTGGGGTGGGTCACGTCGAAGGCGTAAACGAGACCAACCTGAACCGCAGCGGAGGCGGAGGGGAAGGTCCAGATTTCGCGGCCGTTTGACTCCACAACCGGCGGTGCGGGAACGAGGAGGACGTCGAGACGGCTGAACAAGGCCCAGGACGTGCCGAATGTGTACGACAATCCACCGCGGACGCCGATGCCCCAGGTGAGGGTTTCTTTGCTGTCCTCGCCCTGCAGCAGCTTGAAATCGTGCTCGGTGCTTGCCAGTGTCGAGCTGATTGAGAGGAGGACGCATCTGTCCAGTTGCCACCGTGAAACGGCGCGCACATGCCAGCAGGGGGCAATCGTTCCGAAATTGTGCGAGCCATCAACCCGGAATCCGCTTTCGATACGTCGTGTGTTCAAATCGGAACGAAATTCTGCGCTTACGGAGAGCGGGCCCTGTCGTAGGCCCACGCCGACCGTCCGTGAAGGTGACAACGCGGGCGTGCTGCCGAACGCAGCGCCGCCAGCAGCGGCGAATAAGAGGCGAATGGGTGGCACCGACCTTGGCGCAGGTGTTCTTTGCGCGATTGGCACAGGGGAGGGTGCAGGTGGAGGGCTTGGCCGTGGAGATGGCAGCGGCGGAGCCGGGGGAGGTGGTGGAGAAGCGGCCGGTTGCTCAGGTTCCGGTGCCTCCAGTGGATCGATGAGCATCCCGGCGCTGAAGGCCGCGTGATGCAACAATCCAGCGCAGTCCCAGGCTGGTTTTTGGTGCTCGGGCGCGCTTTGTTCCGAGCCAGCGGCGGCTTTGGCCACGATGTAGACTCGGACCTTCTTTTCGGAGCGTCGGAAGATGACGGTGAGGAGATTCGGTGCGTCAGGTAGGAACGGATTTCGTCCGACTTCCTGAGAGACGGCAGCACGGAACGCGACCTCGGTCGGGCAACCCTCTGCACCGGCCTCGCGCACATAGTCGAGTCGATAGGTCTCCTGTGCGGCGGCAGGCGCTGCCAGGAGGCAGAACGACGCTGCCAGTACCGTCCCCCCGCGGAGAGCCATGGTGCCCGACCCTACCAGCTAGAGGTGGGATCGAGCAAGGTGGCTTTACGCGAGGCAGCAGAACGTGATGAGTTTCTGCATCTCGATCTCGCCTGTGGACTCACCACCATGAGAGGAACACGTGCCGGGCAACCTTTCGATGACTTCGGCTTTCTTACTTCCGAGCGAGATACCCGACATCAGATCGTAGCAGGGAGCAGACATGTCCGAAGAGACATACGGGGATAGTTGCTCGTTCGTGCAGGCGCTGTCCGTGTATACGTGGATCTGAACGGTGCACGAGCCTCCTGTGGGTGGAGAGCAAGTGCAAGCGCTGCACGCGCGTTTGTCGGTGCCCCCCTCGAAGAACAACGTGCGTTTCGCCCAATCTTGAGGACAATCAACGTCCCCTGTGGCGTACACGCAGACCTCGAAAGAAGATGGCGGATCCGGCGAGCAGGAGGCGTACTTGCACGGGGTTTTCCCGTCGCTCTCGCAAGCCAGTGCCGCGACCGAGATTGGCGCCGGCCACTCGTTGATGGTCCCGTCGTAGGGTATCGGGAGGTCCGTTGGCTCCTCCCCCTGGATCAGGACGGGACAATCTCCCTCCACAACCACGGGTGGGGCCACGGAAAGGGAGCGGACGCAGGGGACACCACCACAGAGCTTGCCCTCCGAAAGAGCGTTGGTGGTGGTGCACGATCCATCCCAGTTTGTCGGCGCATCGAAAGACGCGCTCGCTGGTGGTATGGGTGCTTGACAAACGGTGGTGTGCGTATTCCAGGACGTCGGTAACTCGCAGGTACCCGGAGGTTCGCCGCAGGCGCATGTTGGGCAGTCACGAGGTCCGAGCTGCGGGTCGGCCCAGGCCCAAATGGCCTCCTTCGTACCCAACGGGCAGAGGGGCAAACCGATGGCGGGCCCAGTGGCTACGAGGACGGGGCCTTCAAAGCCGGCAGGCGTATCAGGGGCACACACGCCAGGGCACCCGACCGTGCCTGCATCGGGGGGGCAAGTTTCCGGATCCGGGGGATAACCCAGCTCGATACACTCAGCAAACTCTTCAGGCGTGCCTATTCCGCAGACACACTTAAAGTGAAAGTCCAGATCTTCACTCCAGCCGACATCACCACACGCCAGGGCAATGAATGGCAAGCTTGCAGGCAGAGCGAGGTATTTCCACAGACGCATGACGAGCTCCCAAAATCAAATGCACACGTGCTCTACTAGAGATTCCGGCACACGCCTCCCCAAGCATCCACGATTCAACAGACAGATACTTAACAACTTCTCATTGGTGCGTCCCGGGATTCAGTAGCACGCGGTTTGTCACGGAGGAAAGAGACAAGCGCCAACCTCGTGCAAGTTTTTGAGCACGAACCCGTCGCGGTTTTTCCACGAACCACCCCCTACCTGGACACATGAACCGTCCGCGGACCAACCTTCCGGGGGTCTCCGCAAAAATCGACACCTTCCTGTCGTTTCTGGTGGACGATCTACCTTCTCAACACACTTAACTGCCGGGAGGTTCTACTTCCCAAACCCGTTCACCCAGGGAGCCCACGCCGAACCCCCCGCCAGGAAAAATCACCGGCCCCGATGATCTCTTCGGACAAAACGCCCCCTCGACACATTTACCTAGGGTTAGGAGGAAGCCGTACCCACCTGGGTAGGTGAATGTGCGATGAGTATTTGGATCGAAGCTTCTGGCGAGCCGCTTTGCCTGCAATGGACCATCCTGCCCGGGCTCGAGCTCGTCGTGTCGCGCCTCTGCGGCCAGATCACCGTCGGCTACATGCTCGGGACCGACGGGGACGAAGTCATCCTCCGCGCCCGTCGAGACGACATGGAACGCAGCCGCGAGCTCTTCCACCTCGCCTTCACCTGGGGCGAAGCGTGAAGTTGCCCGTCGTGCCGCAGTCCTTCTCCTTATAGAGAGGGCGCGGCAGGGGCGTCGAGGTCGAGCACCGCCGGGTCATGCCCCGTCGCCCGAAGAAACCGGACGAGGTCCGTCCCCCGGATCGCCGTCGTGTGGTCGTTCGTCAGCGGATGGCAGTGCACCGGATCCCGCGCGAGGACCTTCGCGTCGAGCACGACCTGCACCACGCCGTCCTTGTCCATCATCGCGGCGAGCGGCGTGACCGACCCAGGCTCGACCCCGAGGTGCTGGCGCAAGCGCTCGTGCGAGCAAAACGAGACGTGCCCCGCGCCGATGCGGCGGCCGAGGTCTTTGAGGTCGACCGCGCGATCCTCGTCGAGCACGACGAGCCACATCGCACCCTTCTTGTTGCGCAAGAAGAGGTTTTTCACGTGCGTGCCGTCATGCCGCACGCGATGGGTTTTGGCCTCCTCCACGGTGAAGACGGGCGGATGCGCGACGGTCTCGGTCTCGATGCCGAGGGCCGCGAGCCGCTCGAAGAGCGCGTCCCTGGAGGAGCTCGTCATGGGCGACTCGTTACCGCGCGCGGCGTCGTCGATCAACGTTTCGTGCGCGCATCTCCCCGGCAGCACAGGCGTGCGCTACAGATGCGGCCTCGACCAAGGAGCTACGCGATGGCGAAAGATCTCGAAGGCAAAGTCTTTTTGGTGACGGGCGCGACCGAAGGTATCGGCAAGGCCGCCGCCCGGGACTTCGCGCAGCGAGGCGCGACGCTCGTGCTCGTCGGCCGGAGCCGCGAGAAGAGCGAGCGCGTGGTGCAGGAGCTGAAGGATGCGAGCGGCAACGAGAAGATCGAGCTCTTGCTCGGCGACCTCTCGAACATCGCCGACACCCGCGCCGTGGCCGAGGGCTTTCGCGCGAAGTACGACCGGCTCGACGTGCTCGTAAACAACGCCGGCGCCGTCTTCACCGACTACAAACTCAGCGCCGACGGCATCGAGATGACGTTCGCCCTGAACCACATGGCCTACTTCGTCCTGACCACGAGCCTGCTCGACCTGATCAAGAAGACGCCGAAGGCCCGCGTGGTCAGCACGTCGAGCGACGCCCACAAAGTCAGCAAGATGGATCTCGCGACGGTCGCCAAGCGGAAAGGCAAGGCCGGCTTTGGCGCCTATGGCGACTCGAAGCTCGCCAACATCCTCTTCACGCGCGAGCTCGCCCGGCGCCTCGTGGGGTCGAGCGCGACGGCGAACTGCATGCACCCCGGCTACGTACGCACGGGGTTCGCGCTGAACATCGGTCCGATCGCGACGATCTTCGTCAAGGCGGCCGCCGCGCTCTTCGCGCGCACACCGGAGAAGGGCGCTGAGACGATCATCTGGCTCGCGACGAGCGACGAAGCCGCGTCGTACAGCGGGGAGTACTTCTTCGATCGCGCGCTCACGCGCACGACGAGCCTCGCGAGGAACGACGCCGCGGCGAAAGGCCTGTGGGAGCTGTCGGAGAAGCTCTCGGGCTGAACGCGGGGTACGATCCCCGCATGACGTTCTCCCCCGACACGTACGCGCGCGCCCTCAGCTTCGCTGCCGAGGCCCACGGCGCGCAACGCGTGCCCGGCACGCAGCATCCGTACATCACCCACGTCGCCACCGTCGCCGCGGAGATCCTCGCGGTCGCGATGAAGGACACGTTCGATGTGGAGCTGGCCGTGACGTGCGCGTTGCTCCACGACACGCTGGAGGACACGAGCGCGTCCGAGGACGAGATCACGAGGATCTTCGGCGATTCCGTGGCGCGCGGGGTGCGCGCGCTGAGCAAGGACGCGCGCCTGCCGAAGGAAGAGCGGATGGCCGATTCGCTCGCGCGCATCCAGCGCGAGCCCCGCGAGGTGTGGATGGTGAAGCTCGCCGACCGCATCACGAACCTCGCCGCGCCGCCGTCGTACTGGTCGCGCGAAAAACGGATCGCGTACCGCGAGGAGGCGAGGCGGATCCTTTCGGCGCTGGGCCCGGGGAGCGCGCCGCTCGCTTCGAGGCTCGAAGCGAGGATCGAGGCGTACGGCGGCTACATCGGAGACGCGGCGTAGCCCACGCCCACGTCCGCGCCTCTCACCGCTCGCCAAGCCAGATCGCTGCGAACTCCATCACCCGCGCGTTGTCGGGCACCTGCTCCAAAAAGCTCTGCCGCCAGCGCGGATCGCTGATCCGATCCGCACGCTTGAGCAGCCGCCGCCGCGCCTCCGTGATGCGGCGGAGCGCCTCCTCCTCGGCGCCGTTCACGCGAAGGGCGAGCGCGTACGTCCACTGGATCAAGCTCTCGCCCTCCTCGATCCCTTCCAGCCGTCCGAGGATCTGCATCGCCTCCGAGGCCTTCGTGTACGCCTCCCGCACGTTGTTCCGGGCGATCGCGATCGCCGCGATGAGCGCGAGCGCGCAGGCCCGCGCCGCGGGCACACCCTCGGAGACCTCCATCGCGTGCTGCGCCATCGTGAGCGCCTCGTCCGTGCGCCCCGCGAGCCGCAGGATGATCGAGAGGTAGACCCGCACGAACCCCTCACCGCGCCGGTTGCCCTGTCGCACGAGGAGCTCGAGCGCTGCTGTCTCCACGGCGATCGCCTCCGTGAGGTTTTCCATTTGCGCGAGCGCGTAGCCGAGGTTCGCGAGCAGCGAGGAGACGAAGTCGAGCTGCATCGGCTCGGCGATCGCCTGGGCCTCGCGGAACGCCGCGACCGCGAGGGCATACGCGCCGAGCTGCACGTACGCATTGCCGATGTTGCAGCGCTGCAGGCAAGCGTTCCGCATGTCGCCCGCCGACGTGAAGTTTTCCACGGCCGACTCGACCCGTCGCACGTAACCGATGAGATCTCCCTCGTGCAGCGCGATCTCCACGCGCGCCACGTCGAGCCACGCGAGCACGAATGAGCTCACCACGCTGTGCCGCTGCGCGAGTCGCTGCGCGCCGGCGAAGACCTCGTGCGCTCGATCCGGCAGGCCCGCGCGCACGAGCGCGATGACGAGGCGCGCCGCCGTCACGATGTGCGCTTCCGTGGTCACGCCCTCGCGCGCGAGCGCCGCGAGCTCGTCGACGAACGCGCCGATCCGCGCGACGTCGCCCATGCTGCCCGACGCGATCACGAGGTGCCCGAGCGCGGCGTGATAGGCCGTGCTCCCTCGCGGCAGGCCCGTGATCGCCTCCTCGGCCGCGCGCCTCGCCTCCGCGGTGTTCCCGAGCCAGCGATGGGCGATCGCCTGCACGAGCCGCATGCGCGCGATCGTCTCCGGCGTGCCCGATGCCTCGATCGCGCGCACCGCGTGTGTCTCCGCGTCGCGCAGCGCGTTCACGCCGAGCGCGTCGAACGCGGCGTTCTCGTCGGCGGTCGGGGGCGCGCCCGGGAAGAGCGCGGCCGCGTCGCGCCACTCGACCTCCGCGCGTGGGAGCGTGGCGATCGTCGTGCTCGCGAGGCTCGCGATCGCCTCGTCGAGCTCGGTCACCGTGTCCTCGTCGAGGACGAGATCCGCCGGGTCGAGCTCCAGCACGTCCGCGCCGCTGGCCTCGTACGCTGCCTCTGCTTCCTCGTGCGGCTCGTGCGTGTGCTCGTCCTCGTCCTTCGGGCCTCGCGTCGGCGCGAGCACCACGCGGTGCGAGATGTTCTCGTAGGCGAAGACGAGCTTGTCTCGGAAGACCTGCATCGACGGGTAGCGCCCCTCGCGCGCTTGCACGAGGGCGCCCTGGACGACCTCCAGGAAGGCCGCGGGGATGTCGTCGACGAGCGTGGACAGGATCGGCGGTGCCTCCGTGACGATCTTGATCAGCACGGCCTGGTGCGTGGGGCCGTCGTAGGGGCGCCTCCCCGAGAGCAGCTCGAAGAGGACCGCGCCGACGGACCAGACATCGGCGCGCGCGTCGATCCCCGGATCTCCTTTCGCCTGCTCGGGCGCCATGTACTCGGGCGTGCCCATGACGACGCCGCTCAGCGTGAGCTTGCGCTTCGGGTCGAGCGTGTTGACGCGGGCGAGGCCGAAATCGATGAGCTTCGGGACGATCTCGCCGGACGTCGAGTCCGTGAGGACGATGTTCTCCGGCTTGATGTCGCGGTGCACGATGCCCCGGCGGTGCGCGGCGATCAGCGCGCCCATGATCGGGACCATGATCGTCATCGCCTCGTGCTCGGTGAGCCGGCCGCGCGGCGCCAGGTATTCGCGCAGGCTCTCGCCTTCGAGCAGCTCTTGCACCATGTAGAACGTCCCGTCGCGGCGCTGCCCGACCTCGTGGATCGTGACGACGTTCGGGTGCTGGATCGCGGCTGTCGTCTGCGCTTCGCGGCGGAAGCGGGCGATCATGGCGGGGTCGCGATCGTAGTTCGGGTGCATCAGCTTGATCGCGACGCGCCGCTCCACGAACATGTCCCAGGCCTCGAAGACGGTGCCCATCGAGCCTGCGGCGATGAGGCGCTGCAGCGTGAACTTGCCGGCGATCTGCATCCCCGGCTTGAACGTCGCTTTTTCGAGCTCCGCCGCGCGCGCCGCGCCCTCGTCGGCCCCTTCCGGGGACGGAGGGCCCACGCGCGGATCGTCTTTGCGGCGTTGCCAGAAACGAAGCATGGGCGCTCTTCCTCGGCGAGGAACCGTGAGGACAACGCGAGCCACGTTGGGTGTCAAGGTGCCCGGCCTTCAAGCGAAATCTCTGCATGCTGGGGGCCGAGCGTGCAGTGCCTCACGCGCCCAGCTCGAAGAGCTGCATCGCCACCAGCGCGACGCAGTCGGGCTCGCGCGAGTCCGACACGATCTGGCGAAGCTCGTGGAAGTACCGCACGTGCAAGGCCCGCAGCCGTTCGAGATCACGGCGCGCGACGCTGACCAGGTTGTAGGAGTAGAGCCCCGGAGCGCCGCGAAGCTGTCGACGCGCGGCGACGTCGAGCCAGTGCGCTTTCAACCGTTGCCGCGGCTCGGCGGGGCCTCGGGTCATGTCGACCGTCTCGGCCGTGGCCTCGTACCGCCCTTCGTGCCATCGGACCAGGCCCGCTCGTGACAGGGCTTCGAGGCACACACGCACCTCGTCGTCGGGGAGCCCGAGCCGAGCGGCGACCCAGGCATCGTCATGGCAGGGCAGGGCCGCGTAGCTCGCGAGCTCGAGGACGCGCAGGACGGCGTGGGACCAGGGGAGCTCGGTCGCGATCCGGCGCCGCTCCTCCAGCACACGGAAGTCGCGCGCCACCGAGGGGAGCAGGCTCGGGGGGACGAAGAGGGCGAGGAAGTCGAGGAGCCGGTCGGTGGTCGCGTCGACGATGGCGAGCACGTCGGGGAGCCGGGGCTGGGAGGTGCCCGCCATGAAGCGCGATACCTGGGAGGCGCTGCGCCCGATGCGGGAGCCGATCTCGGCGTTGCTCAGGCCTCCCTTGAGGATCTGAAAGAAGGCAGCCGTGAGGGCCGGGTCGGAGACGGCGACATCTACGCCGAGGGCCGACTCCTGGCGCACGAAATCCGAAAGCGCGCGATGAACGTCGACGCCGTTGTACGCCGCGACGCGCAGCAGCGTGGGGAGCGTGGGAAAGCGCCGCCCGGACTCCCAGCCGAAGGCGACGTTCGTCCCGTACCCGAGCCGGACGCTGAGCTGCCGCTGCGAGCGTCGGCCGCGGATCACTCGGCAGAAATCCTTAGCGATTCCGTCGTACTGCGCCTTCTTGTATCGCATATATGCATCGATTCTAGCAGATCGGCACGATAGATAATGCGTATGTGCGCTACGCGGCGCTTGCGCTGGCTCCCGCGCTGCGGCAATTGGAGGGGCGAAGGAGGCTTTCGATGAACGTACGACTTGCTTGCTGGGCTTTGGCGGGGCTGCTCGTGGGGTGCACGACGACCGGGGGACAGACGGGGGAGATCGGTGCCGATCCCTGCGATTCCTTCTCGCCGGTGGGCCCGTCCGTGGAGCATGGCCTCACCGAATCGACGCCCCTCGGCGTGAGCGGACAGGAGGCCCTCGATGCGACGGGCGGGTCCGGGAGCTTCGACGTGGCGTGGGCCAATGGAACGAAGACCGCCGTGAGCTGGTCTCTCGCTGCCGACACCGAGAGTTCGCCGGTGGTGGCCTACTTCGACCGCAATAGCGAGTGTGCCGACGGGTATTTGAAGGTCCTCGTGCTCGGGCAGCTTTCGAGCGGCGACGGCATTCTCGCACACGAGCAGCGCGGGGAGCTTTATCGGGGCGACGACGGGGCTGCGCACCTTCGCCTGTTCTTCGTCGTCGACGAGAACCCGTTCCCGGACGTGTACGCGGGCGGTGGGTCGGGGGACAATTGCAGCAGTTGCGGCTCCAACTTCGAGCTGGCCGTCGATGCGCGCTGGGAGCCGGGCGTGTCGGCCCCTCGGGGCCATGTGGACCTGATCGAGGCCGGGTCGCTGCTCGGCGAAGTCGGCACGTTTTGAGCCCGCGCCGCGTCTGCGCGGATTATCGCTCGTCCTCGCGCACGTGCGCCACGATCGCGTCGAGCGTCGGCCGTTCGCGCGGCGAAACGAGGCGCGCGGGTTGGTCCGCGCGAACGGCGGCGAAGCGGTTCGAGCCGAACACGGCGAGCGTGACCTCGAGGTAGGTCTCGAACGACATGAAATCGGAGCTATCGAGATCGGCCCCGTGATCGGTGGATACGAGGACCACGGGTTCGGGGCCGATGATCAAATCGGCGTGGTTGTACTTGCTGAAGTTATCGATCGTGATGGCCTTCAGCGGTCGTTCGGAATCGAGCTTCTGGCCGAAGAAGAGCTCTTCCTGTCCCGGCAGGAGCTCGTTCACGTGGAAATCCATCTGCCAGTCGGGCTGGAATGCGGCGCTGATGGGCAGCAGGTTGATGCAGCCTGGAGGCGCGTCGTAATCGGGGAAGTCGTACGGGTCGGTCCGGGTATACGTGCTGCCGCGTAGGCCCCATTCCAGAAAAACGCCGTTGTGCGCCGTGTAAAACTCCAAAATGGAGTCCGGCAGCGTCATGCCGGCGGCTTGCTCCGCGCGCGAGAGCACGGCCCCGGCGGCCGGGGAGCCGAGACGGAAGTCGAACACCTCGACGTCCGGGTGCGCGCGCAGCGCTTCGATCATGGCTTCCAGTCGTTCACGAAATGAGGCGGCCATGGGGGCGGATCTGAGGGCCTCGCGCGACGTGCTGTCAAGCCTCGACGGCGCGGAGCGTGGCGAACATGACGCTTGCGCGTGCGGCTGCCGTGCGCTACCACGCTCGTGCTCACGATCCTATCCGGCGAGCATGCGCGGGCAGAGCCCCGCGTGCTTGCGTCCGAACGAAGGCGACCGGGAAGGCGTGGCGGTGCGCACCTTGATGCGTGTTGCGCCGCAGTGGAGCGGCCAGACGGGTCGTTTCACGCCCTTCCCGAACCCTGGCGGCTCGGCGGGAGGGGGAGAGCGACAAGCACACCCTTCACGGGTTCGGGCCGCGAGAGAGCATTTTCATCGTGACTTTTTCCGTTCCCGGGCGGCCCATGGCGGCCCCCGTCGAGGCGCCGCGTGCCGAGGGCAGCGCGCCGCTCGTTTCCGTTTCCATGGCCTCCGAGGCCCCGGGCGCCGCGTTCGTCGCGCTCGGCCTCGCGGCCCCGCTCGTGCGCGCCCTCGTCAAAGAGGGGTACGAGCGTCCGACCCCCATTCAATCGCAGTCGATCCCCGAGGCGCTCTCCGGCCGTGATTTGCTCGGCTGCGCGCAGACCGGCACCGGCAAAACGGCGTCGTTCGTCCTGCCAATCCTCCAGCGCCTCTCGAAGACACAACGCCACGGAGGCATTCGCGCGCTCGTCCTCACGCCGACGCGCGAGCTCGCCGCGCAGATCGGCGAGCGCGTGACCGCGTACGGGCGGCACCTCGGCCTTCGCCACACCGTCATTTACGGCGGCGTGGGGCAACGCCCGCAGGAGGAGAACCTCGCGAAGGGCCCCGACCTGCTCGTCGCGACGCCCGGCCGCCTCCTCGATTTGATGCAGCAAGGGTTCGTGCGCCTCGATCGCGTGGAGGTCTTCGTCCTCGACGAGGCCGATCGCATGCTCGACATGGGCTTCATCCACGACGTGCGGCGTGTCGTCGCCGCGCTGCCCAAGCAAAGGCAGACGCTCTTCTTCTCGGCCACGATGCCCCGCGAGATCGCGGCGCTCGCCGACAACATCCTCGTCGACCCGGCGCGCGTCTCGGTCACGCCCGCGCGCGCGGCGGCCGATACGGTCGAGCAATCGATCTTTTTCGTCGAGAAGGCCGACAAGCGCGCGCTGCTCGAACGGCTCTTGCGGGCGTCGAGCGTCGAGCGCGCGCTCGTCTTCACCCGCACGAAGCACGGGGCGAACCGCATTTCCGAACAGCTCGTGCGTGCCGGCATCGAGGCGCTCGCCATTCACGGCAACAAGTCGCAGGGCGCCCGCGAGCGCGCCCTCGACCGGTTCCGCCGCGGCGTCACGCCCGTGCTCGTCGCCACGGACATCGCGGCGCGCGGCATTGACGTCGAGGGCGTCTCGCACGTCATCAATTACGACCTGCCGAATGTGCCTGAGAGTTACGTGCACCGGATCGGCCGTACGGGCCGCGCGGGCGCGACGGGCAGCGCCATTTCGTTCTGCGACAGCGAGGAGCGCGCCTTGCTCGCGGACATTGAAAAGCTGCTCCGCCGCCGGATTCCCGTCGCGGAGGGGCAGGCGCCTCCCGTTGAGACGGCCGCAGCACGCCCGGCAGCGCGCCCGGAGCCGCGCCCGGCAGCGCGTCCGGAGCCGCGCCGCGCCTTCGCGCCCGAGCCGCAGCGCCCCCGAGGACCGCGCCCGCCGCGTCCTCCGCGCGGCCGTCGGAGCTGAGTTCCGACGATTGTGCACGGGCCACGCGCGCGTTACCCTTGCGTGCATGGCCCGTGTCCCGACCAGGCGCCACTTCCTCCTCGCCGCGGGGGCTGCCCTCCCTGTGGCGACGTTCGCTTTGCTCTCGCGTGAGACCGACGCGCCTTCGCCCCTCGCCGCGGGGGGCGGGCTCGATCCCGACGCGCGCCCCGTGCGGCGGATCGTCCAGGCGCAGCCCACGCGGGACGGCGCCGGCGTGCGGCTCTCGCGCGCGCTCGGGGGCCAGGCCCTCCCCGATCTCGACCCGTTCCTCCTCCTCGACGAGTTCCACACCGATCGCGCCGACGATTACATCGCGGGATTCCCCGATCATCCGCACCGCGGCTTCGAGACCGTCACGTACATGATCCACGGCGCGATGGAGCACCGGGACAGCGTGGGGAATCGGGGACGCCTCGGCCCGGGCAGCGCGCAATGGATGACCGCGGGGCGCGGGCTCATTCATTCCGAGATGCCAAAACAGGAGCAGGGGCTCATGTGGGGCTTTCAGCTCTGGGTGAACCTCCCGGCCGCGCAGAAGATGATCAAGCCGCGGTATCAAGACATCCCGCCGTCGGCGATTCCCGAGGTCGATATCGCGGACGCCCGCGTGCGGGTGGTCGCCGGGGAGGCAGGCGGCCGGCGTGGGCCCGTGGACGGCGTTGTCGTCGCGCCGAGCTTGCTCGACGTCACGCTGGCGGCGGGCGCGAGCTTCCGACATCCGCTGCCGATCGAGCACAATGCATTCGTGTACGTCATTGACGGCGCCGCGCGAATCGGGCCCGAGGGCACGCCGGTCGCGCGGGGCGAGCTTGCCGTGCTCGGCGCGGGACGATCGGCCGTCTCGACGAGCGCCACCGGGGCGCGCCTTTTGCTCCTCGCGGCGCAGCCCATCGGCGAGCCCATTGCGCGCCGCGGGCCCTTCGTGATGAACACGGCCGAGGAGATCCGGCAGGCCTTCGAGGATTATCGCTCGGGGCGCCTCGTGGGCGGCTGACGAAGCGGGCGCGGCTCGACGGCGCGCGTCAACGTATCTCGACCTCGATCGACATGGGTTTGCCGCCGCGGACGATACGGACGTCAAGCCGGTCGGCGGCGCGCAACCGCGCGAACGCCTCCATCATCTTCGTGAGATCTCCCATCTCGAATCCGTTGATGTTGTCGAGCCGGTCCCCATTCTGAAGCCCGAGCATGCTGGGCAACGAGCCGGGTCGGACGCCGCTGACCCGCATGCCAGCGACCCGGTCGCTTTCGCGCACGGGCACCAAACGCGCCGCGCCGAGGAGGTCCGTACGTTCGAGGATCGTATCGACGATCGATCGCTCCACGACGTAATGGTTGTCCGCGTCCTTGCGAATTCCATTAGCGATTTCGGGCGGCACACGCGAGCCCGTGGCGGGCTTCGACAGCGCGTTGCCCGGCTCCTTCCGCGCCGTCGTGCCCTCGCGCGGCTCGTGCAAGGGGAGCTGGCACCGCGCCGCGCCTTGCCGGAGCCATACACGATCCCAGGCCATGGCGTGCACCGTGCGCCCGCCGATGTCGTCGCCGAGCCGCCGCAGCGTGGCCTTGCCGTCCGACCCTGCAATGGCCGCGAACGACCAGAGCGCCTCGTCGGACTCCGTGATGAGCAAGACCTTGGCCGCGTCGCAGATCGGATCGGCGTACGGATCCCCGAGCGGCGCGGCGGGTTCTGGGGCCCCGTCGTCCGGCGGACCGTGGCGCGTGAGCGGGCCGGTGATCGAATCGAAGGGGTTTCGCCCGAGAATGGCCTCGCCATGTTTCTCGTCTTGCAGCGCGGCCAGCGCATTCCGCACCTTCATCGACGGCCTCGGCGAGAGCGGCTCGAACGGCGGACCCGTGAGGCTCGACGAGACGAGCCTTCCGAGCCCGGCTGCCTGAAAATAGGCGACGAGAGCCACGAGCAGCACCAGGACCGCGGGGAACCATCGTTTCAAACGGGCGTCGGATCCCATGAACCAAGGGAACAAGCGAGCCTCGTGCCAGCTTTCGAACGTTGCGGATCCCCGCGAAAACGGCTCGGGGCCTGCCCGGACGGGCGACAAAATGACCCGCGCGCCGCGGATCAACGCCCTGCTTCTGTCAGCTTGGCACGCGCGGCGTGGGCATCGAGGAACTGTGACACCTCCGCGAGCACCGCGGGGGAGATGTCGCGCCCGATGTCGTCCGGCTTGATCCGCGTCGCGTCCGGTTGCGTGATGCAGTTCAGGGCGTGCGTGACGCAATCGAGCACGCGCACCCGATGCGGGGCGCGCGACGCGCCGTCGAGCCATTTCGCCCAGCTCTCGATCTCCGAGGGCGCGACATTGTAATCGTAGCTCCCGCCGAGCACGAGCAGCGGCCTGTCGAGCTTCCGGGCGAGCTCGGGCGCCCGCCTCGCCAGCTCGATCCACGATTCCCACAGGCCCGGCGGCTGCCCGAGGATGGGCGCGCCGAGGTGCGTCCCCCGCTCGATTTGCCGGAGCGCCTGCGCAGCGGCGAGCAATTCACGGCCCTCCGCCTCGGCGCGCTCCGGCTGCCCGGCCATGGTGAAGGACCAGCGGACGCGCTCGCTTTGCTGCTCCAGCAAGACGGTCATCGTGTGAAAGGGCGGCGCCAGCATGACCCCGGCGCGTACCCGCGGCCTGTCCGAGAGGAGCACGGGCACGAGCTCGCCGCCTTCGCTGTGCCCCGCGAAAAAGAGGCGATCGGGATCGATCTCGGGGCGCTCTGCGACTGCGTCGAGCGCGGCCTCGGCGTCGAGCACGTATTCCGTCGTGGCGAACTCCACTTCGAGGAGGGAGTAGGGCACGGACGTGAAGCCGCCATCGGCGCAATCGTTGAATGCGCCGCACGTTCGTTTGTCGTACCGATACACAGCGTACCCACGATCGGCGAGCGCGTCGGCGAGGCGCTGGTAGACGGCGAGTTCGAAGCCGAAGCCGAGCCCGATCTGTCCACGCATCACGCCGTCGCGCGACATGGGGCCGCTGCCGTGCACGATGACCACGGCGGGCACGCGCTCCCCCTCCTCGCGCGTCGGCAGCGTCAGCGTCCCTTCGAGACGCCAGAGGCCACGATCAAAGGCGAAGGTCACTTCTTCTTTCGGGAGCCGCGGCCGAGCGGGCTCTGCGACTCTTGGCGTGGGCGCGGCCTTGAAGCTGCTCGCGCGCGGGACCGCGGGCGGCGTCGAGCCACAGGCGCCAAGGAGCGACACCACGAGCAGCAGCGACGCGAGACGCATGGGTTCCCTCCCGACAGCCGAACAACGCACGCCTTGGATGGTGCCATCCCTGCGGGCGGGGTTCAATCCCGCGTCGCGGCGATCGCGGCCGTCAGCGCCGTGATTTTTTCCCCGTCGGACTTGTCGAGCGGGAGAGCGACATCCGGGGCGATGCCCTCCACTTCGTTCGTCCCATCGGCGAGGAAACGCGCGCAGTTCGGCATTCGCACCTCGAAGCCGATCTCCCGAAGCTCGACGCGCCCCCCGCCATTCACGTATCCACATCCCGCGCCTGCCGTGCGGGCGCCGAGGATCGTGGCCGTGTGATTGTCCTTGAGCCAGGCGACGAAATCCTCGGAGGCCGAGCCCGTGCCGCGATCCACAAGGACGAACAGCGGTCCCTTCCAGACAGTTTTGCCTTCGAGCGTCGCCGTCCCGGGCGGCTCGCCGAAGATCGAGCACACCTTTTC
The DNA here is from genome assembly GCF_029946465.1 of Polyangium sorediatum. Classification (NCBI taxonomy): domain Bacteria; kingdom Pseudomonadati; phylum Myxococcota; order Polyangiales; family Polyangiaceae; genus Polyangium; species Polyangium sorediatum. The sequence goes on from NZ_JARZHI010000002.1 coordinate 188,101, forward strand.
GCCCTTCCAGACCGGCGTCCGATCGCAGCTCGGCGAGACGATCCGGGCTTTGCTCCGTCGCAGCGTGCCGCCTGTGAACAGCGGCACGGCTTCCGAGACCCACTCCGTGCCGCCGCCATTGCCGGTGAGATCCACGAGGAGCCGCTTGGCCCCGCGATCCCGCAGCGCTCCGATCGCCGTCTGCAAGGCCTCCTGGAGTTTGGCCCGGACCCCGGCCCGCAAGGCGTCCTCATCCAATCCCGTGGTGAAGACCGCCTCGCAGGTGGGGAGGTACTTGTCCTCCCCGAAATGGGCGATCCGAATCACGCCGAGCTCGCCGGCCACACCCGCGGGGAAAGGCGCCTCGTGCACGGCCGTGAACCCGGGCATTTTCTTGAACGGAAAACGCGAATCGACCGGGCGCGCCTCGTACCCCGCCGCCGTGCAGCTCGCGACGGGAGCGGGAGGCGCCGCGCCGTTGTCCGACGGCGGCGCGCTTGGGCGCCCGGCGCCCCTCGTTAGTTTGAAATGGGGATCCTGAAACGTGCGAACGAAGCGACGGAGGGCGAGGAAGGCCTGCACCCGCGTGAACGCGCTGCCGAGCGAGGCGCGGGTGTCGCGGTCGAGCTTCGCGAGATCGACGCCGCGATGCTCGACCATCCAGTCGAGGTTCGCGTATTCGTTTGCCATCGCGGCCTCGAGCGCCTCGAAATCGCGCTGCCACGCGCCGCGGTCGAACGTGGCGACGTCCCAGCCGAGGAGCCCGAGCACGATCGAGAGCAATCCAATCCCGATCCAGCGGAAAACCTTCCGCCCCCTCTTGCGCGTCTCCTTCGGCAGCGAGTCGCCTCCGCTTTGCGTTTCGCTCATGTGCGAGCGATGTCTACCGCATCCCGTCCGGCGATGCACCTTCCGAACACGGGCCGCCGCGTGATACATCATGGCTCCATGAAGCTCAGCACGCTGCGTATCGCCGAGCCCTGCCGCGAAGACTGGCAAGCGATGACGGGTGACGAACGCGCGCGCCGATGCGAGCGTTGCGACCTGCACGTCACGAATCTCTCCGAGCTCACGCGCGGCGAAGCCGACCGCCTCTTGTCCACGTGTCCTCCGGGGAGTCGGCTTTGCGTACGGTACGCCCACGATCGACAGGGGAACGTGGTCACGCGGACGACGCAGCAGGAGAGAATGGTCTCGGTGCTCTCGTTGCTCGCCCAGCGAAGGCAGGCGGAGGGGGAGAGATGAGCGTCACGCGGGAGGAGGTCATTGCGTACCTCGAAAGCCTCACGGCCGAGGAGCTTGGAGAGCTGGCGGACGAGCTCGTGCAGCGTTTCGGCCTCCTGGCGGTTGTCGAGCCTCCACGGTACGAGTTTTTTATGGGCGCGCCGCCGCCGGACCCTCACGAGGAGATAACGGAGTTTTCCGTGGTCCTCCTGGACATCGGAAAGGACAAGCTCGCTGTCGTGAAGGCCGTGCGTGCGCTGTGGGAGATGCCCGTGAAAGAGGCGAAGGACCTCGTGGAGTCGGCGCCTGTCGTGGTTCGCCGGTGGATCACGCGCGACGAGGCGCGCCTGATCGTCGATACCCTCACCACTGCAGGCGCGAGCGCTGAAGTGCGAAACGGATCCTGAGGTTATTTTTTCGAGGGTTTCGTGCGCACCTTCGCGGGGGCTTCTCGCGCGCCGAGGCCGCCGCGGAGGAGGGACCACACGCCCTCGAAGGCCGCATCGATGCCCGGGTCGGACCACTCCGACGCGTGGATTGGATTGTGAAACCGCGCCGTCGCGTGGAAGACGGCCCAGGCCGAGGTCACCGGATCGTCGAGGGTGAACTCGCCTTGCTCCACGCCGTCCGTGAGGATCCGGGCGACTTGCATGGCGAGCGTCTCGACGTGCACGCGGACCACGTCCCGCGCGTCGGCGACGAGATTCGTGTACGTCGCGAAGAGCTCGGGCTCGTCGCGCGCCTTTTTTCGCTTCAGCTCGAAGAGCAGACCGAGCCAGCGCCGCAGGCGCTCGGGGGCCGGGCCCTTTTCGGCGGCGACCTCCGCGAGCGGTTTCGATACACGCGTGAGCCAACGTTCCGCCACGGCATCTCGCAATGCCGTTTTGCTCGGGAAATGCCGATACACGCTGCCATGACTGACGCCGAGCGCGCGGGCCACGTCGACGACCGTGGCCTTGGCGGGCCCGAAGCGGCGGAGGACCTCCTCGGCCGCTTCGAGGATTCGTTCGGCGGTGAGCGCCTCTTCGACCATGTCAATGCGCCCTGCGTTCGCTGTCGAGGTGCGCCATTTGAGACGCGGCATAACGCTCGCCCGCGGCCGCGCCGGCCGGCACGGCGCGCTCGATCCGCGCGAGGTCGTCCGGCCCGAGCTCGATGGAGAGCGCGCTCAGCGCCTCGGTGAGGCGGTCGCGCCGCCGCGCCCCGACGAGCGGAATGATGTCGCTCCCGCGCGAGAGCACCCACGCAATGGCGATCGGCGCGACGGTCGTGCCCTTCGCCTCGGCGATGCCGCGCAAGGCCTCGACGAGCGCGAGGTTCTTGTCGAGGTTCTCCGGCGCGAAGCGCGGGCTGTACTGGCGGAAATCGGTGGGCGCCATCGAGCGCTCCTTCGACCAGTGTCCGCTGATGAGGCCGCGGGAGAGCACGCCGTACGCGGTGATCGCAATGCCGAGCTCGCGCGCGGTGGGGAGGATCTCGGCCTCGATGCTGCGCGAGATCAACGAATATTCGATCTGCAAGTCGCAGATCGGGTGGGTCGCGTGGGCGCGGCGCATCGTCTCCGCGCCCGCCTCGGAGAGGCCGATGTGCTTGACGTAGCCGGCTTTGACCATCTCGGCGATTGCGCCGACCGTGTCCTCGATCGGCACGGCCGGGTCGACGCGTGCCAGGCGGTAGACGTCGACGTAATCGGTGCCGAGCCGGCGCAGCGAGTAGGTGAGGAAGTTCTTCACTGCGCTGGGGCGCCCGTCGATGCCGACCCAACCGCCGGCAGGATCGCGCATCGCGCCGAACTTGACGCTGATGGCGACCTTGTCGCGGGCTCGCCCTTCGAGCGCCTCGCGGAGAAGCAGCTCGTTGTGCCCCATACCGTAGAAGTCGCCCGTATCGAGCAGATCGATCCCTGCGTCGAGCGCTGCGTGAATCGTGGCAATGCTCTCGGCCCTGTCGGACGGGCCGTAGAGATCGGACATACCCATGCACCCGAGGCCCAAGGCCGACACCCGAGGACCCTTCGAGCCGAGCGAACGCGTGATCATGGCGGACTCCTGTCGCGAAGTTGGATGGCGGGAAGTATCAATAACGCGCTGACAAAAGTCAACATCTGTCAGTCGACTTTTGTGGAACCGTGATGAGCAGTGGGCTGGGAAACCGAACGTCACTTCGGGGGTTCGAGCGGCGCGCAGGTCGAGACGCCCGCGCCGACGACCCGGAAGCCGATGTTCGACTTCAGGTTGACGGTGGTCCCGTCCTTGGGGCGATATCGATCGATGCGCGAGGCCACGCCGGGACACGTGAACAGATAGAAATCGCCTCCCCAGAACGCGAACGCCCACGCCGTGCCGATGTCGAGGCTCGGCTGCGACGACTGGGAGAGGACGTGGGACGTCTTCGGGTCGAGCTCGGCAACGATGGGCGGGGCTGTCGTGAAAAACCCCCACAGGTGCCCGTCGCCCGTGCCCGAGAGCTCGGCCGCGTCGAAGATCGCGTCGTAAAATCCGAGCGTCTCGAGCTCCATCGTCGCGAGATCGATCCGCCCGAGCCCGCTGCCCCCGTAATCCGCCGCGTAGAGCGTCTCCTTCGTGGCGTCCGGCCCGTCGGTCGAGAAGCCCATTCCGAACCGCCCGAACGCCCCGGTCTTCGGCACGAACGACGTGCCCTCGCACGACGCGTCCACGGTGCTCACGCGAAACAGATGGCCGTCGTCGTAAAGCACGTACGCCGTCGCGTCGCGATCGATCGCCATCGAAAAGGGCGACGCGCCCTGCGTGGCCGGACACGAGAGCACGCCGATCTTCTGGAACGCGAGCGTGGGCGGCGAGAAGCTATAGAGCGCATTCTCTTGCGCGAGCAGATACACGAGCTTCGCCCGCTCGTTGCAGTCCTTGCCGCCGTCGGTCTCCATTCCGCCGTCGAAGAGCGGGCCGCCGCCTTCGCCCCCCGAGCCGCCTGCGCCGCCGCCGCCGGTTCCCTTCGGCGTGGTCCCGGAGGCCGAGCAGCCGAGCACGCAGACCACCACCACGAATGCAATCGAGGTCCAAGCCAATCGAAGCACGTGTCCTCCTCCGCCCGGCGACGACGAAAGAAGGAAGAGCGCCCGCGTGTCGCCGCGCAGGCCGCCGCCGAGCGAGCGCACATGCTACAGCATTCCCGTTGCATCGACATCCGTCAGGCACAAAATCTTTAATCTGTGAGCACTCACACGCGCTCGCGCAGAGCGCGTCCGGGTCGAACGCCATTCCTTTCATCATTTCGATGGCCTCGCCATTTCGACCGAACGGACATGCTCGGCGGTCGATTTTGTGTCATGTCGAGGTCGCAAAGAGGGAGGGCACGATGGCGCAGCGCAAGACAATTCCGCTCGACGAACAGGCAAAAATTCGCGACCTGGAACCCGAACGGAAAGATTCGGCCGGTACGTACCTGACAACCGACCAGGGGATCCGCGTCGACGATACCGATAACTCGCTCAAGGTCTCTGCCCGAGGTCCCACGCTCCTCGAGGATTTTCACTTCCGCGAGAAGATCATGCGATTCGATCACGAGCGCATCCCCGAGCGCGTGGTCCACGCCCGCGGCTCGGCGGCGCACGGGTATTTCCAGGTCTATCAATCCCTGAAGGACCTCACCCGCGCGCGGTTCCTCCAGGAGCCCTCCGTGAAGACCCCGGTCTTCGTACGTTTCTCCACGGTCGTCGGCTCCCGCGGCTCCGCCGATACGGTCCGTGACGTGCGGGGATTCGCGACCAAGTTCTACACCGAGGAGGGCAATTTCGATCTGGTCGGCAACAACATCCCGGTCTTCTTCATCCAGGATGGGATCAAGTTCCCGGACGTGGTCCACGCCGTCAAACCGGAGCCGGACCGCGAGATCCCGCAAGCCTCGTCGGCGCACGACACGTTCTGGGATTTCGCGTCGCTCGTGCCCGAGACCACGCACATGCTCATGTGGATCCTCTCGGACCGCGCGATTCCGCGGAGCTTCCGCATGATGGAGGGCTTCGGCGTCCACACGTTCCGGCTCGTCAACGAGGAAGGGAGATCGCGGTTCGTCAAATTCCACTGGAAGCCGCTCCTCGGCGTGCATTCGTTCGTCTGGGACGAAGCCCAGAAGATCGCCGGGAAGGACCCCGATTTTCACCGGCGTGATCTCTGGAACGCCATCGAGAAGGGCTCCTACCCCGAGTACGAGCTCGGCCTGCAGATCATCGAGGAGGACGAGGCCGACAGCTTCGATTTCGATCTGCTCGACCCGACGAAAATTGTCCCCGAGGAGCTCGTGCCCGTGCGGCGCGTCGGCAAGCTCGTCTTGAACCGGAACCCCGACAATTTCTTCGCTGAAACAGAGCAGGTCGCGTTTTGCGTGCAGAATGTCGTGCCTGGAATCGATTTCACCGACGATCCGCTGATGCACGCGCGCCTCTTCTCCTACCTCGACACGCAACTCACGCGGCTCGGTGGGCCGAATTTCGCGCAAATACCGATCAACCGGCCCCTCGCGCGGGTGGACAACCACCAGGAGGACGGCTTCCACCAGCACCGCGTCCCCACGGGGCGCGCGCATTACACGCCGAACTCGCTCGGCGGCGGCTGCCCGATGGTCGCGGGCCCCGGCGCGGGCACGTTCACACATTACCCGGAAAAACTCGCCGGGGTGAAGCAGCGCGCGCGAAGCGAGAGCTTCGGGGACCATTTCACCCAGGCGACGCTGTTCTGGAACAGCATGTCGATGCCCGAAAAGGAGCACCTCGTGAAGGCGGCCGTCTTCGAGCTCGGCAAGTGCCAGAGCAAGGCGATCCGCGAGCGGATGGTCGAGCGATTCACGCGCGTCGACGTCGCCTTTGGCCAGGCCGTCGCCACCGGGCTCGGGCTCACGGCGCCCGCGAGCGTGGGCGCGACCGTGAAGAAGGCCGCGCAGGCCGTGGCGCAGAAGCTCACGACGAAACGCACGGTGGCCGCGTCGCCCGCGCTCAGCATGGAGAACACCGTGAAGAATTCAATACGCACGCGCCGGATCGCCATCCTCGCGGAGAAGGGCGTGAGCCTCGCGGAGCTCTCGGCGGTGCGCAATGCGCTCGTCGCGGAAGGAGCCGAGGTGGAGGTGATCTCGTCGAGGCTCGGCACGATCGAGGCCGCGGAGGGAGGCGACGTCGAAGTCGATCAGGCGAGCATCCACGTCGGCTCCATTCTTTACGACGCCGTCTTCGTGCCCGGCGGGGCGGCGAGCGTCGAGGCAATGAAAAAGCTCGGGGATCCGATCCATTTCGTCAACGAGGCGTTCCGTCACAACAAGCCCATCGGGGCGACGGGCGAGGGCGTGGAGCTGCTCCTCGCCTCGGGCATCAAGGGCGTGACCATGGCGAGCGTGCAGGCGGCGGGACAAACCTTCCATGCCGAGGGGGTGGTGACGGTGCGCGGCGCGAGCGATCTCACGGTCTTCCTCCAGGACTTCGTCAAGGCGATCGCGCAGCACCGACACTGGAACCGCACCGAGCAGGAGGCCGTACCCGCCTGAGCCCCGGGAGCGGCCGAACACGCGGCCCTCCGCGTGATCACGTCCGGTTTCTCGATCCGTCACGCGCGCCTGTGGCAGGATGCCGCCTCCCGGCGCACGCGCCGACAAAGGACGGAGACGCAGATGAAGAAACTCGCGGTTGGGTTCGTGATGGTGGGTGGGATGTTGCTCGCGGCGGCCTGCGGCAACAAGGAGACCACCGAGACCAAGCCGACGGAGGCCGCGGGCGCGGCGGCGCCGGCGGCGGAATCGATTGGCGTCCCGGAGTGCGACGCGTACTTCAAGAAGGTCGCCGAATGCATGGGCAAGAAGCCCGAGCTCAAGCCCATGCTCGAGCCGGCGATGAAGCAGAGCGCGCAGGCCTGGAAGCCGCTCGCGGCGAACCCGGCCACGAGGGACGGCCTCATCAAGGGCTGCACCGCGGCCGTCGAGCAGCTCCAGAAGCAGTGTAACTGAAGTCGGGTTCGTGGGCGCCGGCCCTTCACGCCGGCGCCGCCCCGCCACGCGACCTACAGCGCAGCGGCCAGGGCCATCTCCGGCTCGGGCGTGAGGATCTCGCAGCCCTTCCGCGTCACCACCACCGTGTGCTCGAATTGCGCCGAGAGCGAGCCGTCCTCGGTGACCACGGTCCATCCATCGCCGAGCAGCCGCACCTCGGCGCCCCCGAGGTTCACCATCGGCTCGATCGTGAAGACCATTCCCGCGCGGAGCCTGATTCCCGTGCCGCGCCGGCCGACGTGACTCACGTGCGGCGCGGCGTGCATCGAGCGGCCGATGCCGTGCCCGCCGTATTCGCGCACCACCGAGCATCCCTCGCGGCGCGCGAGCTCGTCGATCGCCGCGCCGATATCGCCCAGCCGCGCGCCGTCGCGGACCTGCGCGATTCCCGCGTCGCGGCAGCGGCGTGCGACATCGACCACGTGCCTCGCCTCCGGCGACGGGCGGCCGATGAAAAACGTCGCCGAGGTGTCGCCGTGATAGCCGCCGAGTTCTGTCGTCACGTCGACATTGACGATGTCCCCGTCGGCGAGGACCTCCGCGGGGGTCGGGATGCCGTGACAGACCACGTGGTTGCGGCTCACGCAGACCGAGGCGGGAAAGCCGTGGTAGCCGAGCTGGCTCGGACGTCCGCCGCGGCGCGTGGTGTCTTCTCGAACCCACTGATCGATCTGGTCGGCGCGCACGCCGGGGGCGAGGCGCGCGGCCACGGTCGCGAGGGTCCCGGCGGCGGCGCGGCCTGCCAGGCGCATGGCTTCGACGGAACGGGGCGTCTGAATGTCGATGGACGGCATGGTACGCGCGAGGATGCAGACGCTCGCGGACGAGATCCAATACCGTTTCGATATGGCTCACGCGGGGCGCTTGGATCCGGGAGCGAGTCGTGGTAGCGATCGTTGCATGAGCCTGGCGCAGCTCAAGTACTTCGTGGCGGTGGCCGAGGAAGGGAACGTCACCCGCGCGGCGACGCGCCTCCGGATTGCGCAGCCGCCGCTCACCCGGCAGATCCGCAGCCTGGAGGAGGAGCTTGGTGTCGCGCTCTTCGAGCGGACGGCGCGCGGCGTGCGCCTCTTGCCGTCGGGGGAGACGATGCTCGCGCACGCCCGCGCGATTCTGGCGCAGGTCGACGCGGCCGTGGTGGCCGTGCAGACGAGCGCCCCGGTGCTCTCCGGAGCGCCCGCCGTGGATTCGCCGCGCTGACGTTCAGCCCGTCGAGATCCGCTTGAACGCAGGCCGCTCCATACAGCGGGCCGTCCACGCCTGGATGTGGGGCCAGCGGGCCAGCGAGGGCACGACCCCCATCTGGTACCACCAGAGATCGGCCGCGAGCAGCGCGTCCGCCAGCGTGAACGAGTCCCCGGTCACGTAGGGTTTGTCCTTCAGCTCCGCGTCGAGCAGGTCGAGCAGCCCTTCGAATTCTTTGCGCGCGCTTTCGCCCTGCGCCGCGTTCTTCTGCTCGTCCGGGACCTCCGGGGACGTATTGATCATGATCCGCGTCCCGGCATTGAGGAGCGACGCGGCGGCCCATACCGTCCACGACATCGCGCGCCCGTGCGCGTGCGTGCCGGCTTTCGGCCAGAGGCCCTTCGCCACGCCGTATTTCTCCCCGAGGTAGATGTTGATGGCCGCGGACTCGAAATACGGCACTCCGTCGTCGACGAGCGTCGGGACCTTGCCGTTCGGGTTCAGCTTCAGGAACTCGGGCTTCTTCTGATCGCCCGCCTTCAGATCCATTCGCACCCCTTCATACGGGATGCCGAGCTCTTCGAGCGCCCAATGAGTGCGAACCGCGCTGGAGTACGGCGAGAAATAAAACTTGATGGACATGTCTTTGAGTACCTCCCTGGGCCCCGCTACTTGACATGAACGGATGCTCAGTACAAGAGAAAAAAACTAGCGCGTCGACCGGGAAAAACTGAGCCTGGTCGACCGGCGTGGGATCACGCCGTCGTGGCCCCGGAGTCCTCCGCCCGAAAGCCATGGAGTTTGGCGGGGATTGCTCCGGCGATGAACACGCCGCTGCCGGGGTGGACGGCGCACGGCCCGCGATGCGGACCCGCGTGAGCGTGAGCATCGTGGACGGATCCTGACGTCCCGGAGAAAATGCAGCGTGTCGCTTGACATCTACGAAGAACTTCGTAGATCGTCGTCCCCATGGTGAACAGGTCGCTCCCCACGGACGCGGAGCTTGCGATCCTGCGCGTCCTCTGGCGCCGCGGCCCCTCGACGGTGCGTGAGGTCCACGAGGATCTCAAGCCCGTGCAGGGCACGGGGTACACCACGGTGCTCAAGCTCATGCAGATCATGGCCCAAAAAGGGCTCGTCGAGCGTGACGAGGCGGGCAAGAGCCACGTGTATCGAGCGATCATTCCCGAGGACCAGGCCCAAAAAGGGCTCGTGCATGACCTCGTGGAAAAGGCCTTCGGCGGCTCGGCGTCGCGGCTCGTGATGCGCGCGCTCTCGACCGAGCGTGCCTCCCGCGAGGAGCTCGCCGAGATTCGCGCGCTGCTCGACGACATCGAGCGAAAGAGGTCGAAATGAGCCTCGCACACCTCGCCTCCTCGCCGTTTGTCGCGGCGCTCGGGCTCGCGCTCCTGCATTTCCTCTGGCAAGGCGCGGTGATCGCCCTTTTCCTCGCCGCGACCCTCGCGAGCCTGCCGCGCAGCCACGCTGCCGCGCGGTACACGGCCGCCTGCGCCGCGCTCGCGCTCATGGCGCTCGCGCCGCCGCTCACGTTCGCCTATTTCAACGCGGCCCTCGCCGTCGATCCGTTCGTCCCGCCGAACGGCTGGGCCCCGCTCTCCGCGCCTGCGGAAGGCGGCCATCCGCCTCTCTGGCCCGCGATCGTCGTGATGGCGTGGGTCACCGGCGCGCTCTTCATGTCGGCCCGGATCGCCGTGGGGCTCGCGCGCCTCTCGTCCTTGATTCGCCATCACACCGTGCCCGTCTCCTCGGCGCTCACGGTTCGCTTCGACAAACTCGCCCGGCGTCTCGGCGTCCGGAGCGGCGTGCGGCTGCTCGGATCCGATCGTGTCGACGTGCCCATGGTCATCGGCTGGCTCCGGCCTGTCGTGCTCGTGCCGCTCGCCGCGCTCGCCGATCTTCCGCCGTCTTGCCTCACGGCCCTGCTCGCGCACGAGCTCGCGCACGTGCGCAGGTTCGATTTCGTGACGAACATCCTGCAATCGATCGTCGAGGCAGCGTTGTTCTATCACCCCGCCGTCCACTGGGTCTCCCGCGTCGCGCGGAGGGAGCGTGAGCACCTCTGCGACGACGACGCCGTGGCGGTTGTCGGAGACCCGGTTCGTTATGCCCGCGCTCTCGCCGCGCTGGAGGGGATGCGCGCACGCACGCCCGAGCTCGCGCTCGGGTCGAATGGAGGTTCGCTCGTCATGAGGATTCGACGTCTGATCGATGGAACCACGCACCACGCGCCCACGGGCCGCGCCCTCGCCGCGCCCGCGCTCGCCCTCGCGAGCACGCTCGGCCTCGCGCTCGCGACGCTCGCCGCTTGTGGCGGAGAGCAGCCGGCCGCCGTGGAAAAACCCGGTCTCACCGAAGCCAAGGCCCAGGCCGCCGCGCTCGGCATTCCCTGGCTTCCGCCTGCCGTCTCGTGCTGGGAGTCGGCCATCTCCTCGTCCGCCCGGAAGCACAACGTCGATCCTGAGGCGATCGCGATCCTCACGATCGTCGAATCATGCGGCGATCCGCAGGCGAAGAGCTCGTCCGGCGCCCTCGGCCTGATGCAGCTCATGCCCGGCACCGCCCTTTCGGTCGCGAAGGAGCTCGGCATCGCCGATCACGCCGACGAACGCCTGCTCGATCCGGCGTACAACCTCGACCTCGGCGCCTCGTACTTCGGCAAGCAGCTCGTCGAGTTTGGCAAGAAAGACCCGACGCGCGCGTTCGAGCTTTCGGCCGCGGCGTACAACGGCGGCGAGGGCCGCGTGCGCGCGTGGCTCGACGGCAAGGCTGAGCTCTCCGAGGAGACCGAGAAATACCGCGCGCTCGCCACGGGCATGTGGAACGAGCGGCACGCGGCGCGCTCGACGACGTACGAGACGTGGCGCGAGCGCGTGCGCGGCAAGATGGCCTCCCGCTCGGCGCACCCGCTGCCCGGCGCCCGCGTGACCTTGCATTTCGGCGGCGCAACGCCCGGACAAACCAGCGCGCCGCACGAGGGCGTGGACCTCGCGGCCGCGCCCGGGACCACGGTGCTCGCGCCGCTCGACGGGACGGTCGAGCGCATCGAGAAGAACACGAAAGGCGAGCCCGTGCTGGTCCTCGCGCACGGCCGCGGCATCGAGACGCGGTATCGGCACCTCGCGAACGTGAAAGCAGAGGTCGGCAAGGCCGTGACGCGTGGGGATGTCCTCGGCGAGATCGGCGCGCCCGAGGGCGGTCCGCACGTTCACTTCGAGGTGCGCGACAATGGCGAGGCGATCGATCCGGCGCGTTATCTCGGACAAACCGCGGCGCCCTGAGCACAAACCTCGTCGAGGCGCCGCCCGAGCAGCCCTGGCACTTCGACGAGGTCGCGGCAATGGGAGAACGGGTAAGTTTTTCCGCCTTCGCGGCACACGAAAAGCTCGCCCGACGTGGTGCCCAGCGTGTCCACGCGTCCGTCGGCCATGACGAACGCCGCGCCCGGCCGATCGAGCATGCCGAAGCTCGCGAGGATGCGGACCGGATCCCCGGCGCGGGACGGGTCCTCCTCGGCCAGCCCGCAGACCGCGTTCCAGCAATCGAGCCGAAGTCGCGGCTTGGCCGTTCCCGAGGGCTGGGTCGGCGCATTCGGGTCGCCGCCGAGCAGGCCGATGACGCCAGCTTCGTCGTTCAGCGCGACCTTGCCCGTCTCGGCGTCGAGCTCCAGCACGTTCTCCCGGGGGCCCCAGATCCACGCCGTCCTTTCGTCCTGCATTGTTATGCCGGATACGGCCTTGCCGCCGGTGGATACCACACGGCGCGGTTGTCCCGTCGAGCCATCGACGATCACGACCTCGCCGCGCCGCGTCCCGACGAGGATCCGATCCCCCGACACGTCGAACGCGATCACGCTCGCGGGGCCATTCGTCCGCACGGAGTGGCGCGGCTTCAGCGTCGTGCCCTGCCGCTCCCACACAATGGCCGTGCCGCCTTCGTCTACCGTGGCCACGGCCCCCTTTGCATGGATCGCCAGCGAAGATAGCGGCGGCAGCGGACCATTTTCCAGGACGATTGGTTGTCCCGTACGCACATTCCAAATCCGAGCCGTCCCGTCTTTCCATATCGCGCCGAACAGCACAGCTCCGTCCGGGAGTGGGCCTGCGCCCAGGGCCGAGCCTTGCAGGTGCGGACCAAGCGTGATCCCGTCGGACGTGAGGTCTCGCGGGCGCCGAAGAAAGACTTGCGGGCCGCGCGCCGCGACGACACGATCTCCCTCCGGCGACAGCGCGGCCACGGCCTCGACATATCTATCCTCGGGCGGCGGCACGGTGAACCACCTCCCGCCCTGCATCACGCTCGCCACGTCCTCCTGTTGCAAAACGTCGACGATATGCCCATCCGAGGCAACACCGACGAACCTCGCGTCCGGACGAAGCTTCCCGATGAGCATCGGCGGAGCCCCGGAGACGGGGACGCCCCAGACCTGCCCGCCTTCCGCCGCCGCAATGAGGCGATCCCCCTGGAAACGCAGACTCCGCGGCGCACCGGACGGGCTCGCGAGATCCCCGACCGCGCGCCCCTCGGGCAAACCGCGCAATCGAATCCGCCCGTCCTTCGTGCCGAGCGCCAGCGTGCTCCCGTCCTCCGAGAGCGCCATGGCGGTGAAGGAAGGATCCGTGAACGTGGCGAGCGGCTCGCCCGAGGGGAGCTTCCGCAGGACGACCCTGCCGTCCAGGAAAGCGCCCACGGCCACGGCATTTTCGGCGATCGAGAGCCGGAGCCCGCCATATCCGGACGGCGGTTCGAGATCGAAGGTATGGGACTCGCCCGTGCGCGGGTCGAGGAGCGCGAGCGTCGCAGCGGGGCCGCCGAAACCGCCCATTCCACGCCTGGCCACGATCGCCAGGGTCTCGCCCGAGGGCGTGAAGGCCATTTCGTCGAGGCGTAGGTCGTGCAAATGGAGCGAGGCGATCTCGTCACCTCGCGCGCCATCGTGAACCGTGACCTCGAGATTCGTGTAACCGAAGCACCCGGCGGCTGCCATTTCATGGTCCGCGACGGCCACGCGCGCGCCCCCGGCCGACATCGCCACACCGGCGATCTCCTGGAAATCGTGCGTCAACTGCACGAGGGGGCGCGAGGGCCAGGCGTTCGCAGCAGGCGCCGCGCTCTTCTTCGACGCAGCCGGAACAGGCGTCACGCGAGCCGCGTGCGCAGGGACCTTCCGCGCATCCCGTCCCGCACACCCGACGGCGAGCACGACGGCAGCGAGCGCTGGAAACAAAAGCGAACGGGGGTGCATGGTCCTTCTAGTCCGATGCGCCCCCGTCCTTGGGTCGTGCGAGGGAATTACTTCTTCGGCTTCACGAACTTGAGCGTCATCCGATCGCTCTCGCCGATGGCCATGTACTTGTCCTTGTCCTTGTCGCCGAGCTCCAGCGTGGGCGGCAGGGTCCAGACGCCTTCGGGGTAGTCCTTCGTGTCCTTCGGGTTCGCGTTGACCTCGGACTTGCCTTCGAGCTTGAAGCCCGCGGCCTCGGCCTGCTTGATCACGAACGCCTCGGGCAGGTAGCCCTGCTCCGCGCTCTTGTCCGGGTCCGCGTCGGCCTTGGCGCGGTGCTGCTCGATGCCGAGCACGCCGCCGGGCTTCAGCGCCTTGAACGCCTCGGCGAGGAAGCCGGGCAGGAGTTTGTCGCGGTGCAGGCCGTGCAAGGAGCGCATCACGATCACCAGATCGACCTTGTTCTCCAGGCCGAATTTCGGGTTCTTCCCGTCGATCACGATGCGGTCGACCTTGCTGTAGAGCTCGGGCGAGCGATCGAGGAAGCGCGCGAGGCGCTGCCCGTAGAACGTGCTCCGCGCGTCGGCCGGGCCCTTCGGGTCGGTCGTCGTGACCAGGAGCTTGCCCTGCGTCGCCAGCGTCGGCGCGAGCAGCTCCGTCCACCAGCCCTCACCGGGGCCGTATTCGAGCACCGTCAGCTTCGGCGTGAGGCCGAAGAACTTCAGCGTCTCGGTCGGGTGGCGGTACTTGTCACGCTCGAGGTTCTTGGGCACGCGGTGTTTGCCCGCGAGCACGGCCTTGAGCGCAGCGTCGAGCGACGCGTACTTCGCCTCGGCGAGCTTCTTCGCTTCGGCGTGGATTTCCGGCGTGAAGCGCGTGTCCTCGGCCTTGGCCTCGGCCTCCCACTTCGCGCGGTCCGCGGCGAGCTCCTGGGCCGCCTTGGCCTTCTTGAGCTCCTCGGGCGAGGGCTCGGCCTTCGGCGCGGCCGTCGGCGTCGCCGTGGGCGCGGCTTCCGGCGTGGCCGTCGGCGCGGCGGTCGTCGTGGGGGGCGTCTCGGTGGTCGTCCCCTCGGGGTTTGCCGCTTCCGGCGTCGAGGGACCACAAGCGAGCATCGGCATGGCCACGAGGGCCAGCGCAAGCAGTCGTCGTTTCATGGGGGGCATCCTTGCCCCAACGGAAACGGGAAGGCAACGGGGCCGCAGTTTCGTGTTGCCACGCCGCGCCATCCCCGTAGAGTGGAAATTATGTCCACACTTACAGATAAGAAGATGCTTGTGTGCTTGCTGTCGTTCTCCCTGGCTGCGTTTGGCGCCCTCGCGGGTTGCGGCAGCGACAGCGAGGGGCTCGGAACATGCCCGACCGACTCGTCCGCACAGCAGACCGCAGGCCAGAGCGTGCTCACCAATTCCTGCACGGTATGCCACAATCCGAATTACGCGAACGGCACGCCGGCAGGAGGGTACGATTTCTCGTCGGCAGACGAGGTGAGGGCCGAGGCGGCGGAGATGTATGGTGAAGCCGCGGCGGGCGCGATGCCCCCGACCGGCAAGCTGAACGAGACCGACCTCGAGGCGCTGCGGGTTTATCTGGCCTGCACGCAGTAAGCAGCGCTCAGTCCTTCGCCACGTCGAGCACGCCCGCCATGAACCGGACGAGCTCCCATTGCTGCGCGAGCGACGGCTCTCCGCGGAGCTCGACATGCTCGACCGCCGGCGTCACGAGCGAGGCGCGGAGGAGCGCGGGCGGGACGTCGTGGGCGAGCCATTGGGTCTCCGATGCCGGAATCACCGAATCCGTCGCGCCGTGAAGCAAGAACACCGGGGCGCGCAGCTCGCCGAGGTGCCCCGCGGGCGAGACCGAGAGCGCTTGCTCCGGGTGTTTCGCAATCTCGTCGATGAGCGCCGGCACGTCGGCCTTTCCTTCGAGCAGAGCCTCCACCTGGGTCCGCGCCTCGGCGCTGAGCTCCGCGAGCTTTGCCTTCGAGGCCTCGCGATCGTCCCAGAGCCAGAGCCGGATCGCGTCGCGCGCCGCGGCCGCGTCGGCCGGTGGGACGAGGGCCTCGACGTGCGAATAAAGCAGGACGAGCGCGCCATAAGGGTGCGCGGCGAGCGCCTCCTTGTGCCCGTCCGGCCACGAGGTTTCGTTCTTCCTGAAAAACTCGAGCACGCGCCGCATGTCGTGGTGCGCCCCGATCGCCACGACGAACCCGATGTCCTCGGCAAACGCT
The DNA here is from genome assembly GCF_029946465.1 of Polyangium sorediatum. Taxonomy (NCBI): domain Bacteria; kingdom Pseudomonadati; phylum Myxococcota; order Polyangiales; family Polyangiaceae; genus Polyangium; species Polyangium sorediatum. The sequence goes on from NZ_JARZHI010000002.1 coordinate 203,970, forward strand.
CCATCCGCCGCCGCGCGGAGCGCGAGCCCGCCCGCGAAGCTCATGCCCATGAGGCCCACGGGCTTGCCGCCGAGGCGCTCGCGCAGGGAATGCGCGGCCGCGCCGAGCGTCTCGATCGAAGCCGCATCGATACGATATTCGGCGATCTCCTTCACCTCGGGCGTGAGCACGACGACGCCCGAGGCCGCGATCGCGCGGGCGAACCGCATGAGGCGCGGCTCGTCGATGGCGAAGCGATGGACGCCATGCACGATCACCACGCCTGGCGCATTCTTGACGCCCACGGGCGAATACACGCGCGCCCGCACCGGGCCACGCGCGGAAGGCACCTCGGTCAGGCGCTCGTCCAGCGTGTGTTTTCCGTAGGCCGGCAAGAACCCTTGCGCGCGTTCGTCCGCGAACCGCAGGAGAAGCGAGGCCGCGCGCAGGTGCCGATCCGCGGGCCGCGCGAGGAGCACGATCGCCGCCAGCAGCACGAGGAGCGCCGCTCGCCCGATTCTCCGCCGCTTGCGAGGCGCCTCCGCCGCCTTCGTCTCGGTCATCGCGCCGGCAGCGTAGCAGGGCGCGGCGCCGTCCGCGGCGCGGGTTTTGTTCGAGGTCGAGAGGAACGAGGTGACGTTCGCCATGACCTCCATCGTGGGGCGCGAAAGAAGAGGGGGCCTGTGCCACTGGTCATGGTCCTTGGTCGATTTCCACCATGACTTTCGGCACAGGCGAGCGTGGGAGGCGCTACGATGCCCCACGCATGGACCGGCCGCCGCCCACCCGGATGCTGCTCTTCGTCGCCGGGACGCTGGCGTGGGCCGCGATCGCTCAGCCGTTCCTGCTGCCGCTCGCGCGGGACCCGGCGAGCCTCCGCGATGCGACCGTGGCCGCGAGTTTCGCGGCGCACGCGGCGTACCTCGGGGCATTCGTCACGAGCGCGTCGCGGCTCGATAGGCTCGGGCCGACGAGCCGGATCGTGCTGCTCGCCGTGCAATCGATCTCCGCGCTCGTGCTCGTGCATCTGCGGAACCTGTGGCTCGAAGCGGGGCTCTTGGCGATCGTCGCGGCGCAGGCGTCGCTCCTCCTGTCGCGAGGCGCGGCGCTCGGTTGGGTCGCGGCGCAGACCGTGGCGATTTTCCCCTTTTACGTGGGGCGCGCCGACGTGCCGCAGGCGGCGTTCTGGACGGCGGGCGTCCTCGGCTTTCAGCTCTTCGCCACCACGATCGGGACGGTGGCGCGGCACGAGGCGGCCGCGCGTGCCGAGCTTTCGCGCGTCAACGCCGAGCTCCACGCCGCGCAGGTGATGCTCGCCGAGAGCGCGCGTACGGCCGAGCGGCTGCACATCGCGCGCGAATTGCACGACGCCGTGGGCCATCACCTCACGGCGATGAGCATCCACCTGGAGCTCGCGCGCCGCACCTCGCCGGGCGAAGAGGCCCTCGCGCGGGCGCACGAACTCGCGAAGAGCACGCTCGCCGAGGTGCGCGGCGTCGTGCGCGCGATGCGCGAGGAGCGCACGCTCGACCTGCCGCGCGCGATCGAGGCGCTCGCCGCGGGGGTGCCGCGTCCGCAGGTGCACGTCGATCTCGCCGAGGGGCTCGTGATCGACGACGACGCCCTGGCGCACGCGCTCTTTCGGGGCGTGCAGGAGGCAATCACGAATGCGGTGCGCCACGGAGGTGCGGAGCATTTGTGGATCCGGCTCGCCGCGGGGCCGGAGGGCCTCGTGCTCGAAGCGCGCGACGACGGGCGGGGCGCGGAGGGCGCCGCCGAGGGCAGCGGCCTTTCGGGCTTGCGTGAGCGGATCGAGGCGCTCGGCGGGGCCTTGACCGTGACGCCTGGTCCGGGCAAAGGGTTTGAATGGCGCGCGGTCGTCCCGCCGCGCGCGAGGACGATGGCTGCGCCGTGATTCACGTTTTGCTCGCGGACGATCAGACGCTCGTGCGGCAGGGCATCAAGAGCCTGCTCGCGCTCACGCCCGACATCCGCGTCGCCGCCGAGGCGAGCGACGGGGAGGAGGCGCTCGCGATCGTGGCGACGACCGCGCTCGACGTGCTCCTGCTCGACGTACGAATGCCGCGGAAAACCGGGGTCGACGTGCTCACGGCGCTGCGCGGAAAGCCCAAGGTGCCGCCCACGATCCTGCTCACGACGTTCGACGACGACGCCGTCGCCGCTGCGGGGATCCGGCTCGGCGCGCGGGGGTTTTTGCTGAAGGACATCGGCCTCGATCAGCTCGCCGAGGCGATCCGCGCGGTCGCGTCGGGCGGAACTCTCTGGAACCCGGCGATCACCGAGCGCGTGCTGCGCGGGCTCGATCGTTTGAAGTCCGACGTTCCCGTGATCGAGCCGCCCACCGCGCTCACCGCGCGCGAGGTCGAGGTCCTGCGCCTCATGGCCTCGGGGGCGAGCAACCGCGAGATCGCCGAGATGCTGGGCACGGCCGAGGGGACCGTGAAAAACCACGCGTCGAGCATCTTCTCGAAGCTCGGGGTGCGGGATCGGACGAAGGCCGTGCTCCGGGCGATCGAGCTCGGCTATATCTAGCGCGGGGCTTCAAGGCCGCGACAAGTACGCCACGAGGAAGCACATCTCCTGGTTCGTTCCCTCGCCCCAGGCGACGTCGAGCGGCGGGAAATGGGTTTGTCCTTTCCCCGTCGCCGAGTTGTCCCAGGTGCATTCGGTGACGAGCCGCTGACCCGGCTGCCACTGCATGGGCTCGTCGAACACGTAAAGCGCCTGGTGGTGGAAATCGAAATCCCCTCGCGCGACGCACGCGCGTTCGCCCGCGTCGTCCTCGATCCACGCGTCGTACGAGCGGCCGAGCAGGTGCATGTGCGGCAGCAGGCCGTAGATCGTGGTCGGCGCGCCCTCGTTCGTGATCACGCTCCGCTCGACGTGCTGCGAGACGCCTGCGGGGATCGTGAACGGCACCGGGCCAAAGACGTCCATGAAGACCTCCGCGGCGGGCGCCTCCGTCGCGAGGCGCATCCGGTAGGCCGACCGATCGAGCGCGCCCGGTTTGGGGGCGTAATAATGCATCTGCATCACGATCTGCTCGCCGGGATCGAGTCGGATGCCCGTGTCCTTCGGGAGCTCCATCACGGAGACGCCCGGCGCGAACGCGTGCAGGAGCTGCCAATCGAGCTCCAGCACGGGATTTCGGCACGAAAAACCCTTCGTGCCCGGCGGCACGCCGTACCCCGCGCCCGCGTCGTGCCCCGCGTCCCGGTAGAGCCCGATGTGATGCACGACGAGCGGGTCGCCGGGCACGGCCTCGAGCGCCTTGATCCACGCGGGCGCCGCGAGCGGATTGTCGAGCACCACGCACCAGTATTCGTTGCCGTCGTCGTCCGGGGCGACCTCGTGCGCCTCGGGCATTTCGAGCACGAGGTCCGGGTCGTCGATGTGCGCGACGTTGTCCGGCTTTGCCGTGGCCTCGCTCGGGTCGCCGAGCGGCGCGCCCGCGTCGGCCCAGGCGCGGAAGCGCGCGCGATCTTCGGCGCCGAGGTACATTCTCTCCGCGCCCGCATAAGGCCGGCACGAGGGATCGAGCGCGGGGGGCGGCATTTCGCCCGCCTCCACGCGCGCGGCCATCGTGGGGGCGAGCGCCCGCGCCGTCGCGACGTCTCGCAGGTTCAAACGGCCCACGCCGCTCCCGTCGTGGCACGCAGCGCAGGATCGATCGACCAGCGGCTGGATGTCCCGATACCACGTGGGCGTGGGCGTCGGCTCGGCGCCACACGCCGGCGCCAACGCGGCCACGAATCCCACGAAGACGATCGCCGATGCCCTGCTTTCCCAGGCGTTTCCTTCCCTCATGACGCACCTCTCCCGTCTGCTGCGTTCCACGGCGCAGCAGTTCAAACGGTTGTTTCAAACAGTTGTTTGAGGCGACCGGTTCGTTCAACGAGCAGCAGGATTTCGACGTCGGCTGCGGGAGGGGCTCGACCGCCTCGCGGGATCTGCGCTAAGACCGGAAGCCGTGAGGGACGGCGAGCAAGGCGGCGCGCGTGAGCGGATCCTCGGGGCCGCGATCGAGGTCGTCGCGCGGGAAGGGATCGAGGCCCTCACGGTGCGCGCGATCGCCCTGGAAGCGGGCGTGAACGTCGCCGCGATCAACTACTATTTCGGGAGCAAAGAGCGGCTCGTCGAGGAGGTGCTTGCGCGCACGCTGGAGAATGGCCTCGGCGAGCAGCTCCGCGAGCTCGACGCCTTCGTCGAGGCCGAGGGCGGGGACGTTCGCGCGGCGCTCGAGCGCTTCGTACCTGCGTTTTTCCCGGACGCCGTCCGGTACCCGCGCCTCAGCGCGGCGCACCTGCACGACGCCATCGTGCGTCAGGACTACACGGGCAAGACCGTCCAGCGATATCGCGACTTCCTCGAAGGGTTTTTCCTTCGCGTACGCCCCGTCTTGCCGGCGGGCTCGGAGGAAGAGCAACGCCACCGCGTCGCCGCATTCTGGTCCGCCATTCACATGGTTTGCCTCGCGCCGCGCCTTTGCGAGGGGTTCGTCCCGCATGCCCTTCACGCGCCTGCGGGGGCCGCGCCGTTCGCGCGCCTGCTCGTTCGGCAGCTCCTCGGCGATCGTCCTGAAGCGCAGGTCCGCCCTCGAGGTTCGAAGCGGCGGCGCGACCCTGCCTGAAGGCGAGGGGGTTCATCCGCGACGCGCACGAAGCGCTTCCCAACGGCAGCGCGAACCTCCATACTCGCGTCGATGGCCGTGAAGAGCGACACCGGAAGAGTCTCGCGCCGCGCGCTCCTGGCCGGCGGCGCGCTCGCCGCCATCAGCGCAGGATGCAGCGTCGTACCGGTCGAGTCGCCCCGCGCGCCGCCCGCCCGCCGGAGGATCCGGGACCTCGGCATCGGCATCGGCTCGCTCACGCCCGGTCGCTGGAATGCGATCACCGACGTGCCCGGCGTGCGCGTGGGGCACGTGACGCGTATCGAGGGCGAAGGCCCGCTCGTGCCCGGCCGCGGGCCGATTCGCACCGGCGTGACCGTGATCCTGCCCGGCGACGACGTTTGGCGGGACAACATCCCCGCGGCGCGCTTCACGTTGAACGGCAATGGCGAGCTCACGGGCGTCTCCACGATCGATCGGCATGGCCTTCTGGAGACGCCGATTTTCCTGACCGACACGTCGAACATCGGCCGCGTGATGGATGGTGCGCTCGCGTGGATGCTCGACAGGTATCCGGAGATCGGCGACAGCGCGCCCGTGCCCACGCCGATCGTGGGCGAGACCTGGGCGGCGTTTCTCCATGACGCCGAGGGGCGACACCTCACGGAGGAGCACGTGCGCGAGGCGATCTCGGCGGCGCGCAGCGGGCCTGTCGAGGAGGGGGCCGTGGGCGGCGGCACGGGCATGTTGTGTTACGAGTTCAAGGGCGGGATCGGGACCGCGTCGCGGCGCCTGCCCGCAGCCATGGGGAATTATACGCTCGGCGTGCTCGTGCAGACGAACCACGGCAGGAGGGCGCAGCTCCGGATCGACGGGGTGCCGGTGGGTCGCGAGATCACCGAGGGAATGCCGTATGAGGGCCGGAAGTCGAAATCGATTTTGATCATCGGCGCCACCGACGCGCCGATGACGCCGGTGCAACTCGGCCGCCTCGCGAAGCGGATGGCGCTCGGGCTCGCGCGGACCGGCGCGGTCTCGATGCACGGATCGGGGGATCTCCTGCTCTTCTTTTCGACGGGCGTCCGCGTCCGGCGCGGCGCGGCGTCGATGGATGTGCCCGTCTGGAACGACGAGCACATCAGCGTGGCGCACGAGGCGGCGGTCGAGGCCACGGAGGAGGCTGTTCTCAATGCCCTCGCGATGGCCCGGACGATGACCGGGATCCACGGAAACACGGCCCACGCATTGCCGCTCGACCGGCTGCCGGACATCATGCGCAAGTATGGGCGCCCGATTCCGGGGCGCTAGGAGTCACGCAGAGACCATGCCGGCCGAGCGCACGTTACGCAATTCGATCACCGACGTCTCCGGCGTCGAGGTCGCTCACCTGACCGTGGCCGAGGGCGACGTGCAGACGGGCGTGACCGTGGTGATGCCGTGCCCGCCGTCCGTGCATCATCGAAAGTTTTCCCTCGGCGCCTATTCGGCCGGCGGAGGGCTCTCGTGGACGGGCGTGGAGGTGGCGGAGGATTTCGGCACGTTTGCCTCCCCGATCGTGCTTTGCAATGCGACGAGCGTGGGCGCGGCCTACGACGCGTTGATCACGCGGGGTCACAAGCGGGATCCGGAGCTGCCGGTCGACGATGGATGGCCGCCCATCGTGGTGGGAATCGACGATGGGTATTTGAATGATCTCCGGCGCCGGCGGGTGAAACACGACGACGTGCTCGCGGCCTGCGAAGCGGCGCGCGGCGAACCGCCGGCGTGCGGGAGCGTGGGTATGGGCCGCGGGCTCGTGGCCCTCGGATGCAAAGGCGGCGTGGGGGACGCATCGGCCGCGGCGAGCGTCGGCAAGGATGCATTCGTCGTGGGTGTGCTCCTCGCGGCGAACGGCGGGGCGCCCCGCGGGGTGGGCGCCGCGCGCGTGGTTTCGCCCGGATTCGTGGCGATCGTCGCGACGGACGCACCGCTGTTTCCCGCGGAGCTTCGGTTGCTCGGCGAGGCGGCCATTCGGGGGATCGACGCGGCCGTGACGATCGGCGGCGAGGAGGGGCGGCTCGCGCTCGCGTTTTCGGTGACGAATACGATCGACGGCTCGCTCACGGCGCCGCCGGGGCGGCTTTACGAGGCGCGCAGGCTCGCGGACGATGGGCTCGGCCCGCTCTTCGACGCGGCGGCCCGCGCGTCGCGCGCCGCGCTGGGAAAGGCGCTCGGGGAAGCGACGGCGGTGACGGGGCGGAAGGGGCGCACGGTCGAAAAGGCGCCCGCCGATGTCGTGGCTTCCATTGCATTCACCGGACGTTGATCGGAAGCCGCGTGTAAGTCCGAGAGGTGATCGACAGTTCTCACGCCATGGGCTACAAGTCACGCGTGCGCATCTTTTTCTCGACACTCCTTGTCATCGCGCTCTCGACCTTCACCGCCATCGCCGCCGCCGACGTGGCGGGACCCCACAATGTTTGCGACGTCGAAGGGCTCGGCTGTCAGCAATGCTACTGGAATTATGATCGGGACCCTGGTGATCAGCCGAATTTCGATCGGTGCGCTGGCCCCCTTCGCGAGAAAGGGCTCGCGGAGGCTTGCCGCCACAAGCAGGGAGCTGGCGATGTGGTCTTCTTCTGCCCGGCGGGCGTGAAGCCCGAGACGCGCGTGGTCGGCGGCGGCTGCGGCGGGTGTACAACGGCGGGGGCCGCGGAGGGCGCCGGGATGCTCGTGTTCGCGGCCGGCCTGGGGATTGCGTGGACGCGGCGTCGTCGGATATCCAAGGGGACGGGCATTTCGAGAGATGCAGGGCGGAGGCCGTGATGAGGACGAGGTCGAAGATGCGGGCAGCAGGCGTGACGGCGGTCCAGGGCACGCTCGCCCTATGCGTCGCGTTCGCGACGTGGACGTGCGGCCAGGATACGCAGGGCAGCGGGGCGTCGGGCGCCGGCGCGAACGGCGGCGCGGGCGGCACGGGCGGCGCGGGCGGCGAAGGGGCCGTGTTCTTCGACGGCGGGCCCGATGCGAACGGCGCCCTTGCCTGTAGCCCCGATCTGCGCTCGATCGTCGACGAGGCTGGGCAGGTCGTCTCGGTTTGTCCCGCCGATCAGGGCTGCCTCGACGGGGCCTGCGCGCCCGCCTGCGACGCCGCCGCCGAGAGCAAAGGCAACGTCGGCTGCAATTTCCGCGTCACGACCGCCGGCTCCTATCCTCCCTCGCTCCCGCCCTGCTTGGCGGTTTTCCTGACGAACACCTGGCCCCGGCCCGCGAAGGTGTCCGTCACGCGCGGCGGGCAATCGTTCGACGTGACGCAGTTCGGCCGGATCCCCAAGAACGGCATGCCCGAATCGTCGTGGCCGGCGGTGCCCGCGGAGGGCATTCCGGAGGGCGAGGTCGCGGTGCTTTTCCTCTCGCACGATCCGAATTCGATCATGCCGGAGACGGGCAAACCGCTGACCTGCCCGGTCCCGCCTGCGATCGAGGCGTCGACGCTCGTCCCGGGCACGGGCCGCGGCGAGGCGTTCCATATCGTCTCCGACACGCCCGTGAGCGCATACGACATTCTACCGTACGGCGGCGCCGAGTCCTTTTTCCCGAGCGCGCAGCTTCTTTTCCCGACCTCGGCGTGGGGCACGAACTACATCGTGATGGCCACGCCCAAGGGCACGGCCACGCCGCCGGGGCCGATCTTCGCGCACGTCCTCGCGACCGAGGACGACACGAAGGTCGACCTCCTCCCGACCGTCGACCTGCCCGCGGGCTCCAATTTTCCTGCTGCGCCGAAGGGAATGCCGGCGAGCTTCACGCTCTCGGCCGGGGAGTACTTGCAATGGGAGCTCCCGGCGAGTTCGTCGGATCCTTCCGGGAGCGTGGTGCTCAGCGACAAACCCGTTGCCGTCATCACGGGAAATCGTTTCTTCCGGCTGCAACCCATGCCGGCGCCCGGGGGAGAGGCCACGCACCAGCAGATTTTGCCGGTCTCGGCGCTCGCGAACGAATATGTGGCCGCGCCTTACGAGACACGCAGGAAGGATCTCCAGCCCGAGAACATCCATTACCGCATCGTCGGCGTCGCGGACGGCACGACGCTCACGTTCGATCCGCCCGTGGCCGGCGCGCCGCAGACACTCGCGCAGGGCCAGATCGCCGATTTTCAGGCGACGGGACCATTCCGGGTGTCGAGCCAGGACGGGGCGCATCCCTTCTCGATCGCGCAGATCATGGATACCAGCAACATCCCGGGCGGCACGCGCGAGGGCGCGACGGCGCCGAATTTCGAGAAGAACCTCGGCGACGAGGAGTTCGTGATCATGCTGCCGCCCGAGCAGTTTCTCTCGAACTACGTCTTCTTCACGGACCCCACCTATCCGACGACGAACCTCTCGCTCACGCGGGTGAAGACGAGCAAGGGTTTTTCCGAGGTCACCGTCGATTGCCTGGGCGTCATCTCCGGCTGGAAGCCGGCCGGTTCGGACGGCCGATTCGAGGTGACGACGGTGGATCTGATGCGCGCCGAGGTGGGCGTGAACGGCTGTCAGAACGGCCGGCACACGGCCAAGAGCGACGGGCCGTTCGGGCTCGTGGTATGGGGCCTCGACAGCTACGCGTCGTACGCATATCCGGCCGGCGGGTATGCCGTCACCCTCACCGACGTGGTGATCCCGCCCGTGCCCAAATGAACGAACACGCGAAGCGTTCGTCCGGCCCCGACGACCGGGAAGGGCGGGCCCGCCCGCGCCCTCATGTGCGCGCGGCGTGCATTGGTGATGGCGCGCCGCACGCGTGCGTGGGTATGCTCGTCGTATGAGCAAGGACGATCGTCGTCGAGACGAGGGAGGTGAGCTTGCGGCCGCAGCGCTTTCCCTGGAGCAAGAGCTGCGGCGCTTCGAGGAGCTCGCCGCGGGGGTCGGGCGGGCGCCGCTGAACTCGCAGAAGGGGCTCGAGCAGGCGGCGCGGGCCACGAGCGACGCCGCGGCCTCGCAAAGCCGCTTCGCCGAACACCTGAAGTCGCTCGTCGAGGCCGTGAACGCCGCGCGCGACCGGCAGGCCGCCGCGGCAGCGACGATCAACGCGCGCGTGGTCGAGATCGACGCGTGCGCTGCGAGGTTCATGGCGCTGCGTGAGCGGTTCGCGCAGCTCGGCGCGCGGGCAGCCGAGGTCAACGTGATCATGCAGCGCGCCGCGGCGGTCAAACGCGAGCCCGGGGACGGCTCCGATCGCACGGAGCTCCGGGCCTCGATCGCGCAGGCGCTCGAAGGGCTCGGCGCGGTGGTCGAGGGCGCGCAAAAGCTCATGCACGACGCCCGCGAGGCCGAAGCGCACGACCTCTCGCGCGAGGCGGAGTCGTTGCGGCAGCAGGTCCTCTCCGCGCGGAACAAGCTCGGGCTCCTGCAGAAGCACCTCGAGAACGAGGGCCCACCGCCGAGCTGAGCCCTCAGCGCGACGTCCCGCGCGTGTTCGCCGCTCGCCACGATTCGGGGGACATGCCCGTCCACCGCTTGAATGCGCGGTGAAACACGCTCGGCTCCGCATACCCAAGGAGATAGGCGACCTCTGCAAGGGAGACGCGCGCGTCGAGGTAGGCCATGGCGCGTGCGCGGCGGACGCCGTCGACGAGGCCTTCGAAGGACGTGCCCTCCGCGTGCAAACGCCGCTGGAGCGTACGGCCGCTCATGCCGAGCGAAGCCGCGGCCGCGGCGAGGGAGGCGCCGCCTTCGGGCAAGCGATCGGCGACGAAGGTGCGTAATCGGGAGAGGAGCGAAGCGTCGGCGCCGAGCCGCGCGAGCGCCGCGTCGGCGTGGCGCTGGAAATACGCGTGCATGGCCTCGTTGGCGAGCGGCATGGCCCTCTCGAAAAGGTCCACGGGCAGCACCACCTCGTCGATCGGCGACGCGAAGGTCACGGGCGCGTGGAATACCGCTTCATAAGCTGCATGGTCGGGTGGTGGTTCGCCTCGAAATCGTATGACCTCGGGGAAGACGGGCTCGGCGACGAGCTTGGGCGCATTCACGCCGACGTCGAAGGCAAACATCTCGGCCATGAGGCGGTGCGCCGGCCGTGCGGCGCCGAAAGGTTCGTACCGCAGGTGCGCGCGCCCGGCCTCGACGACGAGGGAATACCGCTCGCCGTCGTTCCAGAGGCGCTGGTACCGCAGGATGCGCTCCATAGCCACGCCGAACGTGGGGCTCGTGAGCACGAGGAAGCCGAGCACGTCGAAGATCTCGACATCGACGCCGGACGCGACCTTCACGCCGAAGAGCGGCGCGCCGACCGCGGCCGCGGCGTTCTCCACGAGCGTGTAGATCGAGGTGAGGGGCACGCGCGTCTCCGGCGACCCGAGGTCGATGCCCGACAGACCTGCCGCGCGGCAGAGGGCCGCGGGATCCGCTCCGCTCGCCGCCGCGACATCGACGATGCGGCCCGCGAGGCGCGCGTTGTGGGTCGGTTGTCGCGTGAAGTCAGCGTTTCTGGCGTCCGATGTCACTGACGAGGGTCCTCGGCGTGCGCATCCTCGACCATCGAGGGGTTCATGAACATGCCACAACGGACGCGCGGCGAAAGACACTCGCTTCCGATGCTCGAAGGCGCGGAGCCGCCGCTCCCGCGTGATTGCTGGGTTCCCATCGCGTCCGCGCGGAACGTCCGCGAGCGACCGCGGACCGTGCGGCGGCTGGGCCGGTCCTTCGTCCTTTGGCGCAGCGCGACCGGCGAAATCCTGGCCCACGACGCGCGGTGCCCCCATCGCGGGGCAGACCTCGGCCTTGGCCGCGTGATCGCGGGCGAGCTCGCATGCCCGTATCATGGGTTTCGTTTCGGGACCGCGGGCGAATGCACGGGGATGCCTTGCGAGCCCGAAGGCAAGCCGAGCCGACGTGATCTTTCGATTCGCCGATACGAGGTGCGCGAGCACCGCGGCCTCGTGTGGTTATGGCACGGGGACGGCGCTTCGGACCGGCCTCCGCTGCCGTGGTTCGAGGAGCTGCCTGAAACGGATCGACATGCGTGGGACCACGAGACCGTGTGGCCGCTGCCGCAGCTCCGCGTGATGGAGGGGATGCTCGACATGCACCACGTGCCCTTCGCGCACGGCCGATATTTGCGTGGCATCGGGACGCGGCTCGACCCGTACGAGGTGAAGGTCGAGGGGAACTCGGTGCGCACGTTCGGCGCGTTGCGGAGATCCGGAGACGGCCCGGAGCGTGGTTTTCGCGCTTGGATCGATGCGCGGCTGCCTGGGCTCGTGTTCCTCCGCTTCGGGCCGCGTTTGTGCGCTATCGTCGCGTGCACGCCGGTCGACCGCGAGGCGACGTGGATCTTTGCGCGATACTTCGTGGAGCTGCCTGTCGTAGGCAAGCTCCTCGCGGCGCTCTCTTTGTGGGCCGAGTTCACGCTCGTGCAGCCCGATGATCAGCGCATGCTGATGTCGACGTCGCCCCGCGAGCCGGACGTGCGTGATCATAAACTCGTCCGCGCGGACCTCGGCATCGCGCAATGGCACAAGCTGTTCTCCCGCGCCGTGCGCGGTGACATCCTTGCACCTCCAACGGACGCGACGCGCGTCCCGGGGGAGGGGCAGGGGTAGCGTTCAAGGTTCTGGTGCAGGGGCGGGCCGCGCGAAACGAATGGGGAGCTGATCGACCCCACGCACCACGAAGGCGTCCCGCCACACGAGCTTCGATGTGGCGAGTTCAGGCGCGAGAAAGCGTTCGAGCAGACGTGGGAAGGCGACGCGCGCTTCCAGGCGGGCGAGCGGCGCTCCGATGCAATAGTGAATGCCGTTGCCGAAGGCGATGTGCCGGTTGTCCTGCCGGTGGATGTCGAAGCGATCCGGATCCGGGAACACCCGCGGATCACGGTTTGCCGCGGCAATCATGAGGAAGACACGCGAGCCTGCGAGGATGCGCTTGCCCAAGAGCTCGACGTCCTCCGCGGCGACGCGCGCCATCATGAGCAGGGGCCCGTCCCAGCGCAGCATCTCCTCGACGGCCGAGCTCATCAGCATGGTGTCGGCGCGCCGATCCCGAAGCTCGGCGAGCGCCTCGGGGTGGCGGAGCAGCGCGATCATGCCGTTGCCGAGCAAGTGCGTCGTGGTCTCGTGCCCTGCGAAGAAGAGGAGCGCGCAGCACGCGAAAAGCTCCTCCGCGCTCAGGAAATCGCCTTTCTCCTCGGCTGCGATGAGACGCGAGAGCATGTCCTCCCGGGGGTGCCGACGCCGCTCCGCGATGACGTCCTCGAAATAGGACGTCATGGCGCGGAGGCCGCCGGCGGCGATCGCGTACTTGTTGGCGAGCGTGCGCGACTGGACGATGAACGCGCCCAGCTCGTCGGACCACTTCTTCAGCAAGGGGACGTCGGCGCGCGGCACACCGAACAGCTCGGCGATCATCGTCGCGGAGAGCGGATACGCGAAGTCGGCGATCATGTCCATTTCGCCACGCTGGAGCGCTGCATAGATCAGCTCGTCGGCGAGCGCGCGCACGCGCGGCTCCAGCGCCAGGACCGATGGCAACGTCATGGCTTTGTTCATGAGGCCGCGGAGCCTGGTGTGCACCGGCGGCTCGTTGAACGAGGCCCACATCGACAGGCGCTCGACGAGGTCTTGCACCACCCCGCGCTCCGGACCCTTGTAATGGGCGAGGAACGGGCGCACGCGATCGGCCGACAGCCGCGGATCACGCAACGACGCGCGCACATGCTCATGACGCGTGAGCACCCATCCATGGAGTTTCTCACTCCAGAAGACGGGCTCGTGCTCCATGAGGTGGAGGAGCGCCGGGAAAGGATTTTCGATAAAGTCCGGATGACGCGGGTCGAAGGATAGATCCACGGTCCCACCTCGAACGTGCAGAGTTTTTCTGGTGATGTCCCCCCTTCGTCGCGCGGCCCGCTTTATGACGCGCGTGTCCCCTCGACGACGACGTGCTGCAAGCCGACGTCGGTGGGGAGCAGGCGCGTCAGACGGAAGCCCGCCGCGTCCAGCAGATCCCGGTGCTCTTGTTCGGAGCGCATGCGCCCGCCGACCACCGTGAGCAGGTGGACGTCGAGCAGCTCGGCGGGCGCAGAGAGGCCAATCACGGACTCGATGACCAGGATTCGCCCGCCCGGCGGGAGCGCGCGGTGGCAGCACTTCAGGATTCGGATCGCCGCGTCGTCGTCCCAGTTGCAGATGATGTGTTTGAGCATGTGGACGTCGGCGCTGGGGACAGCCTCGAAGAAATTCCCGGCGACCACCTCGCAGCGCGCCGCGCTCGTGCTCGCGGCGATCCGCGCCCGTGCCCCTTCGAGGATGTGCGGCTGATCGAAGAGGATACCCCGGAGCTCTGGGTTTCTCTCGGCGACGGCGACGAGGAGGCTGCCATGACCGCCGCCGACGTCGACCACCGTGCGGAACGAGGAGAAGTCATAACGGGCGGCGACCGCGTTGGTATCGACGTAGGTGAAGCTGGTCATCGCCTTGTCGAAGAGCTCGGCGTCCTCGGGGTGGCCCGCGAGATAAGGATAAAGCGGGGCACCGAAGACGTGCTCGACGGCCGTTTTCCCGGATTTCACGCTGGAGAGCAGATCGAGCCAGGCGCGCGCGTAGACGTCGCCGCCGAACAGCAGGATGAAGTCGCGCATGGAGCCGGGGGCGCCGGTGCGCAGGGTCGCGCCGAGGGGCGTCGAGCCAAACCGCCTCTCCGGTAGCTCGGCGAAGACCCCTGCTCCGGAGAGGGCCCTGAGCATCCGATGGAGCGCGCCCGCGTCGACCCCCAAGGAAGCCGCGAGGTCCTCGCTGCTCCGCGGGCCCTCCTCGATCAAGTCGGCGATTCCCAGCTTGGCCGCGACGTAGATCATCCGCGAGATCCACATGTTGTAGACGCTCAAGGCGCGCATTTGCGCCGAGAGGTCGCTCGTTCCGACAGGGTTGTTCATGGCTGACTCGTAGGGAGGCGTTGGAGCTTTATGGCAGCGTGGCTGTCGTCCGTAATAACGGAGGAGATCAGCGGAGAACCAGGTTGATTGTCAAGCCAGGAACCGCCGCATGCGCCCAGCATGTGGATCCTGCGAACACCTGCACCGGCGTACCCCTTGGCATCTTCCACCTTCGTCGCCACGGCGCTCCCTGTTCCCATCGGGGCGGCTTTCTGCGATAAGTCCGGCTCGACGAACGAGGAGCGGCGTATGGCGGAGTCGAAGTCATCATCGGACGTGGGTATTGTCGGGCTCTTGGGGATCCTCATCGGCGGAGCCTGCGTGCTCGTCGCCCTGGTCGGCGTGCTCAACACCGCGTTCGACCTCAATCTCGCGCTCTCGGTGTCTGGCACGAGCACGCCGCTGCCGAAGCACTGGGACGAGGTCATAGGCCTCGCGGCGGCCGGCGTGCTCATCGTCGCGCTCACGGTCTTCGGCGGGTTCGTTCGCCGCAAGTTCACCGAGGCCAAAGGCAAGCCGCTCGTGCGGGCCGGTATCCTCCTCGGCGCGCTCGCCTTGCTCGTCATGGTCGGCCGCGGTCTTCAGATCGTCGCGCTCACCGCGACCTACGGGAGCATGCTCGCGTATTATTCGACCGACGGCGATCTCGACGACGTCAAAGCCGAGCTCGCCAGAAAGCCGGACCGTTCTGCGCTCGACGAGGCCGTCGGCCGCGCCGCGCAATACAACAATGCGGCCGCCCTGGCCCTTCTGCTCGAAGCCGGCGCCGACATGCGCGAATCGACCCGGCCCGAGGCCCACCGCCGTTGTCCGCTCGTCGGTCGGAGCTACGAATTCACCAAGACGGCGATCGACCACGGAATCAAGCCCGACGCGTGCCCCCGCGGCGAGCTCGCGGTATGGGAGGCCGTGCAGTTCGGCAAGAGTGACGACGAGGCGGCGAAGAACGTCACGCTCCTGATGGGCGCTGGCTGGTCCGGGACCGCGAAGCCGGACCACGACAAGCGGTCGCCGAAGAAGATCGCGGCCGAAAAGAAGTGGAGCAAGACGCTCCAGGCGCTCGGCGGCGCGGAGTGAGCGCGTGGGACGGTCAGGCTTGAGCTTTAGCGCCCTTCCTTCCAGGGGATGATGGCGATCTCTCCGTTGCGCTCGACGAGCGCGTAGCGGATCTGATCGAGGCGCAAAAGGCCGTGCTGCACGTGCGCCGCCTCCAGGAGATGTCCTTCTCATCGACGCTCAGCCAGGCTAGGCGCTCGCGCAGAATGCGGCCATCCTCGATGATGACGAGCGGCGTGCCGTCGAGCCAGCGCTCGAACCTCGTGCTCCGGCACTTGAGCCAAGACAAACCAAGCTCCAGGCTCACGAGCGTCCCCACGAGGATGATGGCGCCCGTGATGGAGGAATCCTGCCCGAGCAGCGCTTGCTGCGTGCATTCGCTGATGATGAGCAGGAGCAGGAAATCGAAGGTCGTCACGGTCACGAGCGCGCGTTTGCCCGCGATGCGGAAGATGACGAGGAGGGCCATGTAAACGCAGACGGCGCGCACGACGAGGTTCATGGCCACGGCCTCACGGGTACACGAACAGCGAGAGATCGAGCGCGGGGCTGCCCTCCTCGGCGAGGGAGAAGCGGAGGAGACCGGGGCGCACGGGGCGCAGGCGGCGCGGGGCAGCTGAGCTCTGCACGCGCGGGTGGATCTCGAAGCGGGTCGTGCCGTCCACGCGGAGGAAACGCTCGTACCGGACGAAAAGCCCGGACGCGTCGCCGGCGCGGGCGTGGCTCAATGGACCGTCCCCGAAGAGACCGAGCGCGGCGAGCAGCACGAACAGGAAGAGCAAGGCCCTGCCGACGCGACGGACGCGCATGCTCGTGCGCTCGAAGGCGAGATCTTCGCTCGTCTCGAGATCGTCCGTCCGCTTGATTTCGACCACCGACCCCCCCTTTGGCCGAACCTTGGACCCGGGCGCGCGCGCGTCAATCGTGTGGTTTGTCCGAGGGGTATCCTCGACGTACGCCGTCGCGGGAATGTGGCACGGGCCTGGTGCGTTCGTCGCGGATCATGCAACGTTTGTCACTCCTCGCTGCAGCTCTCCTCCTCTGCGCTTGTGCCGCCCCGCCTCGCGCGTTCGATGTGACGCGCCTCGAACGGGACGTCGCTGCGGCCGAAGCGCGCGCGGGGGGCCGGCTCGGCGTCGCCGTGGTCGAGCCGAGCTCGGGGCAGCGCTGGGTGCATCACGCCGGTGAGCGGTTTCCTCTGCAAAGCACGTTCAAGGCGCCGCTCGCCGCGGCGGTGCTCGCGCGCGTGGACGCGGGCGCGCTCTCGCTCGACACGAAGATCGAGGTGCGTCGCGACGAACTGAGCGTCTGCTGGAGCCCGCTCGCGGAGGCATTTCAGGGCGAAACGCAATCATTCTCGGTGCTCGACCTGCTCACGCAATCCGTGGCCGTGAGCGACAATACGGCCGCGGACGTCCTCATGCACGAGATCGGCGGCCCCGAGAGCGTCAATGCCATGCTCGCCCGGTCGGGCGTGACGGCGCTGCACGTCGATCGCTACGAGCGGGATTTGCAGCTCCAGTTCCACGGGCTCGCCGCGTACGAGCCTGCCATGTCCACCTGCAAGGGGATGGACGCCGCGGTCGAGCGGTTGCCGAAGGACGAACACGTGCGTGCCTTCGAGGCCTATCTGCGAGATCCCCGTGATACGACCACGCCCGAGGCCGCCGCGGATTTTCTCTTGAAGCTCGATCGCGGGGAGATGCTCACGCCGGCCTCGACGCGCGTCCTGCTCGACATCATGCACGGCACGAAGACCGGTCCTCGCCGGCTCCGCGCCGGCCTGCCGCCGGACGCGCGTTTGGCCCATAAAACGGGGTCATCCGACGATACCGAGGGACGTAATGGCGCGACGAACGACATCGGGATCGTGACGCTGCCGGACGGGCGCAAGCTCGTGATCGTGGCCCTCTTGACGGAGTCGAGCGCGCCGCAGGAGACGCGCGAGGCAGCCTTGGCCGACGTCGCGCGGGCCGCCGTGGGGGCCATGACGAGCCCACGATGAGGCCGTCCTGCCCTGGATCGACGGCTCGTTGCTGCACGCTGCCGCCGCGCCCTCACCGAGGCGCCGTCCTCGACCGCTCCATAAAGTACGATCTCGTACGATGTTCGTTTGAGTGCAAATATGTCTGGCACGAAGGCACGGACGCTCCGTGGCCCGCGTGCTAGACTCGGCGGCCCTCTAGACGAACTGCTGCGAAATGGATCCATCTCCGGAAAAACCGGGCGTTTCCGCCACACGGACGCCCCTCCCGTCGCAGCGCGCGCAGGGCCTGCTCTCCGCGCTCCTCGTCGACGCCTCGCCCATCGACCTCCGCCTCGTCGGCCGCACCTTGCTCCACGCCGCGCTCGTCGGGGTCGGGGCGGGTGTCGTCGCGGTCGTGTTTTTCGCGGCCATCGAGGTTTTGGATCGATTCTTTCTCTCGGGCCTCGCCGGTTACCGCGCCCTCCGCGCCGCGGGGGAGTCCTTCTTCGGCGAGCATGGCATGGGGTCCTTCCGTCCCTGGCTCCTCATGATCTTGCCTGCGCTCGGCGGCCTCGCGAGCGGCCTGCTCACGCGCCTCGCGCCCGAATGCCGCGGCGGCGGCGGCGACGCGATGATCGAGGCCTTCCATCACCACGGCGGGCTCATCCGGCGTCGCGTCGTATGGGTGAAGGCGCTCGCCTCCGCGCTCACGCTCGGGACCGGCGGCGCGGGCGGGCGCGAGGGGCCCACGATGCAGATCGGCGCGGCCTTCGGCTCGTTCGTCGCAGGGACCTTGAAGGTCTCCGCGCGCGAGCGGCGGCTCCTCATGATCGCTGGCGTCGCGGCCGGCATGAGCGCGATCTTCCGGACGCCGCTCGGCGCCGCCCTGCTCGCCACCGAGGTCCTTTATCGTGACGACGTGGAGAGCGACGCGCTCGTCCCCGCGCTGCTCGCGAGCGTCCTATCGTATTCGGTCTTCATCTCCGTCTTCGGCGAGGCCACGCTTTTCGCGCACGCGCCGCGGTATCCATTTGTCCCGGCGCACCTCCCGCTGTATGCGCTCCTCGCGATCTTCGTCGCGCTCTGCGCCATCGTTTTTCTCAAGGTGATGGCGTTCGTGAAGCGCACGTCCGCGCGCCTGCCGGTCCCGGATTGGGCGCGCCCCGGCGTCGGCGGCCTCGCGCTCGGGCTCGTGGCCGTGCCCTTGCTCTTGCTCCTCGCCGGGCGGCACGTCGTGCCCGACGGGCAGGGGATTGGCGTGCTCGGCGGTGGGTATGGCGCCGCGCAGGTGGCCATCACGGGCGCGTCGTGGTTGCCCGAGGGATGGCAGGCCGTCGAGCTGCTCGTGGCGCTCGCGGCCATCAAAATTCTCGCGGCCTCGCTCACCATCGGTACGGGCGGCAGCGCGGGCGATTTCGCTCCCTCCCTGGCGATTGGCGGGCTCGTCGGGGGCGCGTTCGGCCGCATCGCGGCGCTCTCGATCGGCGACCCGCGCATCGATCCCGGCGCATTCGCGCTCGTCGGCATGGGCACGTTTTACGGGGGCGTCGCGCACGTGCCGCTCGGCTCGCTCGTCATGGTCTGCGAGCTCGCCGGTAGCTACGACTTGCTCGTCCCGCTCATGCTCGCCGAGGGCATTGCATTCGTGGCGCTGCGCGACCGCTCGCTTTATTCGGCGCAGGTTCCCACGCAGCGCGACTCCCCCGCGCATCCGCCGGGCGTGCTCGACGTGCTCGGCTCCCTCAAGGTCGCTGATGTGATGATCGCCGGCCGGCCTTACGTGCAGTTCGCCCTCGCGACGCCCGTGCCCGAGGTCCTCCGCCTCGCTTCGGACACGGGCTGGCAGGATGTGTTTCCCGTGCTCGACGGGGAGGGGAAAATGGCCGGGGTCATCACGAGCGACGTCGTGCGCCTGCTGGCGACGGAGCGGGACCTCGAACCATTGACCCTCGCCGCCGATGCCATGCAACCGCCGGTGACCGTGCGGCCGGACGATGATTTGAGGAAGGCGACCGAGGTGCTGCTCGCGCAGGGCGTGCGGGAAGTGCCCGTCGTCGACGAGGCGGGCAGGATCGTGGGTTTCCTCGACGAATCCGAGGTGGGGCGCGCCTATCTCGACGCGACCGCGCGCGAGGAGCGGGCGGCTTGAACCTCTTTTGAACGGGGGCGCGGCGAGGGCCGAGGGCGCCCTCGTGCTGCTCTCCTTTCGTTCTCCGAGCGTTACGGGGATGCGATTGCTGCGCGTCACGTTCACGTGGCAATCGGCACCGGACTCGCATGTGCGGGGCGGGAGCCTTCCGCGGAGACCGCGGCAGGCATCCAACCGGAAGGAGACGATCATGAAGCGTATGTTCCGGGCCCTGCTCGCCTCGCTCGCGATCGGGCTGATCGCGTCGCCCGCCCTCGCGGTCGACGAACACGCACAGAAGACGCTCAGCGAGCAATACAAGGACGCCAAGAAGACCGAGGTCGCGTTCGCAAACCTGCCGACCGCGGCGCAGAACGCCATACGGACCTGGGCCGAAGGGGGCGAGATCAAGAAGGTCGAGCAGCTCACGCTGAAGGACGGCCAGATCCACTACAAGGCCGAGATCAAAAAAGGGAAAGAGAAGCTTCAGGTCGCCGTGACAGCGGACGGCAAAACCGTGGCCCGCGGCGAAAAGATCGACTGAGCGCAGCCCCCACGCCCGCGGAAGCGAGTTCGCGAACCCCGCGGGCTCGCTCTCGCATGCTTGAAGTTGACTCGAACGACCAGATGAGTCACCGTGGTCGTGATGGTCGCACGACGTAGCCAGAAGCCACGCGATCCTGCGCGGCGCCAGCGCATCCTCGAAGCTGCACGGCGGCACTTCACCCAGCATGGCTTCAAGGGGACGAACCTCGACGCGGTCGCGGCCGAGGCGGGCTGCGCGAAAGGCGCGCTTTACCTCGAGTTCGCCGACAAGGAGTCGCTTTTGCGCGAGGTTGTCGAGCAGTCGTTCGCGGCGATCGGCGCTCGTTATGCCGAGGAGGTCATGTCGATCGCGTCACCGCTCGAGCGCCTCGTGGCCACGCTGCGCTTCGCGTATCGCCAGCTCCTCGCGGACCCGATGTTCGGCAAGCTGCTCCACGAGGACCCGGACCTCCGTGCGCTCGGGCTCACCTCCGATTCGCAAAAGGTCGAGGAAGGCAAGGCGCAGGTCGCCATGATCCGCGGCTGGGTCGACGAGGGAATCGCGCGCGGCGAGATCCGCGCCGACATCGATCGCGACGCGGTGCCGATCGTGATCGGGGTCCTGCGCTTCGCGCCGCAGCACCTCGGCATGATCGCCGAGCTCGGCATCTTTTCGACCGAACGCGCGCTCGACGCGATCCTCGACGTCTTCCGCGCGGGGCTCGCCGCGCCGAAAAGCCCACCGCCCGCGAAACGCGCCGGGCCCACACCCCAAAGGAGATCCAAGCGATGACCACCACGCATGCAATCGAGGTCGAGGGCCTGACGAAGCGGTTTGGAGAGGTCACGGCCGTCGACGGGGTCACGTTCGCGGTCGAGTCCGGCGAGGTCTTCGGCTTCATGGGCCACAACGGCGCGGGCAAAACGACGACGCTGCGCATGCTCCTCGGCTTGACGCCACTCACCTCCGGCACGGCGCGTGTGCTCGGCCGCGAGGTCGGGCGCGAGACGATCGAGATTCGCCGCACCGCCGGGTATTTGCCGGCCCATTACACGCTGCCGCCGGACATGACGCCCCGCCAGTTCTTGCATTACGTCGGCGCCATGTTTGGCCTCCCGCGCGACGTCGTCGCGGCGCGGACCGAGGCGCTCCTCCGGCGCTTCGACCTCGTGCGCGCCGCGGATCGAGCGTTGCGAGGTTTTTCCACGGGCATGACGCAAAAAGTGGGGCTCGCGCAGGCGCTCCTCAACGAGCCGCGCGTGCTCTTGCTCGACGAGCCGACCTCGGGCCTCGATCCGCTCGGCCGCCACGAGCTGCTCGAGCTGCTCCGCGAGCTCGCACGCGACAAGGGCGTCACCGTCGTCTTTTCGTCGCACATCCTCTCCGACGTCGAGGCGCTTTGCCGGCGTGTCGCGGTCCTGCATCGCGCACGGCTCGTCGCATTCGGTGACGTCGATCATCTCAAAGCGCAGCACGGCGCGCATACGATGGATGACCTCTACCTCGCGCTCGTGCGCAAGGAGGCGGCATGATCCGGCTCCAGTGGCTCGACTATCTCGCGACGCTGCGCGAGCGCAAGACGTGGCTCTGCGGGGCCATGCTCCTCTACGCGGTGCTCTCCATTCCGGTCATGCTCGCGCGCCCGCCCGCGCACGTGCAGGAAGCGATCGCCGCGTGGTTCGGCCACGGCGGCCCGTTCGTGCTTTTCATGTACGTGTGGATCGACCTCGCGATGAACAAGATGATCGCGTTTCTCCCGGTCGTCCTCGCGAGCGGGATCGTCCTGCGCGAGCGTGACATCGGCGTGCTCTCGATCCTCGCGGCCAAACCCCTCTCGATGCCGCGGTATTTCGCGCTTCGCGCCGTCAGCGCGTGCGCCGTCATGGCCACGCTCCACGTGGGCGCGCAGCTCCTCGGCCTCGTGTACTTCACCGCGCGTGTGCCGGGCTTCCGGCCCTTGGCCTTCCTCGCCGCGATGACCCCGCACCTCTTCGCGGCGATCTTCGCGACCTGTTTTTCCGCGGCGATCGCCGGCTGGGTCAAGCACCGCGGAGCCTCCGCGCTGATCGGGCTCGCCGTGCTCGGCCTGCTCCTCGGTTTGTCGCTCATCGGGTTTTACCAGCCCGCGTGGCGGAACCTGACGCTCGTGAACCCGATGT
Source organism: Polyangium sorediatum (assembly GCF_029946465.1). Taxonomy (NCBI): domain Bacteria; kingdom Pseudomonadati; phylum Myxococcota; order Polyangiales; family Polyangiaceae; genus Polyangium; species Polyangium sorediatum. The sequence continues at coordinate 226,308 of NZ_JARZHI010000002.1, forward strand.
CGCTCGGCGCGCTCGCCCTCGGAAACCTCGATCACCTCGGCCCGAAGGACCTCGCGCCGCCGATGCTCGCGCTCTCGCTCCTCTCGCTCGCCGCGATCGCGATCGGCGCCGCCGGCGTGCGCCGCATGGAGGCTTGACCATGACCGAGACCGCTTCGCTCCGAGATTATTTTCTCCTCGAAGCACGGCACGCGCCGCGCCGCGCGCCGATCGTGGCGGCGCTCGTCGGCGGCCTCGGCGTGCTCGGGACCCACGCCCTTCTCGTGCGTTTCCCCGCGCGCGCGCTTCACTTCCTCGAACAGGCCTTCGACCTCCGGGGCCTCGCGTCGGTCCTGCTCATCAACGACCTGATGGCCGCCTATTTCGCGCCCTACTTCGTGGGGCTCGCCGGCCTGCTCGGTGCCATCGTCACGGCGCGGGAAGAGGGACAGCTCGAAGTCCTGCTCGCCAAGCCGATCCACGCCCGCGTGCTCCTCGCCGCCCGCGTAGGGCCCATTCTCGGCGCCGCGGCGCTCACCGGCGCGGCCATCGCGATCGCCACGGGGCTCTCGATCCTCCCGCACCTCGCGCCGGGCGACATGGTCAGCGCCGCCGGCGCGCTCGGAGGAGGGCTTTTCCTCACCGCGTTCGCGCTGCTCCTCCTCGCGCTGCTCTTGCCGCTCCTCGTGCGTATGCGCGATGCCTTCCACGCGCTTCTCGTTGGATCCCTCGTCTGGCTTCTGCCCCTCATGCCGACGGCCGTCATGATCTATCGGCCCGACGTCTACGAGGGCCGCGCGGCCCTGCGATCCGCGATCACGTTGCCGAGCCTCGTGTGGCACGACGCCGCGGCTGCGTGGATCGGACCTTTGGGGCTCATACTGGTGGCCTCGCTCTGCGCGCTCTTCGTGCGGATCGCAGGACACGTGCTCGAACGGACCGACACCCGGTGACAGGACGTGACGCCACCGAATGCCTTTCCGCGGCCTTGACGTGCGCCGTCCGGTGCTGTCCGATGCGGCCGCTCCGGACGGTCCCGGCTTGTTCGAGCCGCGGCAACGTATTGCGGGGCGAGCATTCACCTGGTGGGAGATATGCAATCTCGATCCGTTCCATTCACGCGCGCCGCGCGCAAAAGGTTCCGCGGCGCGACGATCGGCTGGGTTTGTCACAGCCTGATCCTCGCCGCGCTCGCAGGGTGTAGCAGCGAAGCGAGCGACGCGGGCACGCAGGGAAAGGCGGGCGCGACGGCGCCGGCCGCAGCCGCGACAAACCCGACCGAGGCGATCGACCTCGACACGGTCATGCGGCGGACGCACTTCGGGTATCGCGCCGAGGGAGGCGTATTCTCGGCGGGACACGCGACGTACGCCGTCAAGGCGAGCCCCGAGGCGCTCACGGTGTGGCCGAGCGAGAGCGACCTCGCCCCGCCGGAGGAGGGCACGACGGCGCCGTTCGTCGCGTCGCTCGAGAGCATCACCCGCGGCGGAAGATCGATTGCGGAGGGACGCTCCGGAAAGGCCGCGGTCCGGCCCGACGCGAGCCTCGGCATCCAGCGCGGCGCCGTGGTCGAGCACCTCGAGAACGATGAGGAGGGCGTCGAGCAGAGCTTCGAATTCGCCGAGCGCCCGACGGGCGAGGGGGATCTCGAGGTCAAGATCGTGGTGACGGGCGAGTCGTTCCTCGGCGAGACCGAGGGCGGCTTGCACTTCGCGGATCCTGCGACGGGGCTCGGCGTGCGATACGGCGTGGCCACGTGGGTCGACGCGAACGGCGTGCGCACGCACGTCGACGCGGATTTCGTGGACGGGCGCATCGTGCTGCGCGTGCCTGCGTCGGTGCTCGACGCGAGCGCGTATCCGGCGGTGCTCGATCCCGTGATCGGTCCTGAGATCGCGATCGACACGCCCGCGTATGCGGCGGCGAACCGAACGCAGTACGATACCGTGGTCTCGTTCGCGGGCGGGACCTTCCTCGTCGTCTGGACGGACGAGCGTTATCAGAGCATGGCGGACGTGTACGGCGTGCGCGTGTCTCAGGCCGGCACCGTGCTCGATACGTCGGGCATCCCGATCGCGGTCGCGAAGGCCAACCAATCGCAGCCGGCCGTGGCGACCAACGGCACGGACTGGGTGGTCGTCTGGGTCGACAGCCGGAACAGCGCCGACGACATCTACGCCGCCCGCGTCACCGCGGCCGGCGTCTTGCAAGATCCGAACGGGATCGCGGTCACGACCGGCGGCGGCAAGAGCCAACCGTCGATCGCATTCGACGGCACGAACTACTTCGTCGTGCACACGCTCTCGAACCAGATTCGCGGCAACTTCGTGGGGACGAACGGCACGGTGAACGCATCGACCGTGGCCATCGCGCAGCCGTCGTACAGTTCGAACGACACGGCGGTCTCCTGGAACGGCACGAACTACCTCGTCGCGTTCAACACCTACACGGGGTCGACCTATTACCGCGTCGCCGCGCGACGCGTATCTCCGGCCGGCACCGTGCTCGACGCGAGTGACATCGTCGCCTGCAGCGGCTCGGCAATTTGTCCCTACTCGCAGCTCGGGATCGCGTCGGACGGGGTGAACTGGCTGCTCGCGTGGGACAACTACAACAACGCGAACAGCATCTACGGCCAGCGCATCTCGTCGGCCGGCGCGCCCATGGACGCGGGGAACGGCTTCACCATCGGAAACGGCGTCACTTCGTCCGACCCCGTGCAGGTCACCGTCACCTTCGCGGGCAACGGCTACGGCGTGTTCTGGGACGATTCGAACCAGGCCTATGGCGCTCGCGTGAGTTCGGGCGGCGCGGTGCTCGTCTCGGCCACGCCGCTGACGAGCGAGATGGGCACCCGCAGCTCCGTCGGCGCGGCGCACGACGGGACGAACTTCTATACGGCCTTCAGCGACACGCGTGGCGTCGCAGGGAACAACCTGGCCGACATCTACGGGCTCCGCTTGTCGAACGCGCTCGTCAAGATCGACGCCACGAGCACGTTGCTCTCCCGTGCGGCGAACGACGAGCGTTCTCCGCGCGCCGCCTTCAACGGGACGAACTGGCTCGTCGTCTGGGAGGACGCGCGCCCGGGATCCACGAACGACATCTGGGGCGCGCGCCTCTCCAGCACGGGCGCCGTGCTCGATGCCGCGGGCTTCGCGATCTCGGAGGGGACGAACTCGCAGTACGTGCCTGTGGTCGCGGCGAACGGCGTCGACTGGCTCGTCGCCTGGCAGGATCGGCGTAATGGCAGCAGCAACGACGACATCTTTGCCACGCGCGTCTCGAGCACCGGCGCTGTGCTCGACGCCGGCGGCATCCCGGTGAACACGGCGGCCGGTCACCAGACGAACCCTGCCGTCGCCGCGGACGGGACAAACTGGCTCGTCACGTGGCGCGACGCCACGAGCGCGGAGATTTTCGCCGCGCGCGTCGCGCCGTCGTCGAACGTGCTCGATCCCGCGGGCATCAAGCTCTCGACCGGCGGCGGCTCGTTGCCCGCGGTCGCGTACAACGGCACGAACTACCTCGTCGCTTGGACCAAGCCGACGAACGCGAACGACATCTTCGCCTCGCGCGTGACGCCGGCCGGCGCGGTCCTCGACGCGGGCGCGCTCGCGATCCCCGTGTCGGCCGTCGTGGGCGCGGCGGAGACGAACGCCTCGGTCGCGTCGAACGGGGTGGACTGGTTCGTCGCCTGGAACGACGCCTCCGACGTGCGCGGCGCCCGCGTCAACGCCGCGGGCACGGTGCTCGACGTCGTCGGCATCAACGTGAGCAGCGCGTCAAACACCCAGAACTTCCCCACCACAGCCTGGGACGGTACGCAGTACTGGGTCGTTTGGCAGGACGATCGTACGACCGTGAACTATCAAGACGTCTACGGCGCGCGCATCTCGAGCACCGGCACGAACAAGGATTCGAGCGGGTTCGTCGTGGCGAACGACGCGCTCCAGCTCGAGCTCCGGCCGCAGCTCGCGGCGGGCAAGTCGCAGGAGGTCCTCGCAGCGTACTACCGGTTCGATCAGCAGCAGCCGTACGGCTCGGAGCGGGCCCGCGCGCGGATCCTTTCGGACGCCTCCCCGGGCGCGAACGGCGCCGCGTGCTCGGTCGGCGGGCAATGCGTGAGCGGCTTCTGCGTGGACGGTGTCTGCTGCGACGCGGCCTGCACGAGCACCTGCCAGGCGTGCTCCGCGGCGAAGAAGGGCGCGGGCACCGACGGCGTCTGCGGCCCGATCAAGGTCGACACCGATCCGGACAACGAGTGCACCGACCAGGGCGCGAGCTCGTGTGGCACGACCGGGAGCTGCAACGGCGCGGCCGCGTGCAAGCTCTACGCTTCGGGCACGAGCTGCGGCGCGACCTGCAATGGCGGCGCGCTTCAGCCGCAGACCTGCGACGGCGCCGGGACGTGCGCGGCGAGCGGCATGCCAACGAACTGCGCGCCGTACGCGTGCGGGGCGAACATGTGCAAGTCGTCGTGCACGACGGGCGCGGATTGCGCGTCCGGCTTCTCGTGCGTCAACGGCGCGTGCGTGGGCCTGCTCGGCAACGGCGAGTCGTGCACGGCGAGCTCCGATTGCCAGTCGGGGAGCTGCGTCGACGGCGTCTGCTGCAACACGGCGTGCGGCGGCGTTTGCCAGGCGTGCACCGTGGCGAAGAAGGGCAACGGCATGGACGGCGTGTGCGGGCCGATCGCTGTCGGCGTCGATCCGGACAACGAGTGCGCGACGCAGGCGGCGTCGAGCTGCGGACAAACCGGCGTTTGCAATGGCACGGGCGCCTGCCAGCTCCACCCGCAGGGCACCTCCTGCGGGGTGAGCACCTGCCAGGGCAGCGTGGTTACGGGCCAGATCTGCAATGGGACGGGCCAGTGCGTGAACGACGCGATGGGGCAGGACTGCGCGCCGTACGTCTGCTCGGCTGGCACGTGCAAGAACCCCTGCACGAACAGCAACGAGTGCTTGCCGGGCAATGTCTGCACGGCGGGCGCTTGCAAGCCGGCGGGCTCGCCGGGCACGCCTTGCGCGAATGCGTCGGAGTGCGGCTCGGGCTTCTGCGTCGACGGCGTCTGTTGCGACGCGGCGTGCAACGGCGGCTGCGTGGCGTGCTCGACGGCGAAGAAGGGCCAGGGCGCGGACGGCACGTGTGGCTCGATCAAGAACGGCACGGATCCGGACAACGAGTGCGCGGCCCAGGTGCCCTCGACCTGCGGCCAGAATGGCCAGTGCAACGGCAATGGCGCGTGCGCGGTCTACGCGTCCGGCACGGAGTGCGCGCCGGGCAAGTGCACGGGCACCTCGCAGACGAACCCGTCCACGTGCGACGGCAATGGCACATGCGCCGTTGGTACAGAGACGTCGTGTGTGCCCGGGTATGCGTGCAATGGGACGAAGTGCGCGACGAGCTGCACGGACGACAGCATGTGCGCCCCGGAGTACGAGTGTGATACGGCCATGCAGTGGTGCGTGCCCTCCATGGGCGCAGGCGGCGCAGGCGGCGCAGGCGGCAACGGCGGCGCAGGCGGCAACGGCGGCAATGGTGGCGCCGGTGGTGCCGGTGGTGCCGGTGGCGCGGGTGGCAATGGTGGCGCCGGTGGTGCCGGTGGTGCCGGTGGCGCGGGTGGCAATGGCGGCGCGGGCGGCGGACAAACGACCGACGGCGGTAGCTGCGGCTGCCGGACCGCGTCGGAATCGTCCACGGCCGGCGGCATGGGCGCCCTGATTGTCGTGGTGGCCTTCGGCCTGCGCCGTCGCCGTCGGTCGGCTTGATTCTCTCCCTCTCGTTTCCCCTCCCTGCCGCGCCCTGACCGGGCGCGGCATCCCTCCACCCGAAACGGAACCCGAGGTCGCGCCCGACCCGATCGTCGCGATCTTTTGTCCCTCACGGGTAACATTAGGTAACATCCGACCACCTTGGGTAACGACGCACCTCTCCGACGGCCCGCGGCCTTGCTCACGACCCATGAGGTCGCGGCGCTGCTCCGCGTGCATCCGAAACACGTCTACCGGCTCCTCAAACGGGGGCTTCCCGCGCGCCGCGTCGGCGACGAGTGGCGTTACGACGAGGCCGATGTGCTCGCATGGAGCCGGGGCGCGCCTGCCGCCGCGCCGGTGGAGGCGCCCGCGATCTCCCCTCCGCCCCTGCTCGCGGCGAATGGAGATCTCGCGATCGAGGCCTTGTTCGATGAGGGCCGTGATCGATCCGCCCCGCTCGTGGGCTTCGTCCTCGCCGATCATGCGACCGGCCTCGTCGGGCTGGAGCGTGGCGCCGTGCTCGGCGCGGGCTGCCACGGGGACCATGTTCCTGCGTCGCTCGGGGGGGAGAAACTCGCATGGCTCCACCTCGCCGTCCGTGAGCTCGGGCTCGCGCATCGCAAGGGCCTGCGGCTGCGCAGGCTCTCCAGCATCGCGGGGCGCAGGCTCGCGTCGCGGCCGCGGACCGCGGGTATTCGCCACCATATCGACGAGGCTTTGTCCCGTGAGGGGGTCGAGCCCGAGCGCGCCTATGCGCACGCCGAGGAATATCGCTCCCACAGGGACGCGGTCATGGCCGTCGCGCGTGGGGACGCCGAGATCGCGCTCGCGTCGCGCGCATGGGCCGCGCACGCGGGGCTCGGGTTCACGCCCGTCGTGGCCGAGGCGTACGGCCTCGTGTTTCGCGCCGAGCACCTTGGCGACCGACGCGTCCTCGCGCTCTGCGAGCTCGTCCAGAGCGGGAAATACCGCGCCCGGCTCGTTCACCACGCGGGGTACGACGCGACGAGCGCCGGTCATTTGCAGTTTGGAAGGAGCATCCCTTGAGATTGATCCGACAAACCTTGATGCTGGGGGCGCTCGCAGCGCTCCTTTCCCCACGCGCGGCGCTCGCCCTGGATTGCAGCGCCCTGCCAAACCCTGTCTACATCCAGAGCGGGGACACGCAGGAGCCGCTCCTCAAGGCGCTTGGCCAGAAGCTCCGCGCCTCGCAGGCGAGCCCGATGACGCTCATCTACCAGACGAGCGGCTCGTGCACGAACATCGAAGCGATGTACCAGGGCACGAAGCTCACGACAAACCCGCGCTACATTCCCTCGGCCGCCGAGGACCCGACGTGGGATCCGAGCAAGCCCGCGCCCCAGTGCACGATCGATCCGAACGGCGTCCCCCTCGACCTCGCCATCTCGGCGCTCTTCGTGAGCTCCTGTGATCCCTCGCCGCCGCCCGCCGGGATCGGCCTTTTCCAGGGGCCCGTGCAGCCGTATGTCTTCATCGTCCCGGAGGCGAACTCGCAGCGCGCGATCACGGCGGAGGAGGCGTATTTCGTCTTCGGCTTCGGCGCGCAGGGAAAGGTCGAGCCCTGGACGGACGAATCGCTTTTTTTCATCCGCACGACGACGAAGAGCACGCTGCTCACGATGGCCGCGGCCATCGGCGTGCCGGGCGCGAAATGGAAAGGGGTGATGCTCGACAAATCGTCCGAGGTCCTGAACGGCGTCGCCACCTCGCCGAGCCCCGAGAAGACGATCGGCATCCTCGGCGCCGAGATCTACGACGGCAATCGGGACAAGGTCGCAGCGCTCGCGTTCCAGGCGTTCAAGCAGAAACACGCCTACTATCCCGACTCCACGGCGACGTCCTTCGACAAACGCAATGTGCGGGACGGCCATTACACGATCTGGTCTCCCACGGTGTATCTCGCGCCGGTCGACGCGCAGGGGACCGTGACGAATCCCCGCGTTCGGTACCTCGTCGACATGGTCCTCTCGAAGACCGTCGCGCCTGCGCCGGAGTTCGACCCGCTCGATGTCGTGATCTCGAAGGGCCTCGTCCCCGACTGCGCGATGGCGGTCACGCGGTTCTTCGAGGGCGGTGACCTTTCGCTCTATAGCGCACCCGAGCCGTGTGGCTGCTTCTTCGAGAGCCGCGTGGGACAACCCAGCGCGACGTGCAAGACGTGCGGCGGGGATGGCGAATGTGGCGGTGGCAAGTGCCGGCACGGCTTCTGCGAGGCGAAATGAACACGCAATACGTCCTCAAGGGGCTTTTCGTCCTCGTCCTGCTCACGAGCGCGTGCGGCGAGGAGAATCCGCCGGCAAACCCCTCGGGTAACTCGTCGAGCAGCGGCGCGGGCGGCGGTGGCGGGGCCGGCGGGAGCGGCGGGGCCGGCGGGAGCGGGCCCGAATGTTTCTCCGAGCCCACGAGCCACGTGGAAATCATCAACGCCTGCACCGACGCGGAGAAGGTCGACAAGGTCGTGAACCTGCCCCTCTTGAATGCCGATGGCTCGCTTCCGCCGCTGCCCTGACCGGGCATTTCGGCGGCTCATCGCGCTCGCGAGCCTGCTCGTCGCGAGCGCGGTCGGGTCGGCGCGGGCCGAGACCAAGCCCAAGCCATCCGAGCCCCCCGTGCGCCTGCGCCTCTCGGGCTACGTGCAGGCCGACGCCGTAGCGTATCGGCAATCGTCGCAGGACGAAATCAACCCGGCGACCGGCGCGCCGCTCAATGAGGACCGATTCACGATCACGCGTGCGCGCCTCCGCGCCGAGGTGAGCGCACACATCGTGAGCGGCGCGCTCGAGCTCGACGCGAACACCGTGGAGGGGCCTGCCGCGCGTGTCATCGAGGCCGAGGTCTCGGCGCGCTGGCAAGGCGCGAACGTCGAGGCGCCGCCCTATGTCATGGCCACGCTCGGCCTCTTCAAAATTCCCTTTGGCATCGAAGGACCCGAGCGCGAGCGGAGCCGCCTCTTCCTCGAACGCACCACGACGAGCCGCGCGCTGTTTCCGGGCAACTACGACCTGGGTTTGCGCCTTTCCGGCGGTTATCGTGTCTTTCAGTATGCCGTGGCCCTCATGAACGGCGAGCCGGTCGGGCAGGTGTTTTTCCCGGCGCGGGATCCGAACGGAGGCAAGGACGTCCTCGGCCGCATCGGCGTCGATACGAGGCCGCTCGCGAGGCTGCGCGTACAGGGTGGGTTTTCCGCGCTCTCCGGCACGGGCCTACACCGGGGCACGCCGAGCACGAAAGACGTCCTCGTGTGGCGCGACGAGAACGAAAATGGCCTCGTGGAGGGGACCGAGATTCGCGCGATTCCGGGCACCGCGGCCACGCCCTCCGAGAACTTCGACCGCTTCGCGCTCGGCGCCGACCTGCGCGTCACGGCGAAGCTACCCGTCGTCGGGGAAGCGTGCCTCTTCGGAGAAATCGTGCGCGCGCAAAACCTCGATCGTGGCGTCGAAGCTGCCGATCCGATCGGCGCAGGCCGTGATCTCCGCGAACTCGGCTTTCATGTCGGAATCGCCCAGGAGCTCGGCCGATATGTGATGATCGGCGTGCGTTACGATCGGTACAATCCCGACCAGGACGCGAGCGAGCAACGCGGCAAGGACCTCGTGCCCCGCGACAGCACGTACTCCACCGTCTCCATCGCCGCTGCGCTCCGGTACACGCCTCCCACGTGGACGTTTGCCCGCGACAACTCCTTTCCCGCCTTGCGCGTCGTCCTCGAATACGATCACCGGAACAACGCGCTCGGCCGCACGGCGGGTGGCCTGCCGACCACGCTCGGGGACGATTCGCTTGCGATCCGCGGGGAGGTGTCGTTTTGAGGCGATCCGCGCTCGTGCTCATCTTTGGGGGGCTCGTCGGCTGCGGCGGCGTATCGTCCGATCCGGGGCTCTTTGCGGACATGCGTGTCGCGCCCGGCTCGTATGTGGAGGGGCCGATGCCGCAGGAGAATGGCGGGCCCGGCGTCGTCGCCGTGAACCTCGGCACGAATCGCGTGCGGACAGGGCAGATCGACAAACCATTGCGGGGGTCCCTGGCGCCGGAGGCGACGGCGGTCGCGCTCGGCCTCTCGGGGGATGCAGGATACTGGATCGTCCCCGCGGGCCTGCCTGACGTGCAATCGCCGGCATTCCCCACGTTCGACGTCTCGCTCTCGTTTTCGCCCGACATGCGCGCGGGGTCGTACGAGCTCCTCGTGCGCGCCGTCGATGCGGACGGCCACTTCGGCCTCACGAGCCGTCACGCGCTCGAAGCCACGGCCCTCACCGCGCCCGAGGGAAACCTCGTCGTCTCGCTCCGGTGGGATCGCGAGGCCGACCTCGACCTGCACGTCGTCGATCCGCGCGGCGTCGAGATCTACAAGCGCAACATCAATTCGTACGAGCCTCCGCCGCCCGGGCAACCGGTGGATCCCACGGCGTGGCAGTCCGGCGCGCTCCTCGATTTCGACTCCAATGCGGGGTGCGTCATCGACGGCAGGCGCATGGAAAACGTCGTCTGGAAGAACGACCCGCCGATCGGGCATTACATCGTCCGCGTCGATACGTTTTCCCTCTGCGGCGAGGGCTTCGCGAACTGGTCGGTGGACGTGTTCCGGAGTGGCGTCTCCTTGGCGCGCTCTGCGGGACAGAGCGGACCCACGGACGAGGCCATGCCGCACGACAGGGGCGCCGGCGTCCTTGCGGTGGAGTTCGATCTTCCGTGAGGAGCCACGCGGCGTGTATGGCCGCGGTGCTGGCCGCGTGCTCGTTTTCCGGGATGGCCCATTCCGACGAACCACAGCCTGCGGAGGTCACCGTTCGTGCGGCGCCACGCAAACGTGATCCAGGGCGCGCGACCGTCCGCGCCGATGAGGCTCGGCGCGTGGCAGGGACCCGGGACGATGCGCTTCGAATCGTGGAGAGCTTGCCCGGCGTCGCGCGGGGCGGGTTTTTCGGGGGAGGGCTCGTCCTCTGGGGCGCCGCGCCGGGCGACAGCCGCGTCACCGTGGACGGCGTCGAGATTCCGGCGCTTTATCACGGAAATGGCCTTCGCGGTGTGCTCCCCTCGGGCCTCGTGCAGGCGATTGACCTCACGCCCGGCGCGTATGGCGCCGAATATGGCCGCGCGCTCGGCGGCCTCGTCCGCGTGACCACGCGAGATCTCCCGGCGGAGGGCATACATGGTTCGATCGGCGCAGATTTTCTCGACGCCGCGGGCATGGTGAGCGCCGCCGTGGGGGATCGCGTGCGCGTCGCGGCCGCGGCCCGCGCGAGCCATTTCGATAGGCTCGTCTCCGCCGTGGCCCCGCCGAGTGTCCTCGACATCGTGCCCATTCCTCGGTATCACGATTATCAGCTCAAGGCCTCCCTCGCGCTCCGGGAGGACGAGGAGATCTCGGCCGTGCTCCTCGGCGCGGGGGACGCGCTCACGCGCACGCAGCCGTCATCCGACCCCGCGAACACGCGTGTCGAATCGACCGAGAGTTCGTTTCAACGATTTTATCTGCGTTACACGCGCGCCCTGCCCGACGGCGCGAACGTCGTCATCGTTCCGTTTTTCGGGCGGGATCGGGATCGGCGAGATGCCTCGTTCGGCGGGGTGCCGCAGGCGCGGGACACGCTTACGTGGCGGTATGGGCTGCGAGCCTCGTATCGCGCGCCGATCATGCGCAACGTTGCCGTGACGGCCGGCGTCGACGCCCTCGCGTCCCGCGCGAGCCTATTCCGCCAGGGCTCGCTCACGTTGCCTCCGAGGGAAGGGGATCTTTACGTCTTTGGCCAGCCGCCCGGGAGCGACGTCAATGCGGACGATTGGAGTACGAACATTGTCGATGTCGGCCCCTTCCTCGTCGCGGAGCTGCGGCTCGGGCCCTTCCTCGTCACGCCGGGGCTACGCGCCGATTTGTTTCTGGTGGAGGGATCCCGCAGCACGCCGCGCGTGGGACAAACTCCCGGCATTGGCTCGTCCCGGCTCCTGCCGGCGCTGGATCCGCGGCTCTCGGTGAGCGTGTCCCCCGTGGAGCATGTGACGATCTCCGCGAGCGGCGGCCTCTACCACCAACCACCGTCGGCGGAGGACCTCGGGCCGGTGTTCGGCGCGCCAACCCTCGTGCTCTCCCGCGCGGCGCACGCGAGTGCAGGCGCGTCCGTGCGCTTGCCCGCGGGCTTCGACGTCGAGGTGACCGGCTTTTTCGTGTCGCGCGACGACCTCGTGGTCCGCAGCCGGCTCCCCACGCCGCATCTCGCGGCCGCGCTCACGCAGGACGGCGAGGGCGAGAGCTTCGGCGTGCAGGTCCTCGCGCGAAGGCTGCTCCGCAATGGATTCTACGGCTGGATCGCCTACACCACGAGCCGCAGCGAACGACGTTATGAGGGGGATACGTCGTCGCGGCTTTTTGATCACGATCAGACGCACGTGCTCACGGCGACAGCCGGCTACGAATGGCGTGGATGGAATTTCGGCGTTCGGTTCCGTCACGCCACGGGCGCGCCGCGCACTCCTGTCGTGGGTTCTTTCCATGATACAACGGCTGGCCACTTCCAGCCGATCTTCGGCACGCAGAATGGAACACGCCTCCCGAGCTTCCAGGCCCTCGACCTCCGCGTGCAGAAGGCGATTTCCGTGCGCCGCGCGTCCGTCGTCCTTTCCCTCGACGTCACCAACGTGACGAACCAGGACAACCCCGAGGAGATCATTTACAACTACGATTTCAGCCGCAAGAGTTTCATCTCGGGGTTGCCGGTGCTGGCCATTCTGGGGGCGAGGGTCGAACTGTGAAGCGACGCGTATCGTGGGAAACGGTGTGCCTCGTCGTCGCGGGGTGCCTCCCTGCTGAGGCCGAGCGGGAGTCGCTCGTGACGGGTCCGCGGATCCTCGCCGTGCGCAGCGAGCCGCCCGAATCGAAGCCAGGCGCGCCCGTCCTATACGAGGCGCTCGTGGTGACGCCGGACGGCGATCTCCAGGGCGCCGTTGTGCGCTGGGCCTTTTGCGCAGCGCCCAAGCCGCTCACGGAAAACGGCTCGGTCAGCACCGCGTGTCTCGGAGACGCCGTGCGGCCCATCGTGGGCGCTTCCGTGAGCGTGACGGCGGCGACGCCGACCGATACCTGTTCGCTCTTCGGTCCCGAGACGCCTCCCGGTGATTTCCGCCCGCGGGATCCCGACGCGACGGGTGGATTTTACCAGCCAGTTCGCGTGGAGGCCCTGGAGCGGACCGCGATTGTCCTGGAGCGGATCACGTGCAACTTGCCGAATGTGCCCCTCGACGTTGCTGTGGAGTACGCGGAGCGGCGCGCGCCCAATCGAAACCCGAAGCTCGCTCCGCTGCATGCGTTCGTGAATGGCGCGCCCACGTCGCTCGACGCCTTGCCCGCGGGTGGAGACGTGCGATTCGAGGTTGGCTGGAGCGCCGACGACGCCGAGGTCTACCCTGCCTTCGATCCGAGAAAGCAAGCGCTCGTGGACCAGCGCGAGGCATTGCGGGTCTCCTGGTATACGACCGCTGGGGCTTTCGAGAGCGACGTGACCGGGCGGTCGAGCGAGGACCTGGCGACGACGGTGTCGAACGGCTGGAGCGCGCCCGACGAGGCTTCACGGGTGTTCTTGTGGCTCGTTTTGCGGGATGGGCGCGGCGGGACCGATTTCGCGAGGTATCCCCTCGACGTGAAATCTCCGCTTTAGGGCGGGCGCCTACTCCTCAATCCTGGGCCCGCGAAGCAACGCGAATGGATCGGGGACTCCATGGGGGCACTCCCATACCTTGAAATGGAGCTCCACCGCCATCTCCCGCGCGAGGGTTCGTACGCCCTGCACGCCCTCGACCAGATCACGGAAGACCACGGCCACGTGCCGGGTGCCCCACTCTCCATGATACCACGCCGGCTCGATCTGCGGGCGGGTATCCTCTTCATCACGCCTCGTCCAGGCGGATAGCTCGTCCGCGAGCCGTGCCTCGAAGGCGTCGAGCTTTTCCCGCCGCTCGTCCTTGTCCTTGATTTTATCGTACGGGAGCCAGATGTCGAACTCGACTGCGATCTCCGCGTGCGCATGGTCGAGCTCCATCTGGACGCGGCCGCCTCGTGCATAAAAGAGCTCTCCGATGACGGCCGGCATCGTTAACGTGAAAGAGCAGTAAAAAAGCACCTGCTTGCCTGCAGCAACCACCTGGGGGCCACCGTCGTACAATGGCCAGTCATCGTCGCGGCCTGGTTTGTCTCCCCGCAAGCCCTCGCGCTTCACCAGCTCGTCGAGGGGGGAAGGGCCGTCGTCGGCCCCGCGGGGACGTTCGAGCCACGCGGAATGCGCTGCGCTCACCTCCGCGAGCAGGCGCGCGACCTCTTCGGCCGTGGCCTCGTCTTTGAACGTGCCGACCAGCGTATAGCTGCCGCTGTTGTTGCTGGCGAATGCCTGGTAGAGGTAGATGCGCATCGGAGTCACCCCGTCATCGGTAATCGCCGCGGAGAGCCGTCGAGACCAAACCCCGGCGTCCGCGCGCACCCAGGCTCGCGTGCCGGCGCGGCGAGCGCGGTACCATGGGTTTCCCATATGCGGAGCACGTCCTCGGCGGTCTCCGCGGGGAAGCGCAGGTGATGGAAGCTGCATGGGCTCACCTGTTTTTCACTCGTGATCACCACGAATTCACGGCCCGCGGAGCAGGGACGCCCACCGAAGAGGCGCGGCACGGGCGCCATGCGCTCGCCCCAGCAGATGTCGAGCTTGAGCGTCGCGCGCCCCGCGAGCCCGCGCCCGAGCACACGCGCGACGCGGGCGAGCTCCGACGTTTCGGTGTGATCGAGGTGCAAGGCGTGATCCGGGCCATTGTAGGAAAGAAGGAGGATGTCTCGACAACCTGATTCCACGAGTTCGAGGACGAACGACGCGAGCCCCGGGAGGCGCGTGGGCGTCACGAGCCAGTTCACGCCGAAACGCACGCCGCTCCGGGCGAGCCGCGCCAGGATGGGCCGATGGTCGACGTCGTCGTAGATCGAAAGCCGAATCTGCCCCACGTGGGGTGTGAGCGCCGCGATCATCGTGTCGTCGAGGCGTATACCGTTGGTCGTCAAACTGACGGAGAGGCGCGTCTCCAGGTCGAGGCGCCGCACGAGCGCCGCGAATCCCTTGAACACGAGCGGCTCGCCGCCCCCGAACGCGACCTCCAGCACGCCGGCCCGATCAAGATCGCGCAAGAGGACGAACGCCTCCTCCGCGTTCCAGGCGCTTCGCGCCGTGACGTCACGCGAGCAGAACGTGCAGGAGAGATTGCACGCGTTCGTGATCGAGAACTGCACGACGCGCGGCGCGCGCATGCGGAGATGCGCCGTCTCGGGCCCCTCACACACGGCCGTGAGCCCCGTGCGTCGATCGAAGCAAAGGAGCGCGCCGTCGAGCGCAAAACGCCGCATCGGCGCGAGTTCCATGGGCAGCGAGATCTCGTCTTCGGGGCGCGGGAGCACGCCCCCGAAGCTATCCGAACGCGGGCGCGAGGGGAAGGGGACCGGGCGCGTGAAACGCCCGTGCGTATCGGGTAAGCTCAGCCCCTGCATGACGGCGCTCACGCACCTCCTCGTCGCGAACCCCATGGCCCAGAGCGGGCGCAATGCGGCGCGCATCGACGTCGCATTGCACCTGCTTCGTGCGGCAGGGCTCCCCGCCCGCCTCCTGCCGACGGCGCCCGGCGGACGAACCGTGCAGGCGGTGCGGGATGCGCTCACGAAAGAGCCTTATCGATGCGTCATTGCCATGGGCGGCGACGGCACGTTCCGCGAGGTCGCCGAAGGGCTACTCGAAAGCCCGCGCCGGGATTCGGCTGCGCTCGGAATGCTGCCCGCGGGGACCGCGAACAACCATGGTCGGAGCTTCGGTTTGCGCGCCGGGGAGCGCGCGCTCGAGCGGAACGTGCGGGTCCTCGCGGCCGGGCGGGAGACGCGGCTCGACGCGGGAAAGCTCCATGCGATGGACGGCGCCGGCAGGACGGTTGCGCGCGCGACATTTTTTGATTCGGTGGGCTTTGGCATCGGCGCCGCGGTGATTGCGGCGCGTAACGTGGACAGAGATCGGGCTCGGCGGTTGGGGAAAGCTTTTGCGCTTTATCGTGACGAGTTCGTGTATGCCGGTGCTCTGATTCGCACGCTCGTCGCTTCGCAAAATCCGGACGTCGATTTCGTGGTGAATGTCGTCGCTGACGACGCGCGCTTCGAGGCGCGGCTCACGGAACTCTTGATTCGAGGGACACGCGTCTACGCAGGGGGATGGGTGGTCGATCCGACATCACGCCACGATGACGGCCTGTTTGAGGTGTTCCCATTTCCCACGCGGCAAGATTGGCTCCGGCGCGCCACAGTGGGCCTCTCCATCGGACCACTCGCGCGCGCCGGGTTCGTCGCGCCTACCGCGCCTCCCGGGACGCGCCGGGCTTCTCGGATCGACGTCCACTTCCGCGTCCCCGAAGGCGGCGCGCCCCCGCCGTGCCAGCTCGACGGCGAGGAGTTCCCGCGCGCTGAGCGCGCTTCGATCGAGGTCATCGCCCGCGCCTTGCGGCTGATCGTTCCGGACAAATGAGCACGCGATCCGTTTGAGGACAAAACGTTTGACGTCGCTGCCCGATCAGGGAACGATGTCGTCATGTCCATCGGAGGAGGCGAGCAGACCCGACGTTCGTTCCTCACGGCTGCGGCCGTCCTCCCGCTTTCTGCGTTGATTTCTGGCTGTCGTCGTGCGCCATCCGCGGAGGACGCGGCCGAAGAGCTCCCCGAGGTCGGCATGCCGCCGCCGCGCGTGCTCAGGGCCGAGCGGCATGCGGGCGCGCGGCTCGTGTTTTACGCGGAGTCGGTCGGCATCGGCGCCGCGATCGACCGTGCGCTCGCGCGGCGGTTCGCGCTGGACACGGGCGCCATCGTGGACGTCGTCCTGCGCCCGCGCGACGCGACCGAGACATATGCGAGTTACCTGCGCCTCTTTCAGGCGCGCTCCGCCGACGTGGACGTCCTTTCGCTCGACATCGTGTGGCCTGGCATTTTCGCCCCGCATTTGCTCGATCTCGGCGCGGCGCTCGGGGGCCTCGCGGCGACGCACCTCGAAGCTGCGATCAAGAACGACACCGTGCAAGGGCGGCTCGTGGCCATGCCCTACTTTACCGATTTTGGAATGCTCTATTACCGGAGTGATCTGCTCCAGAAGTACGGATATGACGCACCCCCGGCGACGTGGGACGAGCTCGAAGGGATGGCGCGGACGATTCAGAGAGGAGAGCGCGCGCGGAGCCGTTCGTTTGCCGGGTTCGTCTGGCAGGGCAAGGCGTACGAGGGGCTCACGTGCAATGCACTCGAATGGATTCATTCCTACGGCGGTGGTGCGATCCTGGAGGGCCGTGAGCCTACGGTGGAGAATCCGCGGGCCGCGCAGGCACTCGCGCGCTTCCACGGGTTCGTTGGGACGATTTCGCCGGTTGGCGTGACGGGATACGAAGAGGAGGACGCGCGCAACGTGTTTCAGGGCGGAAATGCGGCCTTCATGCGCAACTGGCCGTACGCGTACGCAGCGGGCAACACGAAGGGATCGCGCATCGAGGGGCGCTTCGACGTCGCGCCCCTCCCGCACGAGCCCGGGTACGAGAGCAGTGCGACCCTGGGCGGTTGGACCCTCGGTGTTTCGAGATATTCGCGGTTTCCCGACGCGGCCGTCGCGTTCGTCGGGTATCTCTGCTCGCCCGAGGTGCAGCGCTTCCGGGCGCTCGTCGGCGGATATATCCCCACGATTCCCGCCGTGCAGAGCGATCCGGACGTCGCGCGGGTGTTGCCTTTCCTGGAGCGGGTGCGGGGGGCGACATTGGTCGCGAGGCCCTCGAACCAGGCGGGGGCGAGGTACAACGAGGTCTCAATCGCATTTTACCAGGGTGTGAGCAAGGCGCTTTACGGGACAGACCCCGAGAAGGCGCTGGAGCAGATCGCTCGGCGTATCCGGCGCTCGCTGCGGTGAGGGGACACGGGATGAGCACGACGACGGGCGAGGCGGAGAGGCAAGCGGAGGTCGCGGGGATCCGCGCGAAGAGGCGCGCGAGGGTCGCGTGGGCGTTCCTCACACCGGCGCTGATCGTGACGGCGTTCGTGGCGCTTTATCCGCTCTGCGACACCCTGTATTTGAGCCTCACGAATACCCGGCTCGGCAGCGAGGAGCCCGCGCGCTTCGTGGGGTTGTCGAATTACGTGGAGCTTGCCCACGACGGTTTTTTTCTCGACGCGTTGCTCCTCACCGTGCTCTTCGCCGTGATCACCGTGGTGCTCGAGCTCGCCCTCGGCCTCGGCATTGCGCTGCTCCTCGATGCGCGTTTCAAGGGACGCTCCGCCGTGCGCGCCGCCATGCTCGTGCCCTGGGCCATCCCCACGGCCGTATCCACACAGATGTGGAAATGGATGTACAATGATGTATATGGTGTCTTCAATGACGTCCTCGTGAATCGCCTGGGCCTGCTTTACGAGCCGATCGCATTCACCGCGGACCCGAGGACCTCGCTCCCTGCGGCCGTCCTCGTCGACGTCTGGAAGACGACGCCCTTCGTCGCGTTGCTCCTGCTCGCCGGCCTGCAGCTCATCCCACGCGAGCTTTACGAGGCCGCACGTGTGGACGGCGCGACGCGCCTGCAAGCGTTCACGCGGATCACCCTGCCGCTCCTCCGGCCGGCCCTCCTCGTCGCGCTCGTGTTCCGGACGCTCGACGCATTGCGTGTTTTCGACGTCTTTTACGTGATGTTCGGGAGCCGGCCCGACATGCAGACCCTGGCCACCTATGCTCACGAGATCCTCGTCAGCATCTCCGACGTGGGATACGGCTCGGCCGTTTCCACCGCGATTTTCCTGGTCATCGCCGTCTTCATCGTGATCTACATCGCGCTCTTCCAGCGGAGGGAAACATGAAGGCTCGGGGCGTGGCGCGGCGAGCGGCCTTCGGGATGGCCGTGGTCTTCCTCGTCGTATATCTCGTATTCCCGTTCGGCTGGGCGCTCGTGTCCTCGTTCAAGACGAACGCCGAGCTCTTTTCGACCCCCGCGCGATTCTGGCCGGAGCACCCGACGCTGGAACATTATCGTCGCGTCCTCGCGAACGACGATTTTCTCCGCGCGGCGCTGAACAGCGTCCTCGTGGCGAGCTCCGTGACGCTCGTCTCCCTCGCCATCGGCGCGCTCGCGGCGTTCGCACTCGGCCGGTACCGATTCCGTGGCCGGAGCCTCGTGCTTTACGTGATCCTGTCGATGACCCTGTTTCCGCAGATCGCGGTCCTCGGTGCGCTCTTCCAGCTCGTGAATGCGCTCGGCCTCTACAACCGGCTGCCGGCCCTGACGCTGACGTATCTCGTCTTCACGTTGCCCTTTACCATCTGGGTGCTCACCGGGTTTCTCGAAGCCGTGCCTGTCGAGATCGAAGAGGCGGCCTACATGGATGGCGCCTCCCCGCTGCAGCTCTTCGCGAAGATCATGCTTCCGCTCGCGGCCCCTGGGATGGTCACGACGGGATTGCTTTCCTTCATCGCCGCCTGGAACGAGCTTCTGTTCGCGCTCTCGTTCATGCAGACCCCGGACAAACGGACCGTGACCCACGCGATTCTTTCGTTCTCCGCGACGACGAGCTCGGCCTTCGAGGTGCCTTGGGGGCAGATGATGGCCGCCTCCGTGCTGGTGACGACGCCGCTCGTGTTGCTCGCGCTCGTCTTCCAGCGGCGGATCATCGCGGGGCTCACGGCGGGGGCCGTGAAGGGGTGAGCGGGCTCATCCGCTCTGCGTGATAACGTCCCGCTCGGACCGGGGCTTCGCGTAGCCGAACCACCGGTCCTTCCATCGCAGAAACCGGAGCTCGAAGAAGTGATAGGACACGCTCGCGCTCGCCAGGGTACACGCGAACTGCATGGCCATCCGTAGGAGGACGGATGAAGCCGGGAGGGCGCGCTCGACCAGGGCCTGCACGGGAAAATGCAGGACGTAGACGCCATAGGAGATCCGGCCCAGGTAGGCGAGGGCGGGGTGCTCGAAGAAGCGGGTCAGGAAAGCGCCGCGCACCAGGCACTCGATGAGCAGCACGCTCGACACGTTGATGAGGGAGTAGCCCCAGATGTAGGCATACCCGTGTTTCAGGCCTATCGGGTATCCAATCGAGGAGCGCAGCCCTGTAGGACCGTAAATGAAGAGAACCGAAAGGCCGAGGGCCAGGGTGAGCCCGAGACCCACGAGCTGCTAGTGATAAAGCAAGACCAGGACGACGGCGACAGCACGAAGCCCGTCGAGCCCGGGCAACACCGAGCCGTCGGAGCCGGGACGGTTTTTATCCAGATGCTCAGCCAACGTCCGCACGGTATCCGGTACCGCGCGAGGGGGTCAACCGTCGGCTACGTGCCTTGCTCGACTCCAACGCGCTTGATACGCTGAATGCCATGGAATCCATGCAATCGCCCGTTGGAATCATCATGGATCTCGCTTGGGGATGCTTTCATGCAGGCGCCCTCAACGCCGTCATGCAGCTCCGAATCGCAGACCGGCTCGCATCGAGGCCGAAGACGGCGGAGGAGCTCGCGGCCGAGGCGAACGCCCATTCCTTGTCGCTCTACCGTGTCCTCCGCGTGCTCGCGTCGAAGGGCGTCTTTGCCGAGGACGATGACGGGCGATTCCACCTCACGCCGTCCGCCGAGCTCCTTCGCACGGGCGTGCCTTTCTCCCTGCAAGGCGTCGTGCAGCTCGGCACGCTTCCGCCCACGATGGAGGCCGCGCTTCATCTCCCTCATACCGTCAAAACCGGCGAGTGTGCGTTTGACTTTCGGCACGGCGTTGGGTTTTTCGAATACATGAGCGAACATCCGTCGATCGGCGAGGTCTTCGATAAGGCGATGGCTGGCGTCTCGGACGCGGACAATCGGGCGATCGCCGAGGCCTACGATTTCGGCGCCGCCTCGCGCGTCGTGGACGTGGGCGGGGGCCTCGGCGGATTGCTCGTCGAGGTGCTGCGACGATATCCCTCGGTGCGAGGCGTGCTTTACGATAGGCTCGAGGTCGTCGGGCAGCCGGGGCGTATCGCGGCGGCGGGGCTCGACAAGCGCGTCGATCGCATGGCCGGCGATTTCTTCACCTCCGTGCCGGACGGCGCGGATGTCTACGTGCTGAAGCGGATCATTCACGATTGGGCGGATGATACGTGTATGAACATCCTGAAACATTGCCGGCGCGCGATGGTCGCGGGAGGGCGCGTGCTCGTCGTCGACGCGCTCGTGCCCCCAGGGAACACGGATCACCCAAGCAAGGCGCTCGATCTCTGCATGCTGACCGTCGTGCCCGGCCGCGAGCGCACCGAAGCCGAATTCGCGGCCCTTTTTCATACCGCCGGGCTGAAGATCGCTCGCGTGATTCCGACCGCGAACTCCATCGCCATCGTGGAGGGCATCGCCGCCTGACGTCGTGCGTGCGCTTGTGTGTCGACGTACAGGTTATGGGACCTTGGTCTCATGGCCGGCCCGTAGGGGGCGGGCTACAACCGGCATCACGGGGTCCGAGCTCCCCGGATCCCATGAATGATACCAAATACCTTTCAAGTAGCTCCACCTCGAACGGTTTTACGAGCGTCCTTCCGTCGCACGGCAGCCGGTCCGAGGATGTGGGCGCCCCGCGCTCGGGAAGGGGCAGCAGCGGCCTCATGAGACGTACGCGTGTCCTCGTGATCGACGACGACGCGAGGTTTGGTGAGAGCGCCGTGCAGAGGCTCGCGGAGATGGGCTTCGAGGCGCGGTTTCACAATGGGCCCGTGGGCGTCCTTCAGGCCATACGCGATATGCGCTGCGACCTCGTGCTGCTCGACGTGAACATGCCGAAGCTCGATGGTTCGATCGTGATCCGCATGATCCGCGATTCGATCGGGCTTGGCGAGGTCCGCGTCCTGCTTTGCAGCAACATGGAGGCGAATGTGCTCACCCGGATGGCGCGATCCCTGGGCGCCCACGGGGCGGTGCCGAAAGACGTCGCCGATGAGGCCTTCGTCGCCGAGCTACGCGCGGCGCTCCAGAGGCGCTCCTTCGTGTAGGTGTCGTGATCAGGCCGCGCCGCGCTTCGAGCGCGCAGAGGCCCGCCGCAGCACCATCCCCACCGCAGCCGCAGCGGCTCCGAAGATCGCTTCGAGGCCATCCCGCGAGCTTGTCGTCGTGCAGCTCGCACAGCCGCCCTTCGAGGGCAACGTCGGGAAAGGTTCTTCCGCGACCGGACCACTCGGGAGCTTTGCTTCCTGAGACGCGAGGCCGCCCGCCGAGGAATCGAGGAACGAAGCGAGTTCGACGCCTCGCGGAGCGAACGCCGTATTGGTAGCGACCTGGGTAGCACCCTCCCCAGCGATGTGTTTCACCGGTCCGCCCCAGATCCCGCGCCGAGGCGTCTCGCATTCGATGGGCCCTTCCCACGGGTGGAGGATGACGTAACGACCCTGGAAAGAATTGTTGCCGCTCGACATCGCGCCCGGCTCCATCTTGCCCTCCGGATCGGGGACGCCATTCCCGCCGCGGATCGGCGGTGCGGCGCGAAAAACCAGATCTTCGCCGAGGGCATTCTTGTCGTACCGGACGTGGAGGCGCGTCAACGTGAAGGCGTTGGCGAGCTCGGGCGGGACTTCGCGCCGCCCCTCATACTCGGGCAGGACGTCCGCGCCGAGGGTCGCGAGGTCGGCGACGCCGAGCGGCGGCTCGGGGCAGGGATCGCAGGACCCCGCGTCCCAGGCGTACTCCGTGACCACGGCCCGCGGGTGCTTTTCGAGGACCTTGTCGAAGAGCGTCGCGTAAAACGAGCCGAAGCTCTGCTTCACCGGCTCCTTGACGCGGACGTTCGTGGGAATGGCGTAGTTTTCGTAATTCGCGACTTCGTACCGCGAGCGAGCGAGGACATGGACGATGAGATCCTGCGTGCCGGCCGAGTTGATGAGGCCGAGGCGCACGGGCAGGTTGAAGCTCTCGCTGTCGTAATGGAACCGGAGCGGCGAGAGCTGCGCCATGCCGTTCTCGAAGTGGATCTTCTTCGCGTCGACCTTGGCCACGAAGAATTTGCTGCCGGCGGTCACGTACGGACGGAGGTACGGCTCGGCGCCCGCGGGGATCTTGTATCTCTGGCCGCGCAGGAAGGTGTCGAGCCCGAGTGAGTCCTGCGCGCTCAGGATGAGGACGTTGTATTCGCCGACGCTGAAGCGGGCCTCGATCTTGACGCCGTGCCGCTCCGCCTCTTCCTCCTGGCCCCCCTCGTCCGACGTGGGCGAGGGCGCGTACTGGAGCACGGACTCCAAGGCGCGCATCGGCGGCGTACACGGATCCTGCTCCCAGTATTCGACGAGCCGCGGCGCGGCGAGGCGATCGACGCGTCCGAAGACCTCGGCGGGCAGGGTCTTCACGTTTTCCTTGGCGAGGACGACCGGCACCGGGACGACCATCGCGAAATCTTCGGGCGGGCCCTGGTAGTTGTTCTGCATCGAGAGCACCGTGCGGGTGCCGTCGCGCATGAGGACGACCAAGGTGGCGTTGTTGTACAGCTTCGAATCGGCCCCGCTCACATAGAATCCACAAAACGCATCGGCGGGAGCCGGCTGGGCGAGGGCGGCGAGCGCAAGGAGAGCGCAGGGCAGGGCGGCGCGCATGGTTTTTCCTCCCGGGGATCGTGACATCCAGAGCTACCGGAATCGCGCCGTGATGTCCACCCCGCCGCGATCTTGCCCTTGCGTGACGGAAAACGCTCGTGGGAACATCGCGTTCATGTTGTCCCGCCTGCGCGCCCTCGGCCTCGCCGTTCCCCTCGCCCTCGCCGCGATCACGACCGCGTCCTCCGTCGACGCTTTTTGCGGCTTCTATGTCGCAGGCGCGGATTCCACGAAGCTCTTCAACAACGCTACGATGGTCGTGCTGATGCGCGAGGGCACGCGGACCGTGCTCTCGATGCAGAACAACTACCAGGGGCCGCCGGAAAACTTCGCGATGGTCGTCCCGGTGCCCGTGGTGCTGCAAAAGGAGAACGTCAAGACCTTGCCCATGGCGGTGTTCGACAAGGTCGACAAACTCGCGGCGCCGCGGCTCGTCGAATACTGGGAGCAGGACCCTTGCGCGCCGCTGCCGCCGCCAATGCCGATGGCCGCGCCGGGCACCGTGAGGCGTATGTCCTCGGGGCCCGCGAGGGAGAGCGCAGCCGACCTCGGCGTGACCATCGAGGCGCAATTCACGGTGGGCGAGTACGAGGTCGTCATCCTGAGCGCGCGCGATTCGCTTGGGCTCGATACCTGGCTCCGCCAAGAGAAGTACAAGATCCCCGCGGGCGCCGAGCCCTTGCTCCGCCCTTATGTGCAGGGCGGCAGCAAGTTCTTCGTGGCCAAGGTCGACACGAAGAAGGTGCGCTTCGAGAATGGGCAGGCGATGCTCTCGCCGCTCCGGTTTCATTACGATAGCGAGACGTTCGCCCTGCCCGTGCGGCTCGGGCTCGTGAACTCCGGGGGGACGCAGGACCTCATCGTCCACATCCTCGCGCGCGGGCAGCGGTACGAGACGGCGAACTATCCGAACGTCGCCATTCCGACGAACCTCGACGTCAAGGACAAGGTCCGGAACGATTTCGGCGCGTTTTACGCGGCGCTCTTCGACCGCACGCTCGCGCGGCAGCCAAAGGCAGCGATCACCGAGTATGCGTGGGACGCGGGGTCGTGTGATCCTTGTCCCGGGCCCACGCTCGACGGCTCGGATCTGGCGACGCTCGGCGCGGACGCGATCGGCGAGGCGCAGCAGGTCGCGGGGCCGTCCCCCGGTGCTCCGGCGGTGGGTCCCGCGCCCATGCCGAGGCCGATGCCGCGCTGGCGTGGAGGGAGCGGGTTCGTCCTGACGCGCCTGCATTTGCGATATGGCAAGGACGGGCTGGGGGAGGACCTCGTGTTCCGGGCGGCGCCGCCCATCGTCGGCGGCCGGGAATTCCTGACCGATGGAGCGAAGCTCGAGACCGGCGCGGTGCAGAGCGGCATCAACAACTTCCAGGGACGTTATGCGATCCGGCACGCGTGGACCGGAGCCGTGACGTGTCCGAATCCGCGGCGCGGGATCTGGGGCGGGCCGCCGGGCGGCGTGGCGCACAAGGGCACGGAGGCCGCGCAAAAGCTCGCGTTCGCGAAGCGCGGCGGGATCGAGCTCGCCGCCCTCGTCCAGCGCGACGAGAGCGAGACGCGTATCGACAGCGGTCCGCTCGTGCCTGCGCCGGCGATGTATGCAGCGGCCCCCGAGACGACCCCGCCGCCCGCGGGCTCCGCGTCCCCGGCGCCGACCGACACGAATGCATCCGGGCCGCCGCCCGCGCCGCCGCAGGGCGGATGCGCGGGGTGTCGCGTGGGCGAAGCGGGCGACGCGCCGGGGCCCGTCGGCGCTGGGGTTGTCGTGGTAATGGGTTTCGTCGCGCTGCGGCTCGTCCGGCGGCGAACGGGGCGTTGAAGCTTACCCGCGCAGGCGCTCGCCGAAGAAGGCGAGCACGCGGTCGAGCGCCTGTCGCGTGGGGTGACCGGCTTCGTCGACGAGGTCGTTCGTCACGACCGAATGGGCGAGTCGCTGGATGCCCCAGGTGTTGCCCGGACCCGAGTCGATTTCGATGGATTCGAGCGCGGGGCCGAGCTCCTTGCGAAGGGACACGAAGCGCTCGCCCGGGCAAAGAGGGTCGTGCGTGAATCGCATCGCGAGGACCTGCGCGCCGGACGCGCATCGCTCCTTCACGGCGGCGAGATCACGCTCCGAGATGTGCATGCCCGCGCGGCGCGCCGCGCCGAGGCCGAGCGGGAGCGACGGCTGGCTGAGCACGGGCGCCGCGACCGACGGATCGACCATGAGCGCGAGCGCGAAATTGCCGGTGATGCACATGCCGATCGCGCCGACGCCCTTGCCGCCGAGCTCGGCGTGCACGTGACGGCAGAGCGCGCGCAGCCAATCGACGAGGGGGCTCGATTCGTTCGCGGCGAGCACCGCAAACTCGCGCGAGATGCACGCGCGCGCGAGCTGGGAAGCCGCGTAGGCGGTGCTGAACGGCTTTCCGGGCGTGCCAAAGAGCTGCGGCATGAAGACCGTGAATCCTTCGGCGGCGACGCGCTCGGCGAAACGAATGACCTGGGGCGTGATGCCGGGAATCTCGCTCATGACGACGACGCCGGGCCCGCTGCCGCGGCGGTAGACGTCCCGTTCGGCGCCGTCGTGGGTGAAGGATCCGCGCTTGAAACCGTCGAGCTCGATGGGCATGGCCGCGGATGGTAACGCGAGCCTCGGCCCGCCGACAAGCGAAAGGCCTCGTCCACCCGCGATCTCTCAATGGAGAGCCTTGACCGCCTTCTGGTGCACCTCTTTGCGATTGCGAACGACGGACGGTGTTTCCGAGGTCATGGGGGCGGCCATCGTGTCGTCCGAGAATTCGTACTCGCCGCCCGAGGGCGAGGCCGACGGAGGGGCCGGGCGATCGACCTCCGGCATGTCCTTGGCCACCGACGTCATGTTCGTTGCGAGTTTTTCGAGTTCAGCGCTTGGCGTGCGCTTCGATTGCGCGAGCGCCGCCGCGGCGCCTTTTTCGAGAAGCCCACGCGCGTGCACGTACGAGCCCTGCTTGCCGAACTCGAGCGCCTGGAGCGTCGTCGCGGACGCCTCGGCGAGCGCGGCCGAGAGGTCGACCGCGGGGTTTTTCGCCTTCGCGACCTCGCCCTCGTCGAGCGTCGTCCGCGCGCCGAAGTAGAGGCGGCGTTCGAGGCGGCCGGCCTGCTCGAGCGCGTCGTCGAAGGTGATCACCGCGTCGAGCAGCTCGATCGGCACATTCGCCTTGCGAGGCGTCACCGTCATTCGAACGACGACGTCGCGGGTGTCGCCACGCACGATGTCGCCGAGCGGCATGTACGCGGCGCCGGCCGGCGACATCATCTCCGTGCCAACGATCGCGTCGATCCGCACGCCGGGGCCGGGGGTCAGCGTCACGGAGGCCTGGCGGCCGTACACCGTGTCGAGGCGTTCGAGCTCCTCCCGGAAGAAGCCGGCAAGTTTGTCTGCGCTCTCGATGTAGCTGTATCGCCCGCCGGAGAGGTCCGCGAGTTTCCCCATGAGCGTCTCGTCGTAATCGAGCCCGAGCCCGAGGGTCGTGACCGCGACGCCGCGGTCGGCCGCGCGCTTCGCGGTATATTCGAGGTTCGCCGCCTGGTTCGGGATTCCGTCGCCGAGGAGCACGACGCGGTTCACGCCATTCGGGTTGTAATTCGCGAGCACTTGGTCGAGCGCGGTCTGGAGCCCGTCCGCCATTTCAGTCGTGCCGCGCGCTTCCATGGCCGCGATGCGCTTCCGCGCGTCTTCGCGCACCTCGGCGTCGAGCTCGGTCGACGGGACGAGTACCTCGGCCTTCGAATGAAATACGATGACCGCGAGCCGATCGCCGTCCTTCAGCGCGTCGATCACCTGGAGGCTCGCGCGGCGCGCGGCCACGATGGCTTCGCCCTCCATCGAGCCCGAGGTGTCGATGGCGAGCGCGACGTTCACAGGGCCACGCTCGCGCGCGGGGCGCGCGGCCGTGGAGATACGAAGCACGGCGTAGACCGTGCTGTCCCCGTTCGCGAGGAGCATGGGCGAACCGAGGAGCGCCTCCACGCGGACGGCATTCGGGTCCCGCGCGCCCGTAGGCGACGCGGCCGGCCCGCAGCCGAGGATGAAGAGGACGGCGGCGACGAGGAGGAGGGGGATTGACGTGCGAAACGCGAGATCTCTCATGGCAGACTCCGGAGACCGCCTAAGACGCGCGAAGTCCCCGTAAGATTTGGCGGCGATCCCGAGGCGCTGCGCGCCGGCAACAAGTCCGAGGCGATCCGGCTCTACCGAGAAGCGCGAACCTCCTCGCTCCTCGACGCGAAGAACACCGTGGATGCGCTGGAAAAGCAGCTCGGCCTCGGATGAGCTCGGCTTCGGGGCTAGATCTTCCGTGGGACTTGATCGAACGGACGACGTCCGTTATCTTGGACGTCGTCACGCTTTGTTGGAGGGTCGTCCGATGAACCAGCGCAGCGCTCGTGTGATCGATCTCGACGAGGTGCGAAGGAAGCGCGCAGACGAGCAGCGCCAGAAGACGCCGTCGGCGCCGGTCCTGCTCGTCTGGGTGCCCGTCTGGTTCTGGGTGCCCGTCTGGCCCGCGATGTGACCTGGAAGTGACCCGCCGCGCGGGTTACTTCGTCGGGCTCGGCATACACATCATCATCGGCATCCCGCCGCACATCATCATCATGGGCACGCCGGCGGACATCATGCGGGCCATGGCCTCGCAGCGCTCTTTCATCATGTCCAGCGAGATGCCTTCGCCCGGGGTCAATTTGCAGGTGATTCCGTCCTTCGTCATTTCATAGGTCATACGACACGTCACGGGCATCATGCCCATACCCATCATGCCCATCATGGGCATCATGTTCATCATGCTGGGCATCATGCCCATGCCCATCATGCCGGGCATCATGCCGGGCATCATGCCCATCATGCCGGGCATCATGCCGGGCATCATGCCGGGCATCCCGGGCATCATGTTCATCATGGGCATACCCTGCATGGGTGAGCCCATCATGGGCATGGACGAGGGCATCATCGGCATCGGCATGTTCATGGCGGGCATTGCATTCGTCATGGCGTGGTCTCCTTTTCCGTCGTTCTTTGGCTCATACCCGGCCAGCGCGTGGACCGCAATGCGGGAAATCCCGCTTTTTTGAGGTGTGCCCGGAACGTACTGCGAAATTCTATTTTCGCTCCGTCCCGGTTGCGCGTAGGATTCCGGCCCA
The DNA here is from genome assembly GCF_029946465.1 of Polyangium sorediatum. NCBI lineage: Bacteria > Pseudomonadati > Myxococcota > Polyangiales > Polyangiaceae > Polyangium > Polyangium sorediatum. The sequence continues at coordinate 254,834 of NZ_JARZHI010000002.1, forward strand.
TGCTTCGATCCCCTCTACGCCAGATTCTCGCCTCTTCCCTGTTCCTGCTCGTCGTCGGGAGCGCCGGCTCCGCCCGCGCCGCGGATACGTCGACGCTCGGGAGCCTCACGCTCCGGCCCACGATTCACGCCGTGGGCGTCACGGCCGCGGTCACGGGGGATGACGATGGGGATGCCACCGTCAAGCTCGCGTTCCGCAAGGCCGGGGATGCGAGCTTCACCCCCGGTCATCCGCTCCTCCGCACGCCCGGCGGGCGCCGAGGGAGCGCGCTGTTCCTGGAGCCTGCGACCGAATACGAGGTGCGCGTCACGCTCGACGATCCCGACAACGGCGGGCCCCAGGAGGCGACGGGGACGATCCGCACGCGCGACGACGCGCCTCCGCCGCTGGGGAGCAAGCAGCTTCATGTGGACGCGAAGAATGGCTCGGATGGAAACGACGGCTCGCAAGCCTCGCCCTTCAAGAGCATCGGCGCGGCTGCGGCCGCGGCCGGGCCGGGGACGGTCGTGCACGTCGCGGCGGGCGTCTATCGCGAGACCGTGACGGTCGCGGGCAATCACGGCGGCGCCGCGGGAAACCCGGTCTGGTTCGTCGCCGCGCCGGGCGCGATCGTCGACGGCTCGGATCCTGCGCTCGAGGATGGTTCGGTCTTTCAATCGGAAGGCAATGGGATCTACTCGGCGCCGTTCTCCGGCGCGTCCCAGTATGTCGCCGTGGATGATACGCGCCTCTACGATTACAGCTCCCTCGCGGATCTGCAATCGGCCGCCGCGGGCCTCGCCGGCGGCTTTTACGTGGACGCCGCCGCAGGGCGGATTTACTTGAAGCTGCCCGACGGGGGATCCCCGGCCGGGCATGTGGTTCACGTGGCCATCCGGAACGTCGGCATTCTTCTCGACACCGTGACCGACGTCGTCGTCGAGGGCTTCGAGATCCGTCATCTCGGCGCCGACGCCGAGGGCGCGGGGATCGACGTGCGCGACACGGCGCGCGCGTGGATCCGGAGGAACAACATCCACCACATGAACGGCGGCGTCCGGGTGCGCAGGCCCCTCGCGGCGGAGAACGTCATCGAGGACAACGTCGTCCGCGACACGAGCATCTGGTCGTGGCCCTGGAGCTCCGTCAAAAACCATACCCCCGAGGCGAGCGCCATCAGCATCACCGGCGGCGGCGCGAACGTCGTCCGGCGAAACCAGCTCACCGGCACCTTCAATGGGGTGTACGTCGGCAGCTTCGACGACGCCTCGGAGACGATCACCCCGGACACGGACGTGTACGAGAACGTGCTCGTCGAGCACGGCGATGACGGGCTCGAACCCGAGGGCGCCTGCGTGAACGTCCGTTTTTGGAACAACCACATGCGCGGGGTGCTCAACGGCGTCTCGCTCGCGCCGATCGAGGTCGGCCCGCTGTTCGTGGTGCGCAATGTGATCGACGGCTTCAAGGAGCACGCGCTCAAGGTGAACAACGGCTCACAAGGGTTCATGCTCGTGTATCACACGACGAGCCGCCCGGCCGCGGGGCTGGCGGAGGCGCAGGCGATCGCCCCGACGATTCCTTTTGCAAACCTGATCACGCGAAACAACATCTGGACCTCGCACCGCTACGTCATCGAGAGCAGCGTCACGCCGAGCGGGCCCGTGGACCTCGACTGGGACGATCTGTTCACGGACATCCTCGACGGGACGCCGCGGTTCGTGAAATGGATCGACGTGAAATACGCGAGCATCGCGGAACTCTCGGCCTCGGGCACGATCGAGAGCCACGGGTTTCAGATCGAGCCGAAATACGAGGACGCGGAGGGCGGCGATTTCACGCCGGTGGAGGGGAGCGGGCTCGTCGACGTCGGCGTGGTGATCGAGGGCATCAACGATCGATTCGTGGTCGGCGCGGCGCCCGATCTCGGCGCGTTCGAGCGAGGAGGCGTCGGGCCGCTCCCGGACGGCGGATTGCCCGACGGCGGATCCGGGGCTTCGTCGAGCGGCGTGGGCGGGGGCGGCGGGGACGGCAGTGGCGCGGGCGGCAATGGCGGAGGCGGCTCGCCCGAGGACGAGGGCGGTTGTGGGTGCCGGCTCGGGGATGGCGCCGGGCCGGGGCTCGGGCTTTATGCCTTCGGCGCGCTCGCGTGGGGGCTTTCGCGACGGCGGCGGAAAGGCTGACCCCGGGCGAGGGCGACATCCCTCAGAAGCTCATTTTCATTCCGACGGACCTCGGGCCCACGAAAAACTCGGGACGCGCGGCGAGGTCTTCCCGCACGAGGACCTTTTGCTTGGCGACGATCCCCGCGATCAGCATGGCCGCGCCGCCGGCCTGGATGAGGCCGTCGAGCACGAGCAGGGGCCTCGCGATCTCATCGCTCCCGCTGAATTTACCCGCTCCGGCGACGATGAAGGGGCCGACGACGGGCACGAACAGCGCCGGCCAGGGGGCCCGATCCGACTCGGCCGCCGACGCGCCGATCGCCGTGAAAAGATAAAACGTCCCGAAGACCACGCTGCCCGCGATGACGAGGCCCTTCCGCATGCGCTCTTCGAGCACATACCCCGGGGGAACGACGCCTCCCTTGTACGGCATGACGGGCTTCATCTCCGTCGTATCGACGGGAGGAGGGCCATACCCGGGAGGAGGCGGATACGGATACCCCGGTTGCCCGTACGGATAGGGATAGGGATACGGATACGGGTACGGGGGCTGGCCCGGCTGCACGCCCGGCGGCGGCGTGCCGGGCGGGAGCGGCGCCACCGCGCCGGGGGGCGGGGGAGGCGGCATCGCCGGCGCCGCCGCGGCCGGGGGAGGCGGCGCAGCGGGCGCCTTTTGCGACTGCGCCGCCGACGTGGCCGGCGCGGCGAGCAATCCGACGCCGAGCGACACGGCGCCGAGGTGCCTCGTGTAATTGTATCGGGGCCTCGTGAAATGCGAGCTCAATGTCGTTCCCTCCCGCCCGGGCGCATGATCCGCGCACCGTGGAGGCATCGTATCCCGGGCTTGTCGCGGGCTGCAAGCCGAATACGTGCTACGCATCCCGGCGGACGCGCCGCGTCACGGCGACGCGCCGGGCCCGAGCTCCTCGCGAATGCGGAGCGATTCTGCCTCGATCTGCGCTGCCTCGACGCCGATTTCTGTTAGGAGCATCTCCGCCAACCGAACGGCGACCTCGGCCTCTTCGTAACAAACCGCCGTCGCGCGGTGCGTCTCCAGCGCCTGACGCTCGCTGATGTAATGGGCCCGCACAAAAATCGGCAGGTCGGGCTGGAGGCTGCGCACCACGTTGACCACCGCAGCCCGCGTCTCCGGGTTCGGCGTGGTCACGACGAGGTAGTCGGCGGTACCAATGCCCGCCGCATGAAGGACCTCGGCCCTGCGCGCGTCGCCGTACACGGCGATTCGGCCGTTGTTCGTCAATTCGGTGACGGTGTCGATGCTCAATTCCACGATGACCGAGCAGACGTTGAATCGATCCAGGATGTCCACGGCCGTACGGCCGACGGGGCCATACCCCACGACGATCGCGCGGATGTCGCATGCGCGGGTCGGCTCTTTCGGGGCCTGCTCCCGGAGCGCTTCCCCGCGCGCCTCGGCGCGGCGGTTGAGCCCGCGCCAGAGCGTCGGGCGTCTGCGCAGCCATTCTTCGAGGGGATCCATGAGCCGGAAGAGCAAGGGATTCAGGCCAATCGAGACGATCGCGCACGCCACGAGCACGCTGCGCCCCTCCGCGGGGAAGAGGTCGACCTTGTTCGCCGCGTCCGCGAGGATGAACGAAAATTCGCCGATCTGCGCGAGCCCGATCGCCACCGTGAGCGCCGTCCGGACCGAATACCCGAGCACCACGACCACGACGAGCGCGGCGAGGGGTTTGACGAGGAGGATGATTCCGAGCACCGAAAGGACGAGCCCAGGCTGCGCGATGAGGGAGCGCGGGTCGAATTGCATGCCGACGGTGACGAAGAAGAGCACCGCGAAGGCGTCCCGCATCGGGAGCGCATCCGCGGCCGCCTGGTGGCTGACCTTCGATTGCCCGACGACCATACCCGCGAGGAACGCGCCGAGCGCCATCGACGCGCCGAAAATGACGGCGGAGCCCGTGGCGACGGCGAGCGCGACCGCGAGGACGGCGAGCGTGAAGAGCTCGGAGCTGCGCGCTTGCGCGACGCGCGTGAGGAACCAGGGGACGGCGCGCGCCCCGATAACGAGCACGAGCGCGATGAGCGCGGTGAGCTTGAGCAATCCAATGCCGACGATCCCGACCGCCTGCACAGGGGAGGCGTCCGTGCCTCGCAACGATGCGAGGACCGGGACCATCAGGAGAATGACGACCGTGAAGATGTCCTCGACGATCAGCCATCCGACGGCGACGTGCCCGTGCGGTGTTTCGAGCGCGTCGTGATCGGTGAGCATCCGGATGAGCACGACCGTGCTCGCCACGGCCACGGACATCCCGAGCACGAGGCCGGCCGACGTGGACCACCCGAACGCGACGGCGACCACGGCCCCGATCACGGTGGCGAAGAGGCTCTGCACGACCGCGCCTGGCACCGCGATGCGCCGGACCTTGAGGAGGTCGCCGAGCTGAAAATGCAATCCCACGCCGAACATGAGCAGGACGATGCCCACCTCGGCGAGCTGCCCGGCGAGCTCGAGGTTGGCCACGAACCCCGGGGTCCACGGGCCGACGACGACGCCGGCGAGGAGGTAGCCGAGGATGGGCGAAGCGCCGAGGCGGCGCGTCATCATGCCGAGCAGGAGCGCCGCGACGAGCCCGCCCGTCAGCGTGAGGATGAGGTCGTAGGCATGCATTCGTCCAGAGGACGAAGAGCAGGAGGCGGACCCGCGGAGAGCAGCCCGACGAGCGAGCATCTTGGGGGCGATTTCGCCCGCTCGCTCGGCCCGTGGGTCACGCGATCGAGCGCACCACGCCGCCGTCCACGAGGAGCGCCGCGCCCGTGGTGGCCGACGCGCGAGCGCTGCACACGTAGGTGATCATGGCGGCGACCTCATCCGGCGTGGCGAAGCGCTGGATGATCGAGGTCGGCCGCGCGGTGGCGAAGAATTCGCGCTCGACCGTGGCGGCGTCCACGCCGCGCGCCGCCGCGAGCTGGGAGACGAACGCCCCCACGCCCTCGGACGACGTCGGTCCCGGCAGGACGCTGTTCACGGTGACGCCGGTCCCGCGCAACGTCTCGGCGATGCCCTTCGCGACCGCGAGCTGCGCCGTCTTCGTCATGCCGTAATGGATCATCTCGGTCGGGATCTGGATCCCCGACTCGCTCGACACGAACACGATGCGGCCCCAGTTCCGGGCCCGCATGCCGGTCACGTAATGGCGCGAGAGCCGGATGCCGCTGAGCACGTTCGTCTCGAAGAACCGGAGCCAGTCCTCGTCCGGGATCTCCTCGAACGGCTTGGGCTCGAAGATGCCCATGTTGTTGACGAGCACGTCGACGTCGGGGAGCTTCTTGATCAGCGCTTGGCATCCGGCCGCGGTCGAGAGATCCGCCGCGATGCCTTCGATCGTCGCGCCGGGCAGCGCGCGCCGGAGCGCATCCACGGCGCCCTGCACGCGGGACTCGGTCCGACCGTTCACCGTGACATGCGCGCCCTCGCTCGCCAGGGCGTGCGCAGCGGCGAGGCCAATTCCCGCGGTCGAACCCGTCACGAGCGCCCGCTTTCCCGTCAATCCGAGATCCATGGTTTCCTCCTTGCTCGGGCGGATGCTAGCGCGCGCGGCGGCCACGCGCAGCGAGCTCGAAAAAAAGAGCCCCGGAGAGCAGGGAGGGAGACTGCTCTCCGGGGCCGTGTTGCTGATTGTCGATTCGCCTGCGGCGGGGTTTTTCAGGGCGCCGGCGGAGGCGGCGGCGGCGGCGGGATCGGCGCGCCGTGCGGCGCAGGCGGCATGGGCGGCGCGGGGGGCGCGGGCACGCCACGATGTCCCGGCGGCATGGGCGGCAGGTGCGGCATCGGGGACGGATGGGGCATGGGATGCGGCGCGGCATGCGGCGCCGGCGGCGGAGGCGGCACGGGCGGCGCCGGCGGCACGGCGTGCTGGGCCTTCTTGCGGGCCTTGCGGGCCTTTCGTTGCGCCTTCGTGGCCTCTTCCTCGGCGTCGCGCGCCTCTTCGAGCGCGTCCTCGCGCGCCTGCTCGGACGCCTCGCGGGCGCTCTCCATGGCCCGGCGGCGGATCTCCGGCATCTGCTCGCGCAGCTCGCGCAGGCGCTCCTGCATCTCTTCGCGCGCGTCTTCGAGCTCCTTGCGCGCGTCCTTGCGCGCCCGCTTGATCTCTCGCTCGGCAAGCTTCCGCGCGTCCTCGTCGTGCACGTTCTTGCGCACGTCGGCGAGGGCGCGGTCGAGGTCGGCGTCGATCTGCTCGAAGTCGATATCGACGCTCGGCGCCGGCATGTGGATGCGGATCCGCGGGCCACGCGCGACGGCGACTTCGTTGTCCTGGTCGTCGTCGTCGTTGTCCTGGTCGTCGTCGTCGTTGTCCTGGTCCGCGGGGTCGTTGTCCTGGTCCGCGTCGTCGTTGTCCTGGTCGTCGTCGTCGTCGTCCTGGTCGTCGTCGTCGTCCTGCGCGACGGGCACGTAACGACGGTGATGCGCGTGCTTCTCGCCGTGGTGCTTCTCCGCCTTGGCGTGGCGCTTGTCGTTTCGCTTGTGCTTCGGGCCTTCGCAGACGGGCTCCTCGTCCGTATCCTCGTCCTCGTCCTCGTCCGCGAGGGCGGCGGGCGTGGGCTTCGCGGGCGCGGCGCCCTTCTTGGCGACGGGCGTCGCCGGGGGCAATCCCTTCGCTTCGGCCACGCCGCAGGCGCAAGGCGCGAGCAGCGTAAACGCGGTCAGGACGAATGCGACGATCGGCGCGGCCCACAGCGGCTTGCGCGGCTCCGCCGTCATGCCTTCGCCCCGCACGAGGCGCTCGACGCGCTGCCGCAGCTCGCTCGTCCCCGCCGCCATCGTCGGCACGGGCAGGCCCGTCATCGGCCGGTGGACCCAGCGCGCCACTTTCGTCAGGCACTCCGCGAGGTCGAGCGGGCGCGCCGTGCGCCGCGCGGCCCAATCGTCGGCCAAGAGCTCCGCGCTTGCCGCGAGGCGATGCGCTGCGAGCCAGTTCAAAGGCTGGAAGAAGAACACCCGGCAAAAGATGCTCGTGGCCAATCGATAGAGCGGATCACGCCGCGCCACGTGCCCGAGCTCGTGCGCGAGCACGCTCTCCTGGGCGTCCGGGCCGAGTTCTTTCGTCACGCGCTCCGGCAAACAGATTTCTGGACGACGAATACCAAGGGCCATGGGAACGTTCACTTTCTCGGACGCGCTGAGCAAGGGCGCCCGCATGCAAACAGGTTCACGCGCTGCGAGCGTGGCGAGGACATCGCCGAGCGGACCCCCTTCGAGCCTCCGCCGGCCTTCGAGGCGCTTGCGCAGGGACCTCCAGGCGTGCGCGAGCGAGCCGAGCAAGAAGAGCGAGCCGATCGCCCACCCGGCCACGAGGACCTTGGACCACGAAAGGAACGCCGCGCGCGAGGGCTTCGCCGCCGACGTGGCTTTCGTTTTGGGCAGGAAGGCTCTCGGCTTCGTCGAGGTCACGACGACGTGCGTCGCGGGGCCCATGTCCGTCGTGACGATGATTTCGGTCGCGCGGGGCATTTCGCGGTCGAGCACGCGGGCCGTGGGCGCGGGCTCCGCGAGCGAAAAGGTCCCGCCCACGGGGCGGAGGGACGCGGCCGTCTGCACGGTGGCCGTGACGAGCCCGCCCACGAGGGCGACGCGCCACGCGAGTTCCTGCCAATCGGGGCGATTCCGCGACAAACGATCGAACAGCCACGCGCCCCCGAGGAGGGCCGTGCTGTGGATTAGGTACGTGACCAACCATCCCACGAGGGTGTTCATCGCTTCCCTTCCTTCTTGGCCGCGGCGATCATTCGTTCGAGCTCGGAGAGCTCGTCGGCGCGAATCTCGTGGCGCGCGATCAGATGCGATACGAGCGCCACGGGATCTCCCCGGAAGAGGCGCTCGGTCAGGTCGGAGACCATGCCTCGCGTGACCTGGTCCTCGCTCACCGTGGGCCGATAAATGAATTTTCGGCCTTCGGCGCGGTGCGCCACGACGCCCTTCTCCTCCATCTTCTTCAGCATGGTGGCGATGGTCGTCGGCGCGAGGCCACGCTCCGAAAGCAAGGCCTGGTGCACGTCCGTGACCGTGGCCTCGCCGAGCTCCCAGAGCACGCGCATGATCGCGAGCTGCAAAGCGCCGAGATGGGTGAGCTTTTGCCCCCCCTCGGCCTCGTCCTCGAATGCGTCCTTGCCCTTGTCTTTGTTCGACACGTGTTCCTCGTCAGCTACTACCTGAGTAATACTACCCAGGTAGTTGATGGAGGGCAAGGAAGATCGAAGGAACCTGGAACGTCGGGATCCTGCTCGGTGGGCTCCGGTGGTGAGCGTATGCCCGCGGCGGCAGGCGTGTCGCCCGGGCGCGCTGCCCTGGTTCCGCTATCCTGCGGCCGCCCATGGCCCTGACCGCGACCATCTACCACTTGCAGGTGAACCTCTCCGACGTCGATCGTGGGGTCTACGAGACCTTCGATCTCCGCCTCGCGCGCCACCCGTCGGAGAGCATGCGATATTTGCTGACGCGTACGATTGCCTACTGCCTCAGCTATGAAGAAGGCATTACGTTCAGCAAAGAGGGCCTCTGCTCCACGGAAGAGCCGCCGGTGGTCATTCGTGATCCCACGGGGCTGCTCGTCGCCTGGATCGATATCGGATCCCCCTCGGCCGAGCGGCTGCACAAGGCCGCCAAGGCCGCGCGCCGGGTCGCGCTCTTCACGCACGCGCCGCTCGCGCTTTTGCAGCGCGAAGCGTCGTCGCGCGTCATTCACAAGGTCGAGGCGATCGAGGTGTGGCGAATCGAACCGACCTTCCTCGATGCCGTCGAAGCCAAGGTCGATCGGAATACGAAGCTCGACCTTCTCCGGGATGACGAGCAGCTCTACATCACCGTGGGCGACAATGTCGTGACGGGGACGATCACGCGCTGCTCGCTCGTCGAAAAATAACGAAACCGAAGGTCGGCTCGCGCGTAGTCTCCAGCTTGATGTGTCTCCGGCCATGGGGGGTGCCGGCGCACATCGAAAAAAGGAAGGGGATACGATGCAAAGACCTTCGATGAGCAGGCCCGTGCGGCGTCGTCTGGGAGGCGCATTCGCGGGTGTATGCGCTTTGTTTCTGGGAAGCGCCGTGACCGGGGCCGGTTGCAGCGACGAACCGACGAATCCATCCACGGCGACGAGCTCGTCCTCGGGCTCCGGCACGGGCGGCGCGGGCGGCGGCACCGGCGGTGGGAATACGGGCGGCGGCGGCGCCGGCGGGCAAGGCGGAATGGGCGGCGGCGGAATGGGCGGGCAAGGCGGCGCCGGGGGCGGCGCAGCGCTTTGCACGACGCCCGCGCCCGGCGCGACGCGCGGGGCGGCGGTCGCGATTTCGGCGGACGACACGACCGTCGTCGCCGTGAACCGCGACGCGGGCAGCGTGACGGTGCTCTCGGTCGAATACAATCCCGTGGACAACCTGCCGACGCTCACGAAAAAGGCCGAGATCGTCGTGGGGGGCGAGCCCTGGCAGGTCGCGATCGACGGCTGCGGCGACAAGGCCTACGTGGTGCTTCGCAAGGACCAGAAGGTCGTGGAGATCCGCGACCTCAAGGACACGCCCACCATGGGCAAGGAGATCGCCGTCGGCTCGGAGCCCACGGCCATCGCGATCACGCCGAACAACACGTCGCTCTACGTCGCCAACTGGGTCGACGGCACGCTCTCGCTCATCGACCTCGCGTCGCTGACGTTGTCGAAGACGATCGATCTGAACGGGCCGCTCGCCGGCACGGGCCTGCTCGGACCTTCGGTCGCCGCCGACAAGGCGCGGCCCGCGCTCGCGCACCCGCGCTCGCTCGCGATCACGAACGACGGCGACGCCGACGACGCCGACGAGAAGATCTACGCGACCGAGTTCTTCGCCCAGCGCACGGCCCCCGAGCAGATCAACGCGCAGGGCGTGTCGAACGTCGACACGAACTGGGCAGGCATCGTCTACAGCGTGAAGGCCGCGGACGGCGCGGTCGCCACGATCGCCCTGCCGTCGGTCGACGACACGGGCTTCGTCGACCACAAGGGGCAAGCCACGGGCTGCTTCGCGAACCAGCTCCAGTCGATCACGATCCACAAGGATCTCGCCTACGTCACGTCGATCTGCGCGTCGCCGGCCGGCCCTGTGGGCCCGTTCCAGAAGAACGCCTGCACGACGAACGCGCAATGCACGAACGTGAACGTCCTCAGCACGTGCAATACGACCGTCGGCTCCTGCACGTATAGCTGCTCGACCGACGCCGATTGCGGCGGCGACGCGCCTGCGGGCTCGTGCCAGGGCGCCGGACCGATCGGCGGCAACGGCGCGTGCCGGGCGATCCCGACGAACAACAAGACCGTGGTGCACCCGGTCGTGAACGTGCTCGACACGAAGACGGACGCGGCCGTCGCCGGGGCGCCGACGAACCTGAACCGCGTCTTCCGCGACACGTACGGAAGCGCGAGCGTGGCCGACGACGCGAGCCGCCGGTATCCGCTGGTCGCGAACGACATCGCGTTCGTGGGGGCGACGGGCGAAGCGTACGTGCCGGCGAACGGCGCGGACGCGGTGTTCCGCGTGAACTTCAACGAGACGAGCGGCGCCGTCGTCAGCGTCGGCGCCACGGACAAGAAGTTCATCGACCTCGCGCCCCAGGCGCTCGCGGAGAGCCTGAAGGGCGTGGGCCCGATCGGCGTCGCCGTGGCGAACACGCATCCGTTCGCGTTCGTGGCGAACGACATCAGCCGCAACGTGTCGGCCCTCGCGATCGATCCGGGCAAGCAGGTCGTCGCGGGCTCCGATCTCGGCACGGCGCGCGTCGTGCAGACCACGCCGCTGCCCGCCGACGCGGCGGGGATGTCGGTCCTGCGCGGCAAGCGGATCTTCAACACGGGGCTCGGGCGCTGGTCGCTCCGGGGCCAAGCGTGGGTCTCTTGCCAGACGTGCCACATCGACGGTTTGAGCGACAACGTGACGTGGTACTTCGCCCGCGGGCCGCGGCAAGCGACGAGCCTCGATGGGAGTTACGCGTCGAAGGATCCCACCGATCAGCGGATCTTCGGCTGGACGGCGTTCCAGGAAGAGGCGCACGACTTCGAGAACAGCGCGCGCGGCACGCAAGGCGGCGTCGGCGCCCTCGTGACGACGGAGAGCAACCCGCCGGCCAACACGGATCGCATCAACCTCGCGGACACGGCGAAATACGCGCCCGCGGGCGCCGTGGGCCTGAATGGCTCGACGAAGGAGATCCACGACACGGACAGCGTGCGGAAGGACTGGGACGACTTCGAGGCCTACGCGCGGAGCCTGCGTTCGCCGCGCAAGCCTTCGAACCTCGACCCGGCGAAGGTCGCCGCGGGCATGACGTTGTTCATGGAGGGCGGGAGCTGCCAGGGCTGCCACGGCGGGGCGAAGTGGACGCTTTCGAAGCGGTTCTACACGCCGTCCGCGGCGACGAACGAGGCGCTGCTCGCGAAGGCGTACGAGGGCGACGCGCTGCTCGCCGCCGGCTTCCCCGCGGCCTTGCTCCCGGCCACCGCGGGCAACCAGTTCATGCGCTCGCCGAGCCCGAAGAACGCCGGGCTCGACCAGATCCAGTGCGTGCTCCGCCCCGTGGGCACGTTTGGGATCTCGCCGGCCACGGTAAACGTGATCGAGGTGCGCGCCGACATGATCGCGAAGGCCCAGGGCGACGAGGCGATCGGCAAGGGCTTCAACGTGCCGTCCCTGCTCGGCATGCAGGTGGGCGCGCCGTTCTTCCACGCCGGCAACGCGCGGACGCTCGAGGAGCTGTTCTCGAATACGTTCGTCGCCCACAACAAGGCGCTCGCCGCGCCGAGTTACCTCACCGGCGCGAACGACATCGAGAACCTCGTGGCCTTCGTGCTCTCGATCGACGAGGACACGACGCCGATCGATCTGCCGGCCATGCCTGGCGCCAAGGGCGGCGATTTCTGCGCTGCGCCCTGAAGGTCGGATTCCGCTCGTCAGCTAAGGAGCCGCCCGCCCCGCGTGAACCGTCGGGGCGGGCGGTGGCCCTTGTCTCAGCGGTGCGGGCCGCCTCGACGAGCGGGCGCGAGGTCGGCGTGACGGCAGCGCCGGAGCGCGTACTCCATGCCGCTCTGGAGCGTGCCCATCGTGACGAACGATTTCAGATCGACGTCGAGCGCGATGAGCGTCTGCGCGATCCGCGGCGCGATGCCCGTGAGCACCGTCTCGGAGCCGAGCAGGCGGAGCGCGGCGGCCACGTTCACCAGCATGCCCGCGACCTGCGTGTCGACGTGCTTCACGCCCGTGACGTCGAGGATCACGACCCGGGCCCCGAGGCGCTGGGCGCCGTCGAGCGCCACGCTGAGCACCTGCTCGACGCGCTCGGTATCCATCGTGCCGATGAGCGGCATCACCACGATGTCGTTCGTGATCGGCAAGAGCGGCGTCGAGAGCTCCGCCAGGCGCTGGCGTTGCCCCGCGATGACCTGCTCGTGTAGTGCCGCGCGCTCCTGCTCGATCTCGCGGCGCTGGCCGAGCTCCATTTCGAGCGCTTGGTTCATGTCGAAGAGGCTGTCGTTGACCCGGCGCAGCTCCTCCGTCCGGTGCGCGACCTCCATCTCCAGCCGCTCGTTCGCGCGCTTGACCTGCTCGTTCGCGACGTGCGCGTTCTCGATGAGGCGCGCGATCTCGATCGCGATGGCCGCCTGCGAGGAGAGGAGCGCGAGCAGCTCGACACGCGCGACGTCGAAGACGCCGGCCGTCATGCGGTTCTCGAGGTAGAGCGCGCCGCTCAGCCGGCCCTGGTGGAGGAGCGGGAGGCAGAGGATCGATTTCGGGGCGAACTCCTGGATGTACGGGTCGTCCGAGAACCGCGAGGCCTTGCGCGGGTTGTCGAGGACCACCGGGTCGAGCGTGCGCGTGACGTAGTGGATGACGCTCTTCGCGCACGCCTGCACGTCTTCGAGCGGCTGGCCGTGCCCCACGTCGAGCGTGCTGCCGGAAGGCCGGAACGTCGCCTCGACGAGGAGCTCTCCGTCCCGCGCGAGGATGAGCAAACCTTGGTCGGCGCCCGCGTTGTCCAGCACGAGCTTCGCGAGCCGATCGACGACCTTGGGCAGGTCGATCTCGCTCGCGATCTCCTGGGCGGCCCGGACGACGAGCGCGGCGTCGCGGAGGCTGCCGAGGCTGGTTTGTCCGAGGAGGGTGCGGGTCGCGAGCGATGCGCTCGAACTGGCCGTCGTGGAAGACCCGCGTGTGCGCGAGACCTCGCGGAGCGAAGGCCAGATGTGCGTGGCCTCGTTCTCCAGCGCCACGACCTTCGGCGCCGCGCCCCAGTGCGCGTAGGCACGGTAAGCGTTTTTCATGTAGCCGCCGCCCGCGGTCGGCGCGCCGATGCTGAGGTAGAACTTGGCGCAGAGCTCGCCGGCCAGCGCCTCGAAATGCGGGGCCTTGTTCTCCTGGCAGAGCGTGATCGCCCGTTCGTAGAGGCGGATCGCGCCCTCCAGGTCCCCTTCCGTGCGCGCGGCCTCGGCGTTCACGAGGGCTTCGAGGTGCGCGAAGCTCTTCGGGGACCAGGCGGCGAGCTGCGTGATCTCCGCGCGGCATTTGTGCAGGATCTCCGCCCGTCGTTCGGCCTCCTCGTGCGCCTCGGCGCGAGGCAGGCCGAGGAGCACGAGGGCGCGGAGGCAGGGGTGGACCTTCGAGGCGAGGTTTCCGCCGGCAAACCCGAGGCTACGCTCGGCGGCCTCGGACCACGTCCAGGCATCCTCGTACTGGCCGTGGATCAGGCAGACGAGCGTCTTCAGGATCGCGTGGTGGATCTTTGCGTTGCCGAAATGCTCGTCATCGAGGCGTGAGACGAACTCTTTTTCGTGGAACGTCTCGTCGTCGAGCGACGTCCGATCCCGCGTCTTGCCCGCGAGGCACGCGACGGTCTGCCTTACGACCGTCATGGTGGCCAGGTTCGCCGGCATGCGCGTGCGTCGGACGATGGCGAGGTGCTTCTCGGCTTCCTCGACGAGCTCTTCGATGAGATTGCCCGCGAATACGTTCCCCATCGTCTCGAGGAAACACGCGGTGCCGATCATGTAGTATTCGCCGGTCTCCAGGCCCTTCTGCCGCGCGACGGCCCAGTTCTCGTTGGCCTTTCGCATCGGGTGCTGCATGTGGGCGCAGCTCCCCCAGGGGATGTGGAGCCGCGAGAGCTGCATCGCGCTCGGGCATTTCTTGTTGATGTCCTCGGCGAGCTTGCAGAACTCCATCCCCTCGTTCACGCGGCCGAACATCCCCGCGAGCACGTAGCCGACGCACGCATAGGGGAACGGGCACAGCTCGGTGTGGCCATGCACGAGGCCCACGTTCACGGCCCGGAAGTTGATGACGGAGAACACAATGGGGTTGAGGTGGTGGGCGCTGTCCGAGATGGCGTCGAGGATCGAGAGGACCGATCGGACCACCGGATCCGAAGCCTCCGGCGCATCGGCGAGGTCGAGGATGCAGCGCCCGCGCAGGTTCGTGGTGAGCTGCTCGAGTTCGGACATCATCACCGCGGGCGAACCGAGCTCCTCCATCGACAAGGGATGCCCGAGGAACGCGAGCGTCTCGCTGCCTGTCTGCACCGCCTCGACGAAGCGCCCGTGCGAGACGTTGTTGTAGATGCGTTGCCTCTGGACCGTCGCCCGCTCGACGTCCGTCTTCGCGCGGCGCAAGAGTTCGAGGAAGAGCGCCTCGGCCCCCGCGGCATCGCCGCTCAGGTACGCATTCTGGCCGCCTTCGATGTAGAGCGAGAAGCAGAGGTCGTAATGCTCGTCCCAGTCGGTCACGTCGAGCAAGTCGATGCCCGCGCGCGTGTAAATGGCCCCTGCGTGATAGGCCGTCGCGGCTTTCGCCCTTTGTCCGGCGCGGAGGTTGATCTCCGCGAGGTCGAGCCGCTCGGCCCGATCGGTGATGGCCGCGGCGCCGAGGTTCAAATGGTGGACGAGGTCGAGCAGCTCGTCGTCGCGCGGCCGCTCGCCCGAGCGCTTCCGGAGCAGGCGGCCAATGGAGAGGTGGAGCTGCTTTCGTTGCTCCGGCTCGACGAGCGTATAGGCGGCCGAGAGGACGCGGTCGTGGACGAACTGGTACCGGACGTTGAAGAGCGACGCCGAGAGTTCGCGCGCGCCGCCCCCGAGCCCGGCTTCGAGATACCTGTAATCACCGTCGAGCGACACGACGAGCCCCGCGCGGAGCGCCTCCCACAGCGCGGCGGAGACCTCGGTCGCCGGTTTTTCGGCGATCGTCGCGAGCGAGCCAAAATCGAAGGAATGGCCGATGCACGCCGCGCGCTCGAGCACGTGCTGCGTCTCCGGCGAGAGGCGGCGGAGGACGCCGACCATCAAGTCGACCACGTTGTCGGTCACGTTCGCGGCGCGGATGGCCGTGTCGTCCCATTGCCACGCGCCGCCCTCCGGATCGAAGCGGAGCAGGCCCCGCTCGTACAAGGCGACCATGAACTGGTGCGCGAAGAACGGGTTGCCCTGCGTTTTCTCGTAGACGAGGTCCGCGAGCGTCTGGACCTCCTCGGGCTTGCTCGTCAGCGTGTCGGCGACGAGGCTCCCGACCATGTCGCGATCGAGGGGCGCGAGGTGGATCCTCGCCGGCGAAAATCCCGAGCTCGCGAGTTCGTCGAGCAGGGTCGAGAGCGGGTGGCCGGGAGAAACCTCGTTGTCGCGATACGCGCCAATGATGAGCAAATGCCGGCTGAACGCGTCCGTGAGGAGCAGGTGCAGGAGCCGCTGCGAGGCGGGATCCATCCACTGGAGATCGTCGAGGAAGATCACGAGGGGGTGCGCCTCGCTCGCGAACACGTGCAGGAAATTTTGGAGCGTGAGCTCGAAGCGGTTTTTCGCCTGATCGGGCGGCAGGTCGGAGACCTTGGGCTGCGCGCCGAGGACGAGCTCAAGCTCGGGGACGAGCTCGACGAGGAGACCACCATTGCCGCCGAGGGAGGTGAGCAGGTCGTTTTTGTACGCCGCGAGCGTCTCCGGCGGCTCCGTCAGGATTTGCTGCACGAGCTCGCGGAGCGCCTGTACGACGGGCGCGAGCGGGACGTCGCGCGAGATCTGGTCGAACTTGCCGGCGGCGAAAAAGCCGCCTCCGTGCCGCGCGATGATCTTGTGGATCTCGTGGACAAGCGCCGATTTGCCGACGCCGGAGTAGCCGGCGACGAGGCAAAGCTCCGGGCCGCGCGCGCGGGCGCGGCCGAAGGCCTGGAGGAGCGCCTCGATGTCATGGTCGCGGCCGTAGAGCCGCTGCGCGCGGCGGAGCTCGGGCGCCTTGTCGTGTTGCCGGAGGGGGAAGGGCGTGATGGTGCCGGAGGCTTTCCATTGCCGCAGGCATTCGGAGAGATCTGCCCGGACCCCGGCGTCGCTCTGGTATCGCTCCTCCGGCGTCTTTGCGAGCAGCGTCATCACGAGGTCGGAGAGCGGCGGGGGCACCGCGGGGACGACCTCGTGCGGCGGCACCGGGGGGCGCGTGAGGTGGCTCTGGACGATCTCCGCGAGCTCGCGCTGCGGGAATGGCACCGAGCCCGTCAGCATCTCGTAGAGGATCACGCCGAGCGAGTAGAGGTCGGTCCTGGAATCGACGGCCCGGTTCATGCGCCCCGTCTGCTCGGGGGCCATGTAGAGCAGCGTCCCTTCGAGCGAGCGCGGCCCCGTGGGCGCGTGGAGCTCGCGGGAGATGCGCGCGGAAATGCCGAAATCGATGAGGTGCGCGGTCCAGGTCGACGCCTCGATCAAGACATTCCGTGGGGTCAAGTCCTTGTGGAGGATCCCCTTCCGGTGGACCGCGGCGAGCGCATTCGTGATCGATAGCGCGATCGTGAGCGCAGTCTCGATATCGAGCTTGCGGCTCTCCAGGATCTCGCGCAGGGTCGGATGGCCGATGTCGGCCATGATCAGGACGACGCCGCGGCCGTGCTCTTCGAGCGCGAGCGCCTCGGGCGCGCACTCCACGCCGAGCTCGCGCAGGATCGTGAACTCGCGCCGCAGGCGGCCGACCTCCCGGACGGTGGGATATTCGTTTTTCGTCTGCTTGAGGACGACCCGGGCGCCGTCGGCGATCCTCGCCCCGCGGAACACCAGCGTCTCGGCCCCTTCGTAGATGGGGGTCAGCGCGGTGAAACCCTCGAAGGAGACCCCCTGGACGTCATCGGCTGCACGATGGATGGGCTCGGCGGACATGACAGCTCCCTGGACATGTCCCCCCGCAAGAGCACGAGGCTATCCGGTGCCGCGGTCTGTAACAAGGCTTTGTGCTCTCATCGCATCGTTTTTCTGGCGTTGTGTTCTCGTCATTGGGTCGACGCTGGATCCTGGGAGGTACGCTGCGTGGTTGGAGCGGTGTATTTTGTGCTACAACGGTTCCACGCGGCGGTGCTGCATTCACTCGTAGCCGTCGCGGATTCCGTCGTCGTCGCGATCGATGCCGATTCGTTCGCCGGAGCCAGGGGGGACGGCGGTGAAGGTGAGCTCGGTGTGGAGGAGGTTCGCGACGAGCACGAGCATGGCCCGCGAGAGCGGGCCGAACGACGGCTGGCTCGAGACGAACTGGCTCGCGCCGACATACAAGAAGCCGATCTCTTCGAGCCCGAATCGCATCTTCGCCACGACGTCGCACTCGCCCTCGTCCGCCCGCGCGAGGAAGAGGTCGAGGCGCCCGCTCGCAGCGGCGCCGTTGTGGCTCGTCCACGTGACCTGCTGGCCGACGATCGGCGCGAGGTTGGAATCAAACGCGAGGAGGAATTGCTCGACCTGGCGGCGCTTGATATCGCCGTCGCCGCCGGGACGATCGTCGAACCCGTTCGGGCTGAAGCCGCTCAGGAGGTCGAACCCGGGCGAGTGCATGAAGCGGAAGATCGTGTCCTCGGCGCCGTCGTTGAGGAAGCCGAACCCGCGGACCTGATCGCCCGTGAGCTCGTTGTGCCCCGGGAGAATCGACGGCACCGCGGGCATGCCGAACATCCCGACCTTTTGATAGAGGTTCCTGAGGTGCGGGACCTTCATCGGCTGCGGGACCTCGTTGAGGACGTACCGCCCGTCCGTGCCGAAGAAACCCGGAAATGGCTCGCCGAACGCGGCGTTCGCGTCGGGGGCGAGCTGGTGGCAGTCCTCGCAGGCGAGGATGGCGGCGTCGGGCGTGAAGAAATGGTCGCGTCCGGCTTGTTGATCCGGCGTGAGCGAGTTGTCGAGGTGCCGGATCGGGTTCGGCGGATACATGATCTGGAGCACGAAATCCGTGAATGCCTCCATGTCGTCGGGCGGAATGGGCTGGGTGCGCCCGAGCAGGCCGACGAATCCGCCTTGGAACGTCGCGAAGGCCCCGCGCTCGTCGAAGGTGCCGTCGTTCGGCTGGGCGCTCGGCTCGGCGTTGCCCATGGTGCGGTCGCCGCGCCAGTGCATCGGGCCGTGGTTCGCCATTCCGCGCAGGCTTTGCGTGGTCATGGGGCCCTTGAGGGCGTCGAGGTTGTCGAACGTTTCGAAAAACTCCGGCAGCGCGAGGGCGACCGGCCCCGGCATGGGGATCGTGGTCTCGTCCGGATTGCCGAGGTCCCAGGCGAGGCTGTCGAAATCGCCGAAGACGTGGCAGCTCGCGCAGGACGACTCGCCGTTGCTGGAGCTGAACCGGGCGTCGTAGAGGTACGGGCGGCCTTCGGTGATGCTCGGGGGCTCGGGGTTGTACATCGGGACGCGCGCGAGCACGGCTTTCGTCGTGGGGTTCACGACCGCGATCTTGTTGTCGAAGCGCGTGAGCACATAGAGGCGATTGCGGGCCTCGTCGAGCACGAGGCCCGTGGGTCCCACGGGCTCGCCGCCGTCGTCGAGGACGATGTGGTTCGATGCGCTCGGGACGAAGGTGTCGTTTTCGAGCTGCGCCGTGTCGAAGATGCCGATCTTGCTCGATCCGAGCGCCGCGATGTAGAGCTTTTGGCCGTTTTGCGTGATGGCCATTCCGACCGGGGTCGCGAGGCTCTTCGCGTTCGTGGCGTTCGGGAGCGGCGCGACGGGGGCGTTGTAATCGATGTGCTTGTTGAGGTGCCGCGAGCTCACGGTGCCATTTTTGAGGATCGAGATCCGGGACTCGTGGAGGTGGCCGCGCACGGTCGAGCCGGCGAACGTCCCCGGGCCCTCGAACCGCTGGAGGTTGTTCGCCTCGGTATTCGTGACGTAGACCTTTCCGTTCGCCGGGTTGACGATCATGTTGAAGAGGATCGTGCCGACGCCGGAATACACGCCCGACGAGCCCGGGAGCTTTACCGGCGGGTTCGCCGCGGCGTCGATGACGAAGACATCCTTGTCGGGGAGCGTGAAGTTGACGACCCCGTCCCAGGTGTCCCCGTCGTAGTCGACCCAATGCTGTCCGTCGAATTTGACGATGAGCGCGGTGGGCGGCTGCTTCACGCCGTCCGAATCGACCCTCGGCGCCGGCAGGCCGCCGAGCTGCGCCACGAGGTCCCGATGAAGGGACGTCGTTCGATTGCCGGTATGGAATCCGGCGGCGTACACGCGCGACCCGTCCGGGCTCACGGCGAGCGCGCGCGGCGTGTCCGTGAACAGCGTGAGGATGTTGAGCGGAGTGCCTCCGAGCGTGTTCGGGCCGAGATTCGCCGCGTCGAAGACCCATACGTCGGCCCGGCCGATACCAGGGGTCGTGAGCTGGGGGTCGAAAGGAACGTTCTGACCACGGTGGGCCGTCGTGATGAACGCGCGGTTCTTGCCGGGTCCGCCAAAGACGATGTCGCGCGGCTCGTCGCCGACGAGCAACGTACGTACGACGCGCGGCGCAAGGCCGGGCTTCACGTCGACGACGCTGATGCTATCGGAGAGGTGATTGACGACCCACACCTCGTCATTGTTCCGCGCCGCGACCGCGACGGGCTCGAGGCCCACCGTGACGGAGCCGAGATGGATGAGGCCGAGGGTCGTGACGTGAAAAATCTCCAGGCGGTTGTCGGGGGTGTTGACGGCATAGAGCCGGCTCCCATCCGGAGAAAGCGCGAGGGGTCGTACCTGACCACTCTCGAAGAGCGCAAAAGAGGAGGCCTCGGCCGCTGCCGGCGCCGCGAGCGTCGCGAGCGCAGCCGCAAAACCGAGGGTCGCCACGACGCGGCGACGCAAAATCGAGATGCGCGCCTCGCTCTCCTGTGAAGGGGAATGCCGTTCGCCCGGAGGGAGCTTCGTGGACATGGGGCCTCTTTCTCGATGGGGCGATCCAACCGAGATCGTCCCATCGGCACAAAAGGAGGTATTACGTTCGCCAGTTGCGATCGTGCGATCCGGGCATGAGCAAATGCCGAGCCCAAGTGTATCCTACATAAATGGGTTCGCCTTTCAAGAGCAATGTGAGTCAATTGCATGATGACGAATTTTCGACGCGCGTACGCCATCTCCGAGGCGAACCGAGGGATTCGCCTGGAGGGGGTGGGGGGATTCTGCTTCTGCTGAACTCGGGTCCGTGGGACCGCGAGGGGGCTCAGGTGATGTCGATAAGAAGGAGGGAGGGGAGGGCCGTCCGGCGGCCCTGCGTCATTTGACGCAGTCGCAGCAAAGGTCGTCGGCCACGCCGGAGAGCGCTTTGTCGAGGCCCGCGGCGTCGCTCGCCTGGAGGTAGAGGACGTCCCCGTTCGGGTCCTTGGCGACGAAACCGCCCGGTCCCTCCTGGCAGCCCGCCGGGAACCCTTTGGCCGTCTGCCCCGCGCAGGCCATGTCGTTGAGGAACGCGGCGCCGACGCCGCCCGGCTGAATGGCGCCCTCCGCGGAGAAGCCGACCACGAATGTGCGGATCCCCGAAGCCGCGAGCTGCTGTACGATGGGCAGTGGGTTCGGATCGGGGCAAGACTGGTCCCAGTCCGCGCCGTCGGTCACGAGGACGACGTATTGGTCGCGGCCAGGCGTGACGCTCTTGAGGAGGTGGTCCGTCGCCGTGAAGAGGGCCTGGCCCGTGGGCGTGCTGATGCAGAGGCGGGTGGTGGCCGGATCGAGGTATTGCTGGATGGCGGCGCCGCTGCCGAGGGCCGGGGGCACGACGATCTCGCCGTTCTCGCAGAATGGGTTCGTCGCCTGCTTGGTGTCCGTGACCCGCTCCGCGAGCGTGATACACGTGTTTCCGCCAGGGTCTCTCGGCCAGAGCTCGAGGCCGTACCGCGCGTGCGCGTCGCGGGGCGGGGCCACCATCTTCTCGATCGCGGTGACCGCCTGGTGCCACTTGCTGCTCGCGTAATCGGGGCCATCCGCGGGCGTCTCGCCGTTCGGGGTTTTGTGCATGGTGAGCGTGCGGTCGAGGGCGATGAGGATTTCGGGGGGATCACACGTGTCGCCGCAATTGCAGCAGAGCTTGCCGCCGATTGACTTGAGCGCGAGGGCGAGCTCCGCCGCGTTGCCGGCCTTGAGGTAGAGCGGCGCGCCCGTGGGATCGGTGGACGTGTAGTTGCCATTGCCGTCGTCGGTGCAGGAGGCCGGGAACCCCTTCGCGGTGCCGCCGGCGCAGGCCATGTTGTTGAGGAACTCGGCGCCGACGCCGCCGGGCTGGATGTCGCCGGTCGCGGAGAAGCCGACGATGTACGTCTTGATGCCCTTCTTCATGAGGGCCTGTGCGATGGGCAAGGGATTGGGCTCGGGGCAGGATTGGTCCCAGTCCGCGCCGTCGGTCACGAGCACGACGTATTGCTCGCGCCCGGGGACGGCGATTCCCTGGAGGTGCTGCTCGGCCGTCAGCAGGGCATTGCCGGTGGGCGTGCTCGTGCAGAGCGTGGTGGTGGCCGGATCGAGGAGGGCTTGAATGGCCGTGCCCTGATCGAGGCCCGGGGTGATCAGGACCTCGCCCTCCTGGCAGGCCGGGTTCGTCGCCTGCTTCGTATTGAGCACGCGCTCGGCGAGGGTGATGCAGGCGCCGCCGCCCGGGTCCTTGGGCCAGAGCTCGACGCCGAACCGAATGCCCTTGTCGAGGGGCGGCGCGACGAGCTGCTCGACGGCCGTGATCGCCTGGAACCATTTCGAGCTCTTGTAATCGGGCCCGTCGCTCGGGGTTCCGCCCTCCGGGGTCTTGTGCATCGTGAGGGTCCTGTCGAGGACGACGAGGACGTCGGGCGGGTCGCAGACGTCGGGCCCGCCGCCGGAGCCGCCGACGGAGACGAACCCGCCGGTCCCGGGGTCGGCGCCCGTGCCGCCGGAGCCGCCCGTGCCGCCCGAGGCGGTGGCGTTCGAGGAGGCGGAGGAGCTGCCGCCATTGCCGCTGCACGACGCGGCGAGGGAAACGGCGAGGAGAGGGAGCGCGAGGGAGCCAAGGAGGATGCGGGAGATCATGGCAAAGGGTACCTCGGGCCGTGGCGGCCCGACTACCCCTCCTTTTTTTCGCGGGGCCTCTTGACCCTCACGTCGCGTGAGGGCCTAGAGTCCCGTTCGTGGCTGCTGGAGAGCGCAAGGACAAGGGCGCGAAGAAGCGCGCGTGGAAGGTGGGAGAGCTGGCGAAGGCCACGGGGACGTCCATCCGGACGCTCCACTGGTACGACGAGATTGGGCTCCTCTCGCCGTCCGACCATTCTCGGGCGGGGTATCGGCTTTACGGGGAGGGGGACGTGGCCCGGCTGCAGCAGATCTTATCGCTGCGGCAGCTCGGCATGTCGCTCGACGAGATTCGGGCCCTGCTCGCGCGGTCCGACGTCTCGCCGCTTTCCATCGTCCACATGCACATCACGCGTTTGCAAGAACAAATGGAGCTCACCCGGAAGCTCCTCGGCCGCCTGGAGGCGCTCGCCGCCTGGTTCGCCAAGAGCGAGCGCGTATCGGCCGACGAACTTTTGAAGACCATCGAGGTGATGAACATGATCGAGAACTACTACACGAAGGAGCAGCTCGCGGAGCTCGAGGCGCGGCGGCAGGCGTTCGGCGAGGAGGCGATGCAGGCCGTGCAGGCGGAATGGCCGGCGCTGATCGCGAAGGTTCGCGCGGAAATGGAGAAGGGCACGCCGCCGGAGGATCCGGCCGTGCAGGCGCTCGCCGGGCGCTGGATGGAGCTCGTCGAGATGTTCACCGGGGGAAACCCGGAGATTCGCCGGTCGCTCGAAACCATGTACAAGAACGAGCCCGGCCTCGCGGCGCAGCAGGGCCACGACCCGGCGCTCTACGATTACGTGCGCCGGGCGCAGGCCGCGCGAAAGGGGGGCACGAGCGCCTGATGAAAAATAGCTTGTCCCGGCCGCACGACCTGCCGTACCCTGGCGCCCCCTCGCGGGGTGAAGCATGGACGAGAATGGGTTTTACGAGCTCTTTCTGGGGGCCTGGCTCTTTGTCGGGCTCGTCGCGGCCGGGGCCTTCGTGGGGGATCGGCTCATCTCGTACGAGGCCGCGGCCAAGCTGAGCTCGTATGCGCGGCAGGCACGGGGCCGCGGGTGGTTCACGACGTCGAGGCTGCTCCTCGCGGCGTCGAGCGGCCGTCTGCCCGCGGCCTACGTGCAGGCCGAGATCGCGATGGCGCTCTATTACGAGGGCCGGGTGGAGGAGGCTTGCCGTGCGATCGACGACATCCCCGTATTCGAGGAGCCGAGCGGCGAGTTCGCCCTCTATGTCGTGAACCTGCTCGTCTGCGTGGATGTCGCCGCGGGGTATTACAAGCGGGCGCTTTCGCGTCGCGCGGCGTGGTCGCTCGCGCAGAACGACGCCATTTTATGCATCAACGAGGCCGAGGCGCTGGCGAACCTCGGCCGCTGGGAGGCGTCGCTCGCGCATACACGGCGGGCCCTCGACACCGGCGACGCGCTCGCCCGCACGGGAGCAGCGCTGCACGGGACGTGGGTCCTCGCCTCGCAGGAGCGCGCCGAGGAGGCGCGCGCCCTGTTCGAACTCGCGTGTGAGAATGATCTCCCCGACGATTTCCGGAGCGAATACCATTTCGCCGAGGCCTTCGTGCGCCTCGCCGAGGGGGACCCTGCGGCTGCGCGGCGCGCGGTTCTCCGCGGGGATGCGGTCGCACAACGCGCGTCGTCGCGGCGCAATGCGCTCTTTTTGCTCGGCCGGATCGCGGCGCGCGAGGGCCGCTTCGAAGAGGCGCTCGCGCGGTTCGAGGAAGGCGCGCGGCATGTTTTCCGCGGACAGGGAGGGGATGGCCTGCTCGCGTGGGGCGATACGCTCGCGTCGCTCGGGCGGGCCGAGCGGGCGGCCGAAGTATGGCGGCTCGTGACCGAGCGGGATCCCGAGTCGTATACGGCGGCGCTCGCGCGGGAGCGCCTCGGCTAGGCTATTTCGTTTTTCCAGGGACCGATCAACGGGGCTTGCCGAGGTGGAGCCCCGGCAGCCCGTCGAGGCTCGTCATGTTTTTCTTTTCCATATACTGCCGCATCCCCTCGGCCCCTTTGGTTTCTCCCCAATCCGCGAGCTGCGTACGTTCCCCGACGAACTCGTACAGGGGCACGCCATAGCCGCACGACGTCGCGATCCGCGTCGCCTCGATGCGCAGGAGCGCCCGTTCGTTCACGCGCGGCGGGCCGAAGGGCTCGCGCAGGGCGGCGAAGTGCGGGTCGTCCGGCTCGAAGGCCTCGGCGCGGCCGTGAATCCGCAGAATGCGCGGTGGGCCCTCGAAGGCACAAAAGAGCAGCACGATACGCCCGTTCTCGCGGGCGTGGGCGATCGTCTCGACGCCGCTCCCCGCGAAATCCAGGTACCCGAGCGTGCGCGGGCCGAACACGCGCAGGGTATCGTAGCCCTTGGGCGAGAGGTTCACGTGGCCGTCGCCGGTGAGCGGCGCCGTGGCGACGAAAAACACGTGTTGCCGCTGGATGAACTCGATGAGCTCGTCATCGAGGCTGTCATAGAGTTTTCCCACGGCGGACGAGGGTAGCAGACTCCGCGCGCTCCATGGTACGTAACGGCCATGGATCCCTCCGAAATCTGGCTTCGGCGCTGGCACGACGTTCGCCCCGGGGCCACGTCGCGCGCGTTCCTTCGCGGAAAACCCTCGACCTACGAATGGCTCGCCGACCACGCGCGGCCGGGCGATCGCGTGCTCGATCTCGCGTGCGGCGACGGCGCGTTGCTCTCGCTGCTTCGATCCTACGGCATCCAGAGCGCCGTGGGGATCGATATGAGCGAAGGCGAGCTCGCGGCGGCGCGCGCGCGTCTCGGGCAGGAGGCGATTCTCGTCCAGGGGCGAGCGCAGGCACTTCCATTCGAGGACTCTTCGTTCGACCTCGTCACGTGCCACCTCGCGCTCATGTTGATGCGCCCCGTGGAGGAGGTCCTCGCCGAGGTGCGGCGCGTCTTGCGGCCCGGCGGGACCTTCGCGGCCGTGGTGGGCGGCCGCATCGCGGCGCCGACCGAGGACGCGTGGACGATGCTCGTGCGTCGCCTCCGCGAAGAGCCCTTCGAGGGGCCGTCGATCGGTGACCCTCGGACCTACGGCGAAGAGGGGCTCCGGGAGCTGCTCCAGCCTTTCGTGAACGTGCGGATCGAGCCCATCCACGTCGATCTGTCGGGCACGCCTGACGAGGTCCTCGCCCTGTTCCGGGAGACGTACGACGTCACTCGAATGGTACCCGCCCGCGTGTCGGTCCTCGAAGAGGCCTTGCGCGCAGATTGGCAGGCCCTCCTGCGGCCGGACGGAATGCTGCCCTGCTCGATGGGGGTGCGGCGCATCACGGCCGCGACGGAGGCCTTTCGATAACGGGATCCTTGCGCCCGCGTGAATACGCGGGCAGGCTCCTGCAACGCACGGATCATCCACCTTGAGCCCCACCGCACGCAGCCGGATTCCGCTCTCGCTGCTCGCCGCGCTCGCCTTGCACGCGGCGGGGCTCCTGCTCGTGCGCGCCGTCCCGCCCCGCCCCCTCGAACTGTCGACGATCGGGCATGCCTTCGAGCGGGCCCCCGAGCTTTGGATCGACCTCCGCCCGATCGAGCCCGCCGCGTCCTCGGAGCCCCCGCGTGGCGCCCTGGAAACGCCCCCGCCGGCCCCCGAGCCCGCGCTCCGCGTGGCGGTCCTTCCGCGTCGTACGACCTCGCAGACGTCCGCGCCGCCCGAGCCGAATTCGGGGTCTTCCCCGAGCCCTGCACCGCCCCCGGCCGGCGCTTCCGATTACGACGGCCCCCCGGACGAACCCCCGCGCGGAGGCGCCCTCCCGGCGCTCGCTGGTCCGCCGGTATGGGCGGTCCCGGGCGCCATGCCCCGCGAGGCGGCGCCGAAGCCCGCGCCCATTCGACCCACGGCGCAGGCCGTCCTCGCCGGGAGCGCCGAGCAGGCGAGATTCCCCGCGGCCGGGACGCTCGCGTCGGCCGTCACGGAGCAGGTCCGGTCTTCGAGTACACCCCCCGAATCCGACAGCACGTTCCTCCTCACGCTCGACGCACGCGGGCAAATTGCCACCGTCGACGTCGTCGTGGCCAAGGGCGGCGATCGAAAAGAATGGGAGCGAATTGCCCGCGCCGTAAAAGATCAATTCGCGGGCCGCGTGTTCCCGATGCCGACTGCTTTCGCCGGCGGCGGGCGTGTGTTCGTCAGCGTGAAGAGCCAGCTCGTCTTGCCCGCCGGCACGAAGGACGTCGTCTCGAATCCCCGACCCGCCCTGATGGGTGGCAACACGAGCATCGTCACGCTCCCCGGCGTGCGTGACGATCGGTTGTCGAGCCCCATGACGACCACGCACCTGCCCCCGGACGCCATCATGATTGGCTTCCAGTTCGATTTCGATGTCACCAACATCGGAGCGAGGCGGCGGCGCGTCGTGCACACGCGGGTCCACGCCGAGCCAGTCGGCGCCGCGCCGCCGCCCCTCCCCGCGCCTTGAAAGGCGATGTTCAGGGGGTGGG
This sequence comes from Polyangium sorediatum, assembly GCF_029946465.1. Classification (NCBI taxonomy): domain Bacteria; kingdom Pseudomonadati; phylum Myxococcota; order Polyangiales; family Polyangiaceae; genus Polyangium; species Polyangium sorediatum. The sequence continues at coordinate 281,769 of NZ_JARZHI010000002.1, forward strand.
CGTGCCGAGGTTCAAGAATGTAATGAGCTTCAGCGTGCGGCGCTTGATCTTCCAGGTGCCATTGACGCGAATGACCTCGTCCTCGTAGGTGCCGTTGGCCACGTCGATCGTGCCGTCGGGCAGGACGTGCGTCGCGTGCAGGTAGGAGGTCATCGTGGCCTCGTCCTCGTCGATCACGTTGATGTCGATGCTGCCGATGAGGTGTTGCGTCGACGTGTAACCGCTCGTGGTGAACACGCCTTCGACGAAATCGGCCCAGGCGTTCGCGCCGATCGCCGTGGAGCTCGGCGGACCATTGAAGGGGGTCCCCGGGAAATAGACCGCGAGCTCCGCGTCGCTCTTGAAGCAGGGGGCGTAAATGTTCTTGCCGGCCTGCAGGTCCCCGCGCCCGATCGCGTCGGTCCCGAGCGCGTAACAAACCGGCAGTTTTGCGATTTCCAGCTCGGCCGCGAGCTTCCACCCGTTCGGGGTGGGGGTAATGAATCCTGCAAAAAGCGCCACGGCCGCCGCTGCCCCAGCCACCGTGAGAGCTACCTTCGCGCGCCGACCTACGGATGCAAATGAGGTCTTGGTCATATGGGCCTCCTTTAGGAACGTATGCCCCGAGTTTTCCACATAACTCCGTTTCCGTGCGCGACACAAGCGCCATTCTCATGAGAGCGCGCTTCCGGTTTGCGCGTGCGTCAAACGGCTGGCGGACTTGCGTGCGACGCGCAGCGCACATCCAGGCCGGCTTCGATACGCCTCGATTGACAAGGGTTCTCCCGTCGGCGCAATGTCCATCGACGCATGGAAACCGTCCTAGACGTACGCGCGCTCTCTTATGAGCGCTTCTTCCAGACCTCCGGCGACTTGCTCGCTGTGCTGGATCGGGGGGGACGCTTCGTGCAGGCGAACCGGGCATTCCGCGACGTGCTCGGATACGTGAAGGAGGCGCTCCTCGGGCAGTCGTTCTCGAGGATCGTGCACCCCGACGACGCAGCCGAGGTGCGGGCCTTTTTCGAGGGTGACGGGGAGGGCGACGCGACGCTCCGGATCACGAAACGGCTGCTGCATCGCGACCTCGGCGCCCGGGCGGTCACTCTTTCGCTCCGGCGCGTGACCGAGGACAAAGCAATCTACGTGACCGGGCGCGAGGTATACGCGCAGGAGAGCACGGACGCGGCCCGATGGCGCGAAGAGGTGCTTCAAAAGATGCAGGCGACGGCCCGGGTCGGCGGCTGGGAGGTCGACAACCGGACCAGAGACCTTTACTGGACCGAGGAGACGTACCGCATCCACGAGGTGCCGGCGGGGTTTCGGCCGGTCATCGAGACGGCCATCCATTTCTACACGCCCGAAGCGATCCCCGTCATTTCAGCCGCAGTCGAGGGCTGCATGCGGGGAGAGGCGTACGACCTCGAACTGCAAATCCTCACAGCCACGGGAAGACGCCTGTGGGTGCGCGCCTCGGGGCATCCGGTGTTCGAGGACGGAAAGGTGATCCGGCTGGTCGGGGCCTTCCAGGACATCGACGATTTCAAGCGGCGCGAGCTCGAGCTGCAAGAGAAGCTCGCGATCATCGAGGCGCAACGCTCGGCCATTCACGCGATGTCGGCGCCGATCATCCAGGTATGGGACGGCGTGCTCGCGCTCCCCGTCGTGGGGACGCTCGACGAGGCGCGCGCGTCCGAGATTACCGCGCGTATGCTCTCCGCCGTCGTGGCGCACGCGGCGACCTACGCGATCCTCGATCTGACCGGCGTGGAGAGCGTCGACGAGGCGACGGCCGATCACGTGGTGCGGATCATTCGCTCGATCCAGCTCCTCGGCGCGCAGAGCATCGTAACGGGCATTCGGCCGGCCGTGGCGCAGACCTTGATTTCGCTTGGCGCAGGGTTCGCCGGCGCGCGGACGGTCTCGAACCTCCGCGATGCAATCAAGATTTGCATGCGCGGAAAGTGACTCAGACCTCGGACCGCAGCATCCAGGCCTCGTAGGCGGGTACGCCGAGGCCCGCGAGCGACGGGAGAATCACCGTGTCGATTCGGTGGTGGAAAGCGTCGCTGCGGGCGCGCGCGGGCGCGAGGCCGAGGTCCCCGCGGAGAACCGCGTCCCCCGTATCCGAATCGGAGGCGCCGTGCGCGCGATCGTAGTGGGCGAACGTGTGCGCGAGGTCGGCGGCCAGCCATTCCTGCTCGTCGTCCGTGAGCTGCGGCAGCACGAGGCGCGCGAGCGCCCAGCCAAAGCGATCGTGCAGAATCTCGTCGCGGAGCAGGATCCGGAGCACCGCCTCGATGCAGGGGTTTTTCGCGTGGGCCAGGAGGACCCGCAGAATGGCGACCGAGGCCGACTCGCCGACGCAGAACATCGACGTCGTCCAGCGCGCCACGAAGAGGTGGGCGGGCAGGTCGTTGTGGTGCAAGCGGAGATCGTTGGGCTTCAAAGCAACGCCGTCGTGCCCGCCGAGCGCGTCGGCCACGCGCGCGCAGAGCTCGGTGTGCCGGGCTTCGTCGGAGAGCAGGCGCGACGCGGCGGTCGTCACTTCGAGGGGCAAGCCCACCTCCCCGAACCGCGCGATGAGCTCGCCGAACACGATCATCGATCGGTACTCGGCGACCGTCCGCGCGGCCCACGCACTCCGGGCGATTTCCACGTCCTCGGCGTCGAGATCGTCGGCCCTCAAACGATCCCAGGGCGGCACCTCGTAGCCACGATCCAGCATGCGACGGTGGAGCGTGCCGAAGAGGCGCTCCGTGGTGCCGAGAGGAACCGGCGTTCGCATGGGGGCCCGGGGTTTTTGGGGTCAGCGCTGGTTGGGCGCCGTGTTGATCGTCTGGCCGGGATCCGGCGGATTGAACTTGGCGCCGCCGTCCGCGGGTTTCGGCGTGTTGACGTGATGGGGCGCGATGGGGCTCTGGCCGGGGGGCGTCGTCGGGTCGGGCTGCGGCTGCGCGGGCTCCGCCGTCGGGGCCGCGGGGGGCTCCTTCATCCGATCGTTGATCGGGTGTTGCTCCTCGCGGGGCGGCTCGTTGATCGTCTCCTCGGGCGGGCCGCCCATCCGATCGTTGATGATCGGCTTCGCGCAGCCGGCCGCCGTCGTGGTGATGGCCGCCGCGGCGACGAGACGCGCCCGGATGCGTGCGAGACGGGCCGGATCGATCGACATGATTCGAGGCTACCCCTTTTTCGAGGCCTTGATAAGACGCATCAGCCCGAGGCCCTCTTCCGCCTTGTCAGTGCGCCGTTTGTACACGGTATCGGCCAGCACTTTTCGCGGGTCCTCGGCGTTCGCGATCTGCTCGAAGCGCGTGGAGACGTCCGGGCCCGCGATGGTGATCTCGAGCGTGTCGCCTTCGATCCGGACGCGCACGCCGAGCGGGCCTTGGCGGTCCCCGTCATGCTCCATCACGTCGGTGACCATCTCGATGACGGCCATGTTGGCCTTCGAGGCGATCGACCGTGCGAAAAACATCCCGAGCAGCTCGAAGACGAAATTCGCGACGAGCCCCGCCACGTCGCCCGCGATGTGTTCGAGCGGATCGATGGTCAGCGAGAAGGCGATGGCCGTCTTCCTGGGGTTCTCCACGGCCATGGTGAACGTCTGCTCGTTGCCCGTCATCGCCTCACCCCCCGGCATCGTGTCCGCATCGTACCACGTCCCGACGCCTCGAAAAAAAATCGACCTCGCCCTGTCACGCCCGCCGTGGGCTCGGGTTCTCTGCTCATGAAAGGACGGCGATGAGGCTGTCCGGAATGAAACGAGAGGAGCGAGCCATGAGTGGTTTCAGCCTGGTTCAGTTCATGTGCGAGGGTGGATTCGGGATGTGGATGGTTCTCGCGGCCGGCAGTGCGGCCCTCGGCGCGGCCGTGCGATATGCGGCGGCCCCCGACCGCGGCAAACTCGCGTTCACCGCGGCCCTCTCCGCGACGACGGTGATCGCCACGATCGTCGGCGTGTGGACGAACGTCGGCGCCGTGCTGTCCTTCCTCGAAGATCCGGCGCGCGCGCCGGACGCGGACGTCACGCGCATCTTGCTCACGGGCCTGAAGGAGGCCGGGCGACCCGGGACGTTGGGCGGGCTGCTCTTGACCCTGGTCGCGTTGGTGGTGTCCGTGGGCGTGCTCCGGAGCGCGCGGATCGGCGCAGGCGCGCGGGGAGCGGAGGGCCGGGCGGCGATCGCGTGATCGTCAGGCCGCCTTCTTGCGGAGCGGGCCTTCTTGTTTCCCTTTTTCGAGGTCACGTTTCGCCTGCCGCCGCGTCCGCTCCTTGGCTTTGCCGGGGGCGGGCGGCGGCACGGCCACGCCGGCGCGGCGCGCTTTGGAGAGGGCGATCGCAATGGCCTGCCGGGGGTTTTTCACCCCGTGTTTGCCCTCCTTGACGTGCTCGATCTCCTCGCGGACAAACTCGCCGGCCTGCGTGGTGGGCGCTTTGCCCTCGCGCTGATCCCGCCGGGCTCGCTCGATGGTCTTTTTCTCGGGCATGGGAGCCTCCGCATATCGCGTGGGGCCCGGCGTCGGCGCCCGCAAGGCTCTACCCGCTCACACCGGAAACTGCGTGAAGACACGCGCCACGACCGGGTGCGCCTCGGCCCGCTCCGCCGCGGCGATGCAGCGCGGCGCGACGTCGCGGATCTTCTCGCGCCCGGGGCGCCAGCGGGAGATCATCGCCGCGTAGACGTCGAGGATCGTCATGGATTCCCCCAGCAAATAGGTTCCGGGCGAGATCCCCTGCTCCAGCGAGCGCCAGCAATCGAGCGTCCGCTGTACGGTCGCCGCCTTGAGCTCGGTTTGCGCGCCCTCGTCCTTCACCCACCGCGCGGGGAAATCGCCGACGGTGTACATCGGATAGATGCTGGACACGAAATAGACGAGCCAGCGCAAAAATGCCGGCCTTTTCGGGTCGCCGGGCGGCGGGGCGAGGGGCGTCTGCGGGTGGCGTTCGAGGAGCCAGAGGAGGATGGCCGCGCTCTCGGTGAGGACCTGGCCGTCCGGGAGCACGACCGTGGGCACCTGCGCGAGGGGGTTCAGCGCGCGCAGCGCGTCGAGCGCAGGGCCGGGCGTCCAGGGCTCGACCTCCCGGCGCTCGTAGGTTTCACCGAGGAGCTCACACGCGGCCTCGACCACCACCGAGCCGCACCCCTTGCATCCGTAAATCGTCAACATGTGCGCGTCTTCGCGCGGATCGACCGTCGATGCAAGCGCCGCGCAAAATCGCGCGCGGCGTGGAGCGGCGCGCTAGGGGCTACACTTCCAGACCTCGTTCAGGTCCTTGGCGAGGGAGTAGAGCGCCACGTTGGCGTGCTCGTAAAACCCGTTCGCGTACGGGTTCGGGCAGCCTGCCATTCGTTTGGCTTTGCTGACCTGCTCCGGCACCTCGCTGTGCCAGAAGAAGAGGTTGTAGATCGGAATGAAGATCTTCCACGGCTTGAAGTTGTCGTCCTGCGTGTAGGCCTGCAGCTCGCTCAGCATGGCCCACGCGACGTAGACGCCGTAGAAGCAAAAGAAGCTGAACACGAGGACCATCACGGGATCCCGCGTCGTCCCCTTCGGGCCGGCCATCCCGCTGTACGCCGCGGGCACCAGGCCAAACTGCGCGGGGGCCGGGTAGTTCCCGAACCCTTGCGGAGGCGGCCCCCATCCCTGCTGCTGCGGAGGGGCGCCCCATCCTTGTTGCTGCGCGCCGGGATACCCTTGCTGCATGCCCGGATACCCTTGCGGCGCGCCCCACCCCGGGGGCGGAGCTGCTCCCTGAAGGTGATTGCCGCACTTGATGCACGTGGGCGCGCCATCGACGTTCGGCGTACCACAGGTCGGACAGAACACGCACCAACCTCCCTCGGGGGATTCGCGAAAAAGCGCGCAAGCACCGGCTTGCGTCGCCCTCCCCGCGCCATCCATGCGGCGCGGAGCGCGGAAGAGCGTACCGAGGAAGCCTTGACTTCACAAGCAGGAGATGGTCCTCGCCGTCGAGGTCTGCTCCTCGCGAGCCTCGTCGCGGGCGCGGGCTGCGCGGACGAGCCACCCCCGCGCGTCACGGGCGCCGATGCCCCGGGCTACGAGGTCGTGCCCCAATGATTGAAGCCGCCAGCCGGACAGACCCTCGGCGAGGCCGTCGGGGGAGGAGCAGGGCAACGTGTGCGAAAGTTTCGCTCCAAAATGTGAAGCCTCGATTCCTGCCGGCGCCTCTTTCCCCGCGTCCCGGGGGTTGGTAGATTCACGGTTGTGACCCTGCGCTTCCTGCTCCTGTTCTCCGCGGCTGCCCTGCAGATCGGCTGCGGTGCGGACCCTTCCCCGCCGTCCGCGCCTTCACCGTCCGCGCCTCCGCCGCCCGCGCCCGAAGCGGCGTCGGAGAAGGGCCGTATGGTGTTCATTCACGGCGCCGGCAATGGCAAGGATGCCGGCGAGATCACGGCGCACGAGGCAGGCTGCCAGAAAAACGAGCTTGCGAGCTGTCATGCGCTCGGACTCGCCCTGATGACGCCGAAGGACAAGGAGGGGGACAACAACAAGCGCGCGTTCGCGGCATTCGAAAAGGGATGCCAGGGCGGATATGCGCCGAGCTGCAACGGCCTCGGGGTGATGTACATCCAGGGAATGGGCGTCCCCCGTGATGTCGGGCGCGCGATGGAGCTCTACAAAAAAGCCTGCGAGGGCGAGGTGAGCACGGCGTGCCTGCACGTGGCCATGGCCTACGAGGAAGGGCGCGATGTCACGGCGGATTGGCCGGCGGCGATTCGTTTTTACGAAAGCGCCTGCGCCCACGGCGCGACGCAAGGCTGCAACACGGCGGCGAAGGCGTTCGCGGAGGGCGACAGGGTCGCGCGGGATCCGGAGAAGGCGCGCAAGTTGTATGACCGTGGCTGCCAGGAAGGCGACGAGGACGCGTGCAAGGAGCGCGACAAAATCAAATAAACGTGAACGATTCGAGCCTCTCCTGCGCCACGCGCTGAGGAGTCATCTTCCGTCGGGCTCCGGAGGACGTGCGCACTGGATCCGGATCGATTGCACGACGTCGCTCTGCGCCAGCCTGGACACGACGACGAACGGGTCCTTCGCGGGGGAGCTCATGTTGAATTGGCCTAGCACGTAGCTCCCGAGCATCGGCGTCGGCGGCGGGCAGGTCTCGACGAAGCGGCGCACCGCGCTGGCCGGGAGGTCCGTCGTGACGGTGATCGAAAGCGAGCCCTCGCTGCAACGCGGGTCGTTCGGGGAAAACGCGCCCTGGATTTTCTTCCGGAATGGCTCGGGGAGCGCTTCCTTCTGCGGGTAGCCGCGATATCCATCACAACGCGTGGGCCACCCGGCGGGGTTCTTGATGCGCATCTCGACTTCCCGGGTCGCGTACGCCGTTCCATCGAAATCGACCGGATCGGCCCCGAGGGAGCGCCAGGCGTGCGTCGGGCCCGTCTTCGCCTCGATCTCGGGGGAGAGCAGGTACTCGGTCGCATGGAAATACACGTCGATGCGCGAGTGCGGGAGCGTCAGCATCGCCGGCTCGTCGTGGTGGAGCCGGCCGCTCCTGCCCACGCCGCCCACGACCGACGCACCCGCATACGTCTCGAGCACGCGGGCGACGAGCTCGCACGCCGATTCGCAATGCCGCCCGACCACCACCGCGATCAGCGGGGGCGCCGAGGCGCTCGTCGTGGAGGGTGTTCCGAGGAGCGCCTGCCATGGAGCGGGATCCCGCGATTCGGCACGATATTTCGCTCGATAGGCATCGACGTATCGTGTCAGCGCGGGGGGGCGGCGGATTTCGCGGAGAGGTGCGAGGGGCGAGCGTCCCGTGAGACCTTCGAGCCACGGGAGGAGCGGCCGAGGATCGTGGCCCCACGCCGCGCGCATGTCGATCACGATGCCGCTCGCGCGCGTCACTTGCGTGAGGTCGGTCGAGAGCCGCGCCCATGCGGGATCGTAGGCATTCGAAAGGTCGCGGATCGTGAGGGTTGCAATGCCCGACGGCGCGACACTGACCTCGTAAGGCGCCCTCGTCGGATCGGCGGTCGGCCGCGGGGTGAAGTACGGATCGCAATGCCACATCTCGTCGGGCGGACGCGCGCAGAAGCCGACGCGCTCGCCGATCGAGAGGAGGGCGTGGTGGGTGCTGTCCACCGCATAAGGTGCGAGCTTCAGGAGCAAGCCGAAGTGATGCTGCTCGAACGCCAGCGCTTCTTTTCGATCGGGCGTGCGCGGAACGAAAAAGAGGTCGATGGCAGTGGAGAGCGCCGCAATGTCCTCGCGCATGGCCGCGAGGTCGACGCGCCGCTCTTCATTCCGCCGCATCGCGCGTTTCCTCTCGGCCCATGGCGTCTCCGCGACCCTCGCCGTGATCGACAGCGGGCCGTACGGACGCTCGGCCTCCGGAATCGGCTTCACCGGAGCGGGCGCTTCCGCGGAGGTCGGCGCAGCGGGAGCTTCGCTCCAGGCCGGCGTACGCGGGCCCGCCGTTGTCGGCGGCTTCCCGCACGATACGGCGGTGAGGAGCAGCGCGCACATCGTCGAGGCTCGAACCGCAGGCATCGCCACGAATCTAGTCGACCTCCCTGCGGAAGGCCAACCTTGATTCACCCGCCAGGTCTTGTCCTCCAAACCCGGCCTCCTGTAGAGTCGGGGCGCTGCGCGCGGGAGCGGGACGATTTGCATGAAAAAGACAGGAACGACAAAGACGACGGGAAAAACGACGGCGCCTACGAAGACGACAGCGAAGGCGACCCCCGTGGGGGAAGCGCCCATCGTCGCGTTCGAGCATCCGCGCGCGTGGTCGACCTGGCTCGCCTCGAACCACGCCTCGTCGCGCGGCGTGTGGCTCAAGCTCGCGAAGAAGGCTTCCGGCGTCGCGTCGGTCACCTATCCGGAGGCGCTCGAAGTCGCGCTCGTCTGGGGCTGGATCGACGGGCAGAAGAAGAGCTTCGACGAGGGGGCGTGGCTCCAGAAGTTCACGCCGCGCGGACCCAAGAGCATCTGGTCGAAGATCAATCGCGAGAAGGCGCTGGCCCTCATCGCGTCCGGGCAGATGCAGCCTTCGGGCCTCGCGGAGGTCGAGCGCGCGAAACGAGACGGCCGCTGGGACCAGGCCTATGACTCTCCAAGCCGCGCGACCGTGCCTCTCGATCTCTCGGACGCCCTGGAGAAAAACCCTCGCGCCGCCGCGTTCTTCGCAACGCTCAACGCGACGAACCGCTACGCCGTCCTGTTCCGCATCCAGACTGCGAAGAAAACCGAGACGCGTCAGAAGCGCATCACGCAATTCGTCGAGATGCTGGCGAAGCACGAAAAGCTCCACCCCTGAGGCGCCTTCGGGCCGCGGCGGTGCGGAAGGCCCGAAAACGATGTCGATTCACCGGGACCGCTTGCGGCGCGACCGGATCGCGAGAAGTGCCGGTGCCACGAGCAGGAGCCAGGCACCTTGCGCGGCGCCATTCGTCGTCGAGAGCGAGCATCCCGAGTCGTTCACCGGATGGATGTTCACCGGATCGCCACCCGTGCCGCCATTGCTGCCGCCGTTGCCGCCGCTCCCCCCATTGCCGCCTGCACCCGTGGACGAGCCCGCGCCCGCGTCGTCGGGGACACCCGCGTCCATTTCCACCGGCGCGGGCGGCACGTACGTGCTCCCTGCGGAGACGATCGTCACGACGAACCGCACCTTCGTGGGCATGTACTGTGCGGCCGTATCGGCACCGACGTTGTCCGCCGACGGCTTTCCGTTCTGCGTGTCCTTCAGGATGAGCGCAATTTTGCCCGACCCGAGGGACCAGTCGACGGCGGTGCCGGGCGGCGACCAGAAATCCGAGAACTTCGTCGCCCAGTCGTAGACGCCCACGGTCGTGTAGGCGGGCGCCTGCCCGACGCATGCATACGTCGGCTGCGCCTCGAAGCAGGCCTGGAAACGCGTGGGCGTCTCCGTCGGCTTCGTGTAGACCTCGAGGTGCATGTGCGCCGTGCCCGTGGTGTAATCGATCGGGCTCTTCCAGTTCGAGGGCGATCCGGCGCGCGGCTCGACGCGGTAATGGGAGTCCGGCATGTCGGCCGTGTGCTCGTACGTCTCGTCGACCACGACGAACTGCTCGGCCGCCGCGAGCGAGCTCCAGCACGACACGAGCGCCGCGGCCGCGAGGAAAATGCCTGCACGCCGAGGCGCACGCAAAATCGAACCAACGCTTCTGTTTTGCATGATTCGAGGCTATCCGATCTCCCGGTGGGCGTCGAGCGGAGCGAGCGCGCGCGTCAAGGTGGCGGCGTCGACCTCGGCGAGGGGGCTCGTATTCTGACCGGCCCAGAGAGGCGAGAAATCTCCGCTGCCATTGCGCTCGGCCCGGGCGCGCAAGGGCGCAACGGCGGCGACTGCCCACGGAAATGGCGACGCGTCCGGGCTCATGGGGCCGAGCTCGCGCATGAGCCGATTCATGATTCCGCGCGCGGGCCTCCCCGAAAACAGGTTCGTGAGGGCGGTGTGATGGCGCGCGGCGCTCGTCAGGGCGGCGCGATGCACGGCGCTCGTATCGGCCTCGGGGCAGAGGAGATAAGCGGTCCCGATCTGCACGCCGGCCGCGCCGAGCGCCATCGCCGCCCGGACGCCGCGGGCATCGGCGATGCCGCCGGCCGCGATCACCGGGACCTTCACCGCGTCGACGATCTGCGGCAGGAGCGCGAACGTGCCCATTTGCTCGGTGAGGTCCGATCGGAGGAAGTGGCCGCGGTGTCCGCCCGCTTCGAGGCCCTGGGCGATGATCACGTCCGCGCCGTGGGCTTCGAGCCAGCGCGCCTCTTCCACGGTCGTGGCCGACGAGAGAACCTTGGCGCCCCAACCTTTGACCCGCGCCAGCAAATCGGCCGCTGGCAATCCAAAGTGGAAACTGACCACGGGCGGCGCGAATTCGGCGACGATGTCGGCGACGTCGTGCGTGAACGGCGCGCGCCCAGCGCCCGCGGGCGTGAGGTTCGGGTCGAGGCCGAGCTCCTCGTAATACGGCGCGAGTTTTTCCCGGAAGCGGGCCTCCTCGGCGGGGCTCGGCGTGACCGGCGTGTGGCAGAAGAAGTTCACGTTGAAAGGCCGGCTCGTCCCGCTGCGGAGGGCTTCGAGCTCGCGGCGCAACGCGTCGGGGCCGAGCGTCGCGCAGGGGAGGGCGCCGAGCCCGCCCGCATTGGAGACGGCGATGGCGAGCCGGCTCCCCTGGACGCCGGCCATGGGGGCCTGGAGAATGTCGAGCTCGATTCCCAGCAAATCGCGGATGCGCATGGTTCCCCTTCCGTGTTCCCTCGACCCTTGGGCTCGTCCGGCGAGCATACCTGGAGTGCTTCGAGTGGCTTTGGCTCGGGCTTTTTCTTAGGCACGTCCCCGCGTTCGCAATCTGGGCGTCGGGTCTGTGCTCGGAGGTCGCGGGGGCGCGGGGCGAGCGGCTCGATGGTAGGCCGACCAGCGCTCCTCGGGAAGCCTCCCGGCGCGCGGCGGGATCGTTCGAGGCGGTCGCCCTACCTTGATCCCTCTAGGCGGCCGCGCGCCGAGCAGGTACCGTATCCTCGACCTCGACCCCCGAGGTCGCTCCCCACGCGCGATCTCGCTCCCCGACATGACCTCCAAGCAACCCCAAGGCGGCACATCGCAGGCGGACCGGGCGGCCCAGGACCGCGCACGCGGCCTGATCGATCGCGTGATCTCGGATCGGTACCGCATCCGTGAGCTCATCGCGATGGGCGGGATGGGCGCGGTTTACCGCGGCGAGCACCTGCTGCTGAAGAAGCGCATCGCGATCAAGATCCTCCACCCGGAGACGGAAAACCTCCCGGAGCTCGTCAAGCGTTTCGAGCGGGAAGCGATCGCCGGCGCGCACATCCAGCACCCGAACGTCGCGAGCGCGACCGATTTCGGCAAGCTGCCGGACGGGAGCTACTTCCTCGTCCTCGAGTACGTCAAGGGCAAGACGCTCAATCAGCTCTTGCAAACCGGCCCGCTCCCGCCGCGCCGCGCCGCGCGCCTGACGCGGCAGCTCGCCTCGGCCCTCGATGCGATCCACCGCCTCGACATCGTCCACCGCGACCTCAAGCCCCGCAACATCATGATCGTCGACGGTCCGGCCGAGACCGTGAAGATCATCGATCTCGGCCTCGCGAAGGTGAAGGTCAACGAGCTCTCCGCGGGCGACAGGGAGCGGCAAGACTCGCGCGCCTCGATCGGCGACGAAGACGAGTACGGCACCCTGACCGTGGCCGGCACGATCTTCGGTACGATCGCGTATCTCTCGCCGGAGGCCGCCGACGGCATGGACGCGGTGGACGCGCGCAGCGATCTGTATGCGCTCGGCCTGATGTTCTACGAGATGCTCTCGGGCAAACACCCGTTCACAGCGGTGAACCCCGTCGAGCTCTTCATGCAGCACCGCTTCCAGCCGCCCCCGGCGATCTCCGACCGTTGCCCGGGCGTGACGGTGCCGGCGCCCCTCGAAGCCGTTGTGCGGAAGCTGCTCGAAAAGCAGCCGGACAATCGATATCAGTCGGGGTTCGAGCTCGCGGGAGCAATCGACGAGGCATTGCGGGAGATGGGCCCTCCAGCCGAAGGCGAGGACGACGCGGCCCCGATGAGCGAGGGGTACGACGGCGAGCCGAGCATGCGCACGTCGGTCCCCTCGATGCGGCCGCCCGTGCCGTCGCAAAGGCCGCCCGCGCTGACATCGTCGCAAAAGCCGCCGGCGCCGTCGCAAAGGCCGGCCGCGCCGACGTTGCCCTCGGAAGGCGCGGACGCGCCCATCTCGAAGCCGGCGGCGTCCATGCCGAAGCCGATTCTGCCATTGGCGCAGCCGCTGCCCGACGAACCGGTGAAGGAAAGGGCCGTCGAGCCGCCGGTGACCGACGCGATCGAACTCACGGAGTCGCCGACGTCGCCCGCTCGAAAGAAGAAGTCGAAGGCGTCCACCGTGCTCACCATCGTGGTGGGCGTGGCGCTCGGTTGCGGCGCGGCGTATGCGGCCCTCGTGATGCAAAAGCAGAATGCGACGACGCCGGTCGTGCCGCAAGCGACGGTGACAGCGACGGCCGCGCCCAAGCCGACCGCGTCCGCAGCCACGCCGGCGCCGTCGGCGACCGAGGCCGCCCCCGCGGCGACGGCGTCGGCCGCGCCCGAGCCCTCGGCATCCGCGGCGGTTCCCGTGTCCACGATGTCGGCGGAGGCCATCGATGGCGCGAAGAAAAAATTCAAGGACGCATTCCGGTACCAGGACTGGAGGGGCGCGAGTCGCGTGGTGATCGATCTCGGCAAAGGCGCGCCCGAGGCGTTCAAGGATCGCGAGTTCTCGCAGCTCGTGCAGGGCCTCGCCATTCAGCTCTCGCGGGAGAACGCGGACGCGGAGCTCCTCGAGTTCTTCGCGAACGACCTCGGGAGCGACGGGCTCGACATGCTCTACGCGTTCGTCGAGGGACAAGGAAAAGCGCCGATCGCCGTGGCCTCCGGAAAACTCCTGCAGGACGAGACGCGGCTCACGAAGGCGTCGCCGGCGATGCGCATCGCGCTCGACTTGCGGACGGCCCCGTGCGTGGACAAACTCACCCTGCTCGACCGCGCGCAAAAGGACGGCGACTTCCGCGCGCGCCTCGTGCTGGAGACGCTCGGGCGCGCGTGTTTTCCTCAGAACCCGAACATCGAAAAGGTCATTTACGACCTCCGGACGCGGTTCCCGAGGCGGTGACGGTCATTTCTCGGAGGTGACCAAAAGCTCGGGGTCGATCCGGACCTCGAAGAAGTTCATGCGCCAATCGAGGTGCGCCCCGTTCGTGCGGCCGGTCATCCCCACGCGCGCGACGGTCTGACCCTGCTTCACCTCGTCCCCCACCTTGGCGGCGAAGCCGTTCAGGTGGATGAAGGTCGACGTCAAACCCTGCCCGTGGTCGATGATGAGCGTATCGCCGCTCAGCGGGAGGTTTTTCTCGGCGAACACCACCGTCCCGCAGGCCGGCGCGCGCACCGGCGTCCCGGTGGGCACGGCGATATCGACGCCCCAGTGGATCCCGCCGTCCGTGCCATTGAGCACGCGCGGCTGCCCGTACCGTGAGGTGACCTTGCCTTTCGAGGGCCAGATGAACGGCTCCTTGAAGCAGGTCTTTTTCGTGTACTTCTTGCGAACCGCGTCGAGCTTTTGCTCGGCCTGCGTGAGCTTGACCCGCGTGGGCATGTCGAGCTCGACCATGTCCTTCGGCAGGTTGTCGATCTTGTCGGTCTCGAACGTGCGTTGTTCCACGTCGAACACACGTTCGAGCACCTGACCGTCCTCGAACGTGATGGTGATCTTCTCCTGCTTCGGGGCGTTGCGCCCGAACGCGATCAAGAAGTCTCCTTCGTCGCTGACGATGGCCCGATGCCCGGGGAACGCCATTTTGCCCAATTTCCCGTCGAGCTTCGCGCGGAGGAGCCCGCCTTGCACGGCGCGCCCTTCGAGCGTGAGGCGGCTCGGATCGGCGAGCGGGGCGGCGTCCTGTGCGCCTGCGTCCGAAGGTTCGGCGCTCGCCGCGGCCGGGGCCGCAGAAGGAGCCGCGCTCGCGCTGGCCGTGGGCGCTGCGGCGGCGGGCTCGGTCGAGGCGGACGGGGGTGTCCAGACAACCGGCGCGGCCACGCTGGGAGGCGGCGCTGCCGTCGCATCTGCGGGCGATCCCGAAGGACCACCGCGCTCGCATGCCGTGAGGGCGAGGGTGCAGGCGAGGAGAGCGGTGATTCGCATGAGGGCATCGTGCCAGAGCCCGTGGACGGGCACGAGGCGAGAGCACGACGCCTGCGCCTCCTGTCCGGGGCGTTATGGCAAAAGAAGGAAAAATATTCAATCGCGGTGAAACCGCTGCCGTGAGCGCTCCCGCGCTTTTTCGGCCTCGACCTCGCGATCGCGCGGCTCCGCCGTCGTGGAGAGGGATTGCATCAGCGCGCGCGCCGTGGCGGCGACGTCTTCCACGGCTTGTTCGAACGCCGCCTCGTTGGCCCGCGACGGCTTGTTGAAGCCGCTCAGCTTGCGGACAAACTGCAGCGACGCCGCGCGGATCTCCTCCTCGGTGGCGGGGGGCTCGAAGTTGAACAGGGTCTTGATGTTCCGGCACATGGTGATCTCCAGGGTCAATCCGTACGAAGCGACGCGCCCGCGCAGGCGGCAGCGCGTTCGAGCAGGAGCGCGCGCTCGCGCGTGTTTCGCGTGAGGGACGCGGCGCGCTCGAACTCCATGCGCGCCTCGGCGTCGCGGCCGAGCTTGGCGAGCAGGTCGCCGCGGACGCTCGGCAAGAGGTGGTAGCTCGCGAGCGAGGGCTCCGAGACCAGCGCGTCCACGAGCACGAGCCCCGCGGCCGGGCCGAACGCCATGGAGAACGCGACGGCGCGGTTCAGCTCGACCACGGGCGAGTTCGTGAGCTCGGCGAGCGCCGTGTACAGCGCCGCGATGCGCTTCCAGTCCGTCTCCTCTGCCGTCCGCGCGCGCGCATGGCAGGCAGCGATCGCGGCTTGCAGCGTGTACGGTCCCAGCGCGCCTCCGAGCGCATCGGCGCGCGCGAGGGCTGTGAGACCCCGGCGGATCAGCAGGTGGTCCCAGCGCGCGCGGTTCTGATCGAGCAGCAAGATCGGCTCGCCCTTCGGACCGACCCTCGCCCGCGCGCGCGAGGCCTGGATCTCCATGAGCGCGACGAGCCCGTGGACCTCCGGTTCCTTCGGCAGCAGCTCGGCCAGGATGCGGCCGAGGCGCAGCGCGTCCTCGCAGAGCGCCGGCCGCATCCAGTCGTCCCCGGCCGTCGCCGAATACCCCTCGTTGAAGACCAGGTAAATCACCTGGAGCACCGACGACAAACGGGCGCCGAGCTCCTCGCCGCGCGGGACTTCGAACGGCACGTTCGCTTCGGCGAGGGTGCGTTTGGCGCGCACGATCCGCTGCGCCACGGTCGGCTCCGGCACCAGGAACGCGCGCGCGATCTCCTCGGTCGTCAATCCGCCGAGCAAGCGGAGCGTGAGCGCGACGCGCGCCTCGGTCGACAGCACCGGGTGACAGGCCGTGAACACGAGGCGCAAGAGATCGTCGCCCACGTCTTCGTCGATCGCGGCTTCGAGGTCGGGCACGGCCGCGTGTCGGTCGGCCTCGATCGCGTGGCCGATCTCCTCGTGCTTGCGCTCGATCCGCTTGCTCCGCCGCACGAGATCGATCGCGCGGTGCTTCGCGGTGGCCATGAGCCAGGCGCCCGGGTTCTCCGGGATGCCCGATTCTGGCCACCGCTCCAGCGCGGCGACGAGCGCGTCTTGTGCGAGCTCCTCGGCGAGGCCGACGTCGCGCACGATGCGCGCGAGCCCTGCGATGAGCTTGGCCGACTCGATCCGGAAGACTGCGTCGATCGCTCGGTGCGTAGCGGAGGCCGTCACGGCCCCCGATCAGAGCATCTTCTTCCGCCCGCGCAAGGGTTTGTCCCGTTACTTCTTCCCTTCGACCTGGGCGCGCAGGCGCTCCTCCGCCGCTCGGAGCTCGCCCGTGGGATCACTCGGCGCGAAGTCCTCCGTGGCGAACACCTGCCGGATCTCGACCTCGCTCTCCTCGAGCATGGGGTTCGGCATGCGCTTGACCCACTCGATGGCCTCCTCCTTCGACCGCACCTGCCAGAGCCAGAAGCCCGCGAGCAGCTCCTTGGTCTCGGCGAAGGGCCCGTCGATCACGGTCCTGTTGTTCCCCGAGAACCGGACGCGCGCGCCCTTCGAGCTCGGGTGCAGCCCCTCGCCCGCGAGCATCACGCCGGCCTTCACGAGCTCCTCGTTGTACTTCCCCATCGCGGCGAGCATCTCCTCGCTGGGAAGAACGCCGGTCTCGCTGTCCTTGGTGGCCTTGACCAGAATCATGAACTTCATCGTCGTCTCTCCTTCTTGCCTTCAGCGATACGTCGAACGAGCGTCGTTCGGATCGACAAGCCCCTCTACTTTTTTTTCCAAAACGTCCGCAGCCACGTCGGGGCGGCCTTCTCGACGATGGCCATCATCTCCGGCGGAATGTCTTCCGCGCCCGTCATGGGCAAAATGGTGAGGATGTCGTCGTGGCCGATCCCCGTGGGGCAGCGCAGGGCCCATTCGATCGCCTCCTCGCGGCTGTTCACGTCGATCAGGTAAAACCCGCCGACGAGCTCCTTCGACTCCACGAACGGACCGTCGAGCACGACGCGTTTGCCGCCCTTGTTCGCCACGCGCGCGCCTTCCTGGGCCGGGTTCAGGCCCTCGGCCGTGACGAGCACGCCGGCCATCGTCATGTCCTCGTTGAATTTCATGTAGGCGGCGATGAGCTCGTCGCTCGGCGGGGCTCCCTCGGTCTTCGGGGCGTTCGGGTCGGGGGCGGCGCAGATCATGAATCGCATGGGTGGGTCTCCTTGTTTCTTGGCTGGGTCGGACTGGGCTCCCCGACCGGGCTTCATGGTCACGACGAACCAGGGCAGGCCAGATCGACACGCCCCCAAAATTTTTTTGTCTGTCGGGCGCAACACTTAACCGTTTGCCAAACTATTTCTTGACAACCCCGGCTCGGAGTCGATACTTAGGCACGTGCTTAACCAAAGCGCGTCCCTTGATCGTATGTTTCAGGCGCTCGCGGACCCGACCCGTCGGGTCATGATCGAGCGCTTGAGCCGCGGACCGGCCTCGGTGAGTGAGCTCGCCGGGCCGCTGTCCATGTCGCTTCCGGCCGTGATGCAGCACCTGCAAGTGCTGGAGACGAGCGGCCTCGTGCGTTCGGAGAAGGCCGGGCGGGTGCGCACGTGTCGGCTCGAACCCGCGGCGCTGCGGGCGGCCGAGCAATGGATCGCCGAACGACGCGCGAGCTGGGAGCGATGCTTCGACCGCCTCGGCGATTACCTCGCCGAGCATCCTGACGAACCCGAATCGAAGGAATGAATCATGACCGAACGATCTGTCACGCATACGACTTTTGTCATCGAGCGGTTTTTCCAGGTCTCGCCGGCGCGGGTGTTCGCCGCCTGGTCGACGGCGGAACAGAAGCGCAAGTGGTTCGGCTGCCACGAGGGCGCAACCCACGAGCTGGATTTCCGCGTCGGAGGCCACGAGATGTATCGAGGCGGCCCGAAAGGCGGCCCGATCTACATGAATGAGACGCGTTTTCAGGACATCGTTCCGAACCAGCGAATCGTCTACACGTACGACATGCACCGCGACGAGACGCGGATCTCGGTGTCGCTCGTGACGATCGAGCTCAAGGCCGAGGGCAAAGGGACGCGGCTCGTTTTCACGGAGCAGGGCGCGTTCCTCGACGGACACGACGCGCCGGAGGGGCGCGAGCACGGGACGAAGGTCGTCCTCGACAAACTCGTCGAGGGGCTCGAGCGCGAGGCGCACGCCGCCGCTTGACGGGGCGCAGGCGGCGCGGTCGAGGCGCGTGGTGATCGCGATCGGTCAGGCGCGTCCATCCTCCTGATCGCGACCACCCGGCCCAAGCGAGAACGCTCGGAAGAACAAGCATTTTTCCTGCGGATGGGGATGGCATGACCTTCGCTCCTCCGGGCCTGCGTGCGTCCTTGCCCCCGCACGCCCGGTGCCATGCCTCGACCCATGCCCCCGTCCGTCAACTACCACCTGTGGAAGCCGTGCAACATGCGGTGCCGTCATTGTTTTGCGACCTTCGACGACATCGCAGCGACGGATCTGCCCCGCGGCCATTTGCCTCGCGCCGCGTCCATCCGCGTCGTGGAGCTCCTCGCAGAACGATTCCGCAAGATCACGTTTGCCGGGGGCGAGCCAACGCTTTGCCCTTGGCTCCCGGAGCTCATCGAGGTCGCGAAGGAGCGCGGGGCCGTGACCATGCTCGTCACGAACGGTACCCGCCTGAAGAACGAGGTCCTCGCGTCGCTCCAGGGGCGGCTCGATTGGCTCACGTTGAGCATCGACAGCGTGTCCGAGGAGACACACGTGGCCCTCGGGCGCGCCGTGCGGGGCAGCGCCATTCCCACCACGAGGTACATCGAGATGACCGAGCAGGCCCGCGCGCTGGGCATGCGTATCAAGGTGAACACCGTGGTCACGGCGCTTCAGGCCGACGAGGACATGTCCGATTTGATCCTCGCCCTCCGCCCGGAGCGATGGAAGGTCTTGCGCGTGCTGCCGATCGACGGCCAGAACTCTGGGCGCGTCGAGCCGCTTCTGTGCACCGCGGAGGCCTTTGGTGCGTTCGTCGCGCGGCACGAGCGCGTGCAGGCGCGCGGCGTCGCCCTCGTGCCCGAGGACCACGAGGACATCCTCGGCAGTTATGCCATGGTGGATCCTGCCGGCCGTTTCTTCGACGACATGGACAGCGTACACCATTACGGCCGCCCGATCCTCGAGGTCGGCTTGGACGCGGCCTGGGACAGCGTTCGTTTTTCGCTCGTCCGGTTCCAGGGGCGCGGGGGAGATTATGCCTTTTGAGGCGTCATCCCTCTTCGGCGATTTTGCGCAGGAGCCGCAAGAGCCTCGCCCGGTCCACCCCGAGCCTCCGCGCTGCTTCGGACTTGTTTCCTTTGCACTCGGCGAGCACACGATTGACGAGTTCGCGTGAGAGCGGCCGCGCGCCGACGTCCCCCGCCGCTACGCCCAGGAATTCGGAGACGGCGCGCAGGGTGAGCCCGCCGCTCGGCTCCATGTAGGTCACGAGGAGGTCGAGGTCGCGCACATTGGCGCGGAAGGGCGCGAGCATCAACCGCTCCAGCGCTTCCACCTCCACCCGTCGCGGGTCGAGCGTCACCCTGCGCCTTTGAAAAAGATGTTCCACAATGGCAAACAGGTCTTCGGGTCGCTTGCGGAGCGGTGGGATCTCGATGCGCGCCAGAAACCTCGCGTACAGGTCCCGCCGGAAGGTCCCGGCGTCGATCATGTCCTCGATGTCGCGGTTCGTCGCGGCGACGAGGTGGACGTCCACCTTGACTGGCCTGCTCTCGCCGACGGGCAAGACCTCCCGGTTCTCCAGGAGGCGAAGCATCTTTGGCTGCAATTCGGGCGCGAGCTCGCCGAGCTCGTCCAGAAACACCGTGCCACGCGCGTGGGCGCGCAGGATGCCTTCGCCGCCGTCCGCGCTGCCCGAGAACGCGCCTTTTTTCCAGCCAAACAGGTGCGCCTCGAAGACCGTGGCCGGCATGGCGGCGACGTTCACGGCGGCGAAGGGTTTGCCCGCGCGGCCGAGCGCGCGCGTGACCTGCTCGGCCAGCAGCTCCTTGCCCGTCCCCGTCTCGCCCAGGATGAGCACGTTGGGCACGGGCCGATGGGTGAGCCGCGCGAGGTCTCTGCGGATGTTTTGCAATCCGAAGGGCCCGACGAGCGTCCCGAGCGGCGTCTCCGGGGCAAGCGGGCCTTCGAATCGTTCTCGGAAGACGAGGATCGTGCGGCCGATCCGCACGACGGCGCCGTCTTCGAGCGGCACGGCCTCTCGTGGACGAAGGGCATGGCCGCCGATGAACGTCCCATTGCGAGAGCCGAGGTCCTCGACGTGGATGCGTCCTCCAGGCCGCGAGAATCGAAGGTGCTTGCTCGAGACCTCCCCGTCGATCACGCCGCGCTCGGCGAGGAAGGCGCGGCCCAAAGGTTCACTCGGGCCCGGCAGCGGAAAGGCGGCGGGCGTGGGGAACGCGGCGAGCAGGACGGGCTCCCCGCTCGGACCGTCGTCCCGCGCCGGCGGTCGATGCTCTTCCGTGGTGGTCTGGCTCATGGCGATGGATCGTCGAGGTAAAACGCGACGGGGATCTGCCTGTCGCCAATCCGGAACTCCGTCCCGACACACAGCGCGGAGGTCAGGAGTCCTTTCGGGTGAAAGATGTGGTTCCCGTGGGCGACCGTCTCGCCGCGGGAATCCTTGATCGTGATCTCCAGGCCCGGCTTGTGCGAGAGCTGGCCGGCCGTCACGGAGAGACGTCGTTCCCGGGCGATTCCACCGTCTCGCGAAGGGTCTGCGCCGTCAGCGGCGGCGATACATTGCTCTTCGCTTCGGGGATCGTCCGCGCGGCGGAAGCAGACCGAGAGGTCCGCCTGTCCCCCGTTGAGATGGGCAAGCCGCAGCAGGAACGGCCGATCCAGAGGTAACATCTCTGCGCAGCGTCCGGGGACATAGGGCCGGCCCGAGCTGCATTTGGCGCATTGCTCGGGTTTTTTCTCGCACCACGTCCCGCGCGTGTCCTGCTTCGTGGTGTTGCAAGCGAGTCCGCCGCAGCAGACGCCGGCGCGGTTTTGCTCGACGGTTTTCGGGGGCGACGACGACGGCACGAGCGCCGTCCCGCTGGGGTTTGGCGTCGGCAGCGACAGCAGCGGAACGTCGTCCGCAGCGAACTTCCCGGGCGGCTTCAGGTAAATGGCCCCTGCGAGGAGCGCGATTGCTCCTGCCAGCGCGTACATCGCGCCCCGCGCCCCGCGCCCCGAGGGTTCGTCCCGACGCACGGGGGCCGACGAATGCCGCGGCGCGGGCATCGGAGCCGTCCTCGCGGCCGGGGCCATGGGCTCCGTGCGCGGGACGAACGGTGCCGGGGCCGGCGCGTGGGGCTCGGTGCGTGAGGGAAGGGCGCCGGAAGGCGCGCGCCGGCTCGGCGGAGGCGCGCCCGTCTTCAGCACCGACGCGAGCGCGGCGCCGTGCTCCGGGCGATCCTCCGGCCCGAGCGAGAGGCACGCCGCGATGGCCGTGCCCCACGGCCCGGACAAACTCGGGCTCGGCCAGGGCCTCCGCCCCGCCTCGATGTCCGCGTACCTCTGCGCCATGGCCTCGAACGAGGCCGAAGGGCCGAGGCCTGCGGGGTGCGTGCCCCAGAGCAGCTCCCACGCGATGATGCCGAACGCGAACATGTCGCGCGCGCAGCTCTCCTCGGCTGCTGCGCGTCGGCTCGGGCTCGGGCGGAACAGCTCGGGCGCGAGATACCGCACGGTCCCGATCACGCCGCCGACCGCCGTCAAGCGCTGCGGATTGCCGATCGGAACGGCGATCCCGAAATCGATGACCTTCACCGCTCCGGGCTGGTGCGGGGTCTCCCAGAACGCGTCCGTCACGAGCACGTTCGCCGGCTTCAGATCGCGGTGCGCGAGTCCGGCCGCGTGCACGTACGCGAGCACGTCGACCACCTGCACGAGCGCGGCGAACCGATGTCCTTTGGACATCCGCCGATCGTGCATCGCTGCGTCGAGCGTCGAGCCCTGGACGAGGTCGAGCACGACCCCGACGAGGCCCTTGTCGAGATCCTCGAACAACGCGTGGCACGCGCAGAGCCCCGGGTGATCGAGCGCCGCGAGGATCTTC
Source organism: Polyangium sorediatum (assembly GCF_029946465.1). Taxonomy (NCBI): domain Bacteria; kingdom Pseudomonadati; phylum Myxococcota; order Polyangiales; family Polyangiaceae; genus Polyangium; species Polyangium sorediatum. The sequence goes on from NZ_JARZHI010000002.1 coordinate 303,989, forward strand.
GCCTCGCGCCGGGCGCGCGCGAACGCCGCCTGCCCCGCCTCCGAGAGGTGAACGAGCTTCAAGGCTCGCGTGGCCCCTTCGTCCAGGGGATCGACCACCTGCCACACCGCCCCCTGTCCACCTTCCCCAAGGGGCCGGATCAGCGTGTAGCGATCGACACGGTCACCCGGACGCAAATCCACGTACTGCCGGTTACACCATTCAGCCGAGGGAGGGAAGGCGGAAGGCGGGACGAGCGCGGTGTTTGTCTGCGACGACGCCTGGGTCTGGCGGACGCGATGGGAAGATCCGTTGGGGCTCACAACATCGGCGCGCCACGAAGTGGGCTGCCTGCGAGCGTTTTCGGCGTAGAATGGAGGGGTGAGGTCCGTGCCCCCGCGCGCCCTGGGCTCCGCGATCGTGATCGTCGCTGCGGCGTCGATCGTGGTCGCCGCCGCGCAGCGCGGGGCGCCTTCGCGCGCGAACGACGGGGCGCCCGCCGCGCCGGTGACGTCCGCGCTTCGCTTGGGAGCGCTGCCGGGGGTCGCGTCTGTGCTCGCGCCTGCGCCGCCGAACGACGTGCCTGCGGCGGTGGCCCCGGCGGAGGCGCCGAACGTGCCCGCGCGTTGTGCGCCGGAGCCTGCGATCGAGGTGCGCGTGTCCGAGCCGCCGCCCGCAGCGGAGCTGTTTCGCCTCGCCAAGGAGAAACCCGAGACGCTCGGCTCGGCGTCGCTGGGGTCGCCGACGCGGGGGTCGCTGTTCGGCGGCGTGGAGCTCAAGGACTCCGAGGGCCTCCTGCGCGCGGGCGGGTATGGCTGGGGCACGGAGCTCGTCATTCGCTCGATCGAGCGCGCGGTGCGGGAGGTGCGGCGGTGTTTTCCGGGCTCACCCTCGCTTTATGTCGGCGACATCGCCCGCGAGCGCGGCGGCTGGCTGAAGCCCCACCGGAGCCATCAATCCGGCCTCGACGCCGATATTGGATATTACTACAAAACGCAGGCGACCTGGTACCAGCGCGCCACGGCGCAGAACCTCGACGCGGCGCGCACGTGGGCGCTCGTGCGGTCGTTGATCGAGGGAGGCAACGTCGAGATGATCTTCATCGACGTCTCGGTGCAGCGGCTCTTGCAAGCGCACGTTGCGTCCCTGCCTGAGGGCGAGCGCCCGGCCGAGGACGTTTTTCCGAGCCCCACGAAGAGGGACACGCTGATTCGCCACGCCTGGGGGCACGCGACGCATTTTCACGTCCGGTTCCGGGATCCGGCGGCGGTGGCGCTTGGGCATCGGCTCGCGGACATCGTGCCGCGGCTCCGAGGCGCGCGCCGGGCGCCACGCTGATCACGGCGTCACGTAGAACCAGCCGAGGCACATCTCGTCGTTCGTCCCCTCGCCCCATTGAAGGTCCTCGGGGGGCATCTTGACGCCGTTCACGAGCGGCTGGTTCGCCGCCGAGTTGTCCCAGTGGCACTCGATCCTGAGCTTGTCGCCGGGCATGATCTGGCGCGGTTCGAGCAAGGTGTACGGCGATTGCCAGTGAAAATCCCATTTCGGGATGTCGACGAGGCACGCTTCCGTGCCCCCGGATGGAGTGTGGGACGTCGAGATGCTCTTTCCGCGCAGGTGCTGGTGCAGACCGACGGTGTGCAACGTAAAAGGCTGGTCCGCGGGCAGCGCGCCCTTCGTGAAGATCGAGACGGCCGTGGCCGCGTCCTGCTCGAACGTGTGCACGACGTCGGAATCGCCGGCTGGAATCACCATCCCACCCGGATTGCGCCACGCGGGGTTGAGCCATGGCATCGAGAAGGCGGGTTTTTCCACGGTATCGTCGATCCGTACGGCGACCGTGGTTCGATCCGGCTCCGGCGTGCCGTGGGCGGTGTTGTAATGGAGCTGCAGGATGATCTTGGTCCCGGGCGGGACCTCGATGCCCGTCCCCGCGGGGGCGTCCCGCCCGAAGGAGCCAGGCGCCCAACCGCCGAGGATCCCGTATCCCGAGGGCCCCTCGATGGCCTTGTCGTCCCCTTTCGGCCCGCCGAAGCAGGTATACCCGGGGCCCGGCTCCGCCGCGTCGTAGGCCTCGTACGTGGAGACTGCGTTCGGCTTCGCGTAAAACACGACCACGTGATGGACGATGGAATCGTTGCCTGGCGTGATTCCGAGGCCCGTGACGAATTTCGTCGTGTCGTACGGCCAGTCGATCAAGAAGCAACGATAATCGTCGGGCCCCTTCGTGGGCGTGTAGGGCTCGGGCATCGGGAGGTCGAGGTCCGTGCGGGAGAGCGTGCCCGGATCCCCCGGAAGCGCGACGAAATCCGCCGGATCCCCGAGCGGCGCGCCCGCGTTCGCCCAGCGCGCGAGGGAGTCGATTTGCGGCTCGGTGAGCGAGGGGTCGTGCGCAATCTCGGCGCACTCCGGCGAGGGGGGCCAGGGAGGCATGCGCCGGCTTTGCACCGCAGCCACGATCGCGTCCTTGCGCAAGACCACGTCCTCCACCGTCGTGAGGGCGAAGGGCCCGATCCCGCCTGCGGTGTGGCACCCCGCGCATTTCGCGTCGAGGACGGGTTTGACGTCTCGGTAATAGGTCGGAGAAGCGCCGGGCGATGAGGAGGAGCTTTGACCATCCGCGTTCGAGCAGCCGACCGCCCCCGCGCTCATCAGGGCGAGCAGCGCCGCGCGTGTGCCGTGATATCGATCCATGCCGGCCATCGTGCCTGCGAAATGTTGACGGGTCGTGGAGGCGAGCGAGATTGTCTCCCAGGCGCGCGCGGCGGGTGATACCCCTCGGGCATGACGACGCGCGTGCTCGTGGTCGAGGATGACCCCGGCGTCGCCGCCGGGCTCGTGCGCGGGCTCGTGGCCGCGGGGTTTTGGGTGGAGCTCGCGACGAACGGTCGCGCCGGGCTCGAATCGGCGCTCCGAGGCGTTTTTGATCTCGTGGTGCTCGACCTCATGTTGCCCGAACGATCCGGCCTCGAAATCCTGGCGGATCTCGATCGAAGGCGGCGAATCCCCGTGATCGTTTTGACGGCGCGCACGGATCTGCCCGATCGGCTGCGATCGTTCGACCTCGGGGCGATCGATTACGTGCCGAAGCCGTTTTTCCTGGAGGAGCTCGTGGCGCGGATCCGCCTGCACCTCGGCTTGCGCGCGGCGGCGCCGCGACGGCGTGTACGGTTTTCCGGCGTGACGGTGGACCTCGACGCCCGTGTGGCGCGGCAAGGCGAGGCGGCGCTGCCGCTCACGCGCGCCGAGCTCGATGTGCTCGCGTACCTGGTCGAGCGTCCGGGCCGGGCCATTCCGCGCGAGCAGCTCGCCGAGGGAGCGTCGTCCTCGCTCGAACCTTGCGACGCGCGCACGATCGACTCGCACGTCGCGCGGATTCGCAAGAAGCTCGGCGAGGGCGGGGCCGCGGCGATCGTGACCGTGTGGGGGATCGGGTATCGATTCGAGCCGCCGGAGGACGAGGGATGAAGCTTTTGCGCAATCTCTCGATGCGGATCCTGATCGTGTCGATCCTGAGCGGCGGCGTGGGCCTGATCAGCGCGGCCTTGGCGGCACGGTATGCGACGCAGCGCATGGCGGCCGACGTGATGCGCCAATGGCTCGAACGCTCCTCGGCTCGGCGCAAGGTGCGCTGCGAGGAGCGGCCGGAAGAATGGTCGGCGGGGCTGCCGGACGGACCGCGGATTTACGCCTATGATGCCCGGACGCTCACCTCGGAGAATCCCGACGCTCCGCCGCTGGATCGAGCGCTCCATGCGCGCCTCGGCCCGGTTCCCGGGACCGTCGAAGGGGAGCTCGTGGCCCCGTGGACCGGAGGCGGCGGGCTCGCGCAGTTTCGCGCGGCAAACGAGGGCCCGTGCGCGGTGCTGCAAGCCGTATGGCCCGCGCGTCCACCCGAGCCGCGCGTGCTCCTCGCCGGCATCGTCGGGGTTCTCGGCGCCACGGCGGCCGCGGCGGCGCTCGGGTTTTTCTTGGTCGTACGGCCCCTGTCGTCGCGGGTGCGTCGCCTGTATGGCGCGGCCACGCGTGTCGGGGATCCGTGCGGATACGAGCCGGCGCGGCGCGCAGAGGACGACGAGCTCGATCGCGTGGCCGCCGCGCTCGATCGAGCCCATGCGCGCATTCGTGACGACGCCGCGAGGCTCTTGCAGCGACGGCAGGACCTCGAGCGGCACCTGTCGGACGTCGCGCACGATCTGCGGACGCCGCTCGCTTCGCTCCAGCTCGCCGTCGAGCGAGCGGCCGATGAAGCGACGGAGCCCGCGCAGGGCGAGGTGTTCGCGGGGGCGCTGCGCGATTGCGTGTACCTCGCGGGGCTCGTCAGCAATCTGCGGCTCGCGGCCGAGCTCGAGCAAGGATTCGATCCCGTGGCGAGCGGGGAAGGGGTGGATCTCGTGGACGCCGTGGAGCGCGTGGTCGCCCGTCTCTCGGCGCTCGCGCGCCGGCGCGGCATTGCCCTCGGGCATGCGGTCCCGGACGAGGCCGTGCCCGTCCGATGTCACCCCGTGGCGTGCGAGCAGGCCCTCGGCAATGTGGTGGAGAATGCGGTCTCGTATGGCGAGCGCGGTGGGCACGTGGCGGTCGTGTTGCGGATCGAGGCAGACGCGCGCTTTGGCCTCACGGTCGTCGACGACGGGCCCGGGGTCCTGCCTTCGGAGATTCCGCGGCTCGGAGAGCGGACGTTTCGATCGGACGAAGCGCGCCGTCGCGACCCGCGTGGCTCAGGCCTCGGGCTCGCGATCACGAGCGAGGTTTGTCGGCGTGCGGGCTTCGAGCTTCGTTTTGAGGCGGAGGCGCCGCGCGGGCTGCGGGTGACGATCCGCGGCTTCTCACTTGCCGCGGGCGTAGGGCGGCCCGAGATCCGCGCCAGGAGGGTGAACGCGATGGCAAACCAGAATCAGGGACCGAGCAAGTCGAAGGGCGAGGAGCCCGCGGAACAGGGCGTCCGGCAGGACATCGAGACCGTCGAGAGCGAGCGCCTCGCGCAGGAACACGTGCAAGAGACCGGGCGCGAGGGCGAGAGGCCTGCGACGGGCGTGGTCAGCGACCGCGGGGATACCCCGGGCGAGGCGTGGCGTCACGGCGTGCCGTTCGATCGCGCGCATCCGCGCGGCCGCGGCGGGCGGGGATGAAGGGACGGGAGGCTCAGGGAAAACCGACGCCCTTGCAGGCGGCGGGGTCGAAATACCCGTCCACGACGCCGCACGTGCCGTCCGACGCCGTCCCTTTCTTGATGCAATACTTCCCCGCCGTATCGCCGAGCCCGACGTAGGGGACGAGTTCCTTGCATTCGAAGTCGTCCGGGCAGTTGCAATAGTTCCCTTCGTCGGGGGCGCCATCCGCGGGGCCGCAGCGGCAGGAACAATACACTGCTTTCTCCGGAGGGCGTGGCCTGCACTGGCCACAGACGGCTCTCGAGACCGGCGCGTCCGATCCGGGGACGCAGCAGCTCTTGCCCTCATTTTCGGCCACGCTCGCGTCCTCGCTTTGACAGCTCCCGGGCACGTGGCAGACGTACTTCTTGCATTCCTTCGTTCCTACGTCGCACGTCGTGCCCTGGGGGCAATGGTCGTCCGCGGCGCACGCGCAGGACCTGCGCTCCGCGTTGCATGCGCCGCCGTAGTTCGCGCATTGCGAGGCGCCCCCGTCCGCCGCCTGGGGATCACAAGGGATCGGGACGACGCCCGATTCGACGCACGATTGGTCCGGGCCGCAACTCGCGTCCAGGGGGCCCGTGCACGGGGTCGGCTCGGGTTGCCCGAGCGGGCAGCTCGTGCGGCCCTGGAAATTGTTGATCAGGCAGATCCCCGTCTCGCATTGCTGGAAATCATTCGTCACGATGCTGCGCTCCGTGACCTTCGAGCCGGCGAATCGCGCGTCGAGCTCGACGAAGGGGATACATGGATTCCCCACGTCGCTCGACGTCTGGATGGGCTCCGCGACGATCACATTGCAGCCGGGCAGGAGCCCGGACGCAGCGGAGAACAGACCCGCGAGGACCATCGAAACGACGAAAGCACCACTTCGCACACCATTTCGTAGCGACATGAGCACCTCTCCCCCGAACAGTCTCCAGAGCCCGTCGACACGGCTCAAGTCGCAAATATTTTCTTTCAATTCCAGGAGAGATCGGCGCCGAGGGAGGGGGAGAAAAAGGGCAAACCCCAGGTCGCGGTCACGCGACCGACGAATTGGACGACCGGACGCTGGACCGTCACGCCGGTGAGCACGTCCGCCCGGATTCGAAGGTGCGGCGTCACCGCGTAGCCGAGCCCTGCGCGAAGGTACGGCGCGAAGGTGAAGAGCGTCTCGGTCGTCCCCGCATACGAGCGCGCGGGGCGGCCTTCGAAATGGAGAAGGACCGCCGAGAGCCCGGCGCCCACGTTCACGTTCCACGCGGCGCCGTGAGGCGCGAAGGCCCCCCGAAACCCCACGCCGAGCAGGCCGATCCGCGAGGTCGCCACGCCCTCGGGGCCGAGGAGGTTCGCCGGGACAACCGGGATCGACACGAAGGCGCTCATCCCGATCCGCTCGCTCGGCCGCAAGATGTGCAGGGACGTATGGAGGAGCCCCGAGGGGTCGATGCCGCCTGGGCTCATCAGCATGGAAGGTCCGAGCTCGAGCGTGAGGAGAGGCGGTTTGTTGGGGCGCGCGGCGGCGGGCGGCGCCTCGGCGGGGCGAGGGGCGAGGATCTCCCGAATGACCGGCGGTGGGGCCACCTCGCCGGGCGGCGGCCGCGGCGCGTCGAGCTCCATGAGGCTCGCCCGGAGCAGCTCCATCACCCGGAGCGCAATCGTGGCGCTGCCGCCGTGGGGAGGCTCGTGCTCCGCGACGAGCTCGCGGAGCACGGTCTTTCCGGTCATTCGATCGACGATCCACACCTCGACGCCTGCGCTCGACGGGACGATCCGCACGGCCGCGACCGCGTCGTTTTTGCGCGCGGCTTCCTCCAGCGGCTCGCGCGCCGGCGGCCCCGCCTCCATCTCCGCGTCGAGGACCTCGAAATGGAGCGCCTCGAGCTCGGCCCGGATGCGCACAGCGATCCCCTCGTCCTTCGCGGGCGCGACGAGGACGATCCGTGGCTCGCCACTCGCGCGTGCCTCGGTGAGCGGGAAGGAGATCATGGCGAGGAACGCGCAGAGCGATGCCGCCCTCATTCGTCCCCCGCCGCCGCCCGAGCCACCTCGGCGTGAGGGCCGCCCGGGAAATCGCGCAGATACGCGCGCGCCGCCTCGCGGGCAAGGGGTTTGTCCCCAGAGCGCAGGCGCGCTTCGAGGAGCCGCCCCGCAGCCTCCCGGGCGAGCCTGCCGCGCGGGCGCTCGCGCAGGTAGGTCGCGAACCAGCGCGCGGCCTCTGCGTGCGCGCCCTGTTTGTCGAAGGCGATGATTCCCAGGAGGAAGGCTGCCTCGGCGGCTTGCTCGTCGGCGGGGAAGCGCCGTCGCAGCGCCGAGAACGCTTCCACGGCGCGCGCCGTATCACCAGTCAGGCGCGCGGCGTCGCCGAGGTCGCGGAGATCGGCCGCGCTCCCTGCCTCGTAAATGGCGTCGAGCCCCTCGCGGTCCGCCGCTTCGAGGGCGTCTTTGTATTTGCCCGAGGCCGCGAGATCACGCCACGAGGGGCCCGGCGGTGCGGGTGGGAGGGGTGTCTTGCGCGGCGGCGCGGCGCGCGGGACGTGGGGCGCAGGCGGCGGCGCATCGGTGGTTTTTTCGGGCGGGTCCTCGGGCAGGGACGGCGGCTCTGCCGCATTCTGGGGGACGTCCGGCGCCTCGCGTGTCTCCGGGTTGTCCCGGTGAATCACGAAACGCCCCTCCTTGCGGTTTACCTCCAGCGTATCGCCGCTGCGCAGGGCGATTCCTTCGCCGAGGATGGGACCCGCGACCACGACCGAGCCCTCGACGAGGTGCAGCGTGAGCCGCTCGGCGGCGAGATCCCAGGCGACATGAAAACGCGTGCCCGTGACCAGGATCTCGAAGGGGCCGCTGTCGACGAGCCAGCGTGTGCCCTCGTGGTGCACGACGGTGGCTTCGAGCGCGCCATTCTCGAGTACGACGCGCCCGCCCGCGCGATCTACAGAGGCAATCCGGACGCTCGAATCCGGCTGGATGCGGAGGCGTGTTCCGTCCGAGAAGACCACCGGGACCATGCGCCCCGTCGGCGTCGCGATGAAGGCCCCGGCCCTGCCCGCGTAGGCCCCTTCGCCCGCGCCGACGTGAAACGTGAGCGGGCGTTGCGCGAGGACGAAACAAAGGAGCAGGCACGCCGCGGCTGCCACACCGAGCGCTGCCCCGACAAACCGTTTTCGGGTTTGCCGGGAAGGATGGGCCCGCCGCGCGGCGTCGGCCGTGAAGAGGCGCGCGCGCGCCTCGGGATCGGGCGCCCGTCGGCGGAGGATCTCGTCCTGCTCCGCGCCGATCCTGCGGCCGAGCCGGATCAGCGCTTCTTCGGAGCTCCCCATCGTGCACTCCCTTCGAGCCAGTCCGAGAGGGCCGGGTGCTCCCGCGCCTGCTCGGTGAAATGGGCCTCGGCGCGCGCGAGCCGCCGTTTGATGGTCGCGAGCGAGACGCCACACGCCTCCGCGACCTCCGTGAGCTCCATCCCCCCGACGAATCGCAGCGCAAAGGCGATCCGCTCGTCGACGGGCAAACCATCGAGGATCGTGTACGTGGCGCGAAGAGCTTCGGTGACCTCGCTGTTCGGCAGAGGCGCCTCCACCTCGGGGACTTCGTACCACGGCAAGAGCCGGAGCCAGAATCGGCGCGAGCGGCGCAAGATGCAGGTTCGGGCGGTGAAAATGGCGATCGAGGTGAGCCAAGCGCGCAAGGCGCCCGGGTCGCGCAGCTCGTCGATCGAGCCGAGCGCGCGGACGAACACGTCGTGATGGATATCGGCGAGCTCGCGATCGGCGCCGAGCACGCGGACGAGCGTCCGCATGACGTGCGCCTCGTACCTATCGTAAAGCGCCGCGGTCGCCGCGCGGTTGCCCGCGCGAACGGCGGTTACCAGGACGGCGTCGTCCCCCACGAATGGGAGGGCCCGGACGACCACGCCGCCGCCGCTGCCGGCCGCAGGAGGCTCGCTCGTTCTCGTGGAAAGGTGCGACGTACCCACGCTGATGACACCACAGTATCCGCACCCCGTCCCGACGGCTCATCGGTTGGTTGTCTCACGGATTGAAGGCGTCGCCTGTGCGCGTCCTGAACGTGCGTTGCCCTTTACGCTCCCAATGAGAGCGAGGAGGGGCGAAGACTCGGGGGAAATGTCATGAACGAGGAATACGCCACCAGGCGACGGTCGCGATCCTGGATGTCACGGGCATCCGTATCGTCGACACGCACGTCGCACAGGCGCTCGTTCATGCAGCGCAGGCCGCGGGCACGCTCCAGAGCGGGATTGCGTGGGCGATCAGGGGCCGGCGTTGAGGAGCACGAGCACGTCGCGATCCTGATGATTGGCGACGGCGATGTCGGGACGGCCATTTTTGTCGAAATCGTCGATGATCAAGCCGTTCGGGGATAGGCCGAGCGCGAGCTTTTGAAGGGGCTGGAAGGTGCCGTCGCCGTTGCCGAGGAAAAGGGACAGGTCGGAGGTCGTGAAATTCTCGACCGCCACGTCGGCGTGCCCGTCGCCGTCAAAGTCTGCGACGCCGATGGCCATCGGCGCGCCGCCGGAGGGGTGGTGCACGGCCGCCTGGAAGGTGCCGTCGCCTTTGCCGAGCAGCACGGACATGTCGTTGCTCTCCGCGTTCGCCGCAACGAGATCGATGTGCCCGTCGCCATTGAAGTCGCCCGTCGCCACGGCGCGCGCGAGCTTCCCCGCGGGATAGCCGATCGCTGCGGCGAAAATGCCGTCGCCCTGACCGAGGAGGATTCTCACGTCGTCATATGCGGCAACGGCGAGGTCGAGCGATCCATTGCCGTCGAAATCGGCGGTCGCGATGCTGATGGGCGCCGTGCCGGCGGGGGAGGTGATGGCAGTCGCGAGCGTCTCGTCGGGTTTGCCGAGGAGCACGTGCACGCCGATGCCCGACTGGCCGGGGACGATCAAATCTTCGAGGCCGTCCGCATTCACGTCCCGCACGACGAGGTGCATTCCCTGGCCGAGGGCCTCGTAACTCGCGCTCATGGACTGCGGCGGGAACGTGCCGTCGCCTTGGTTCACGAGGACGGAGACCGTACCGAGGTGCGAAAGCGCGATGTCCGCTTTGCCGTCCCCCGAGAGATCGCCGATGGCAACGGAGAAGAGCAAAATCGTGTTCATGTTCATGGCCACGGGGAACGTCTCCGGCGGGCCAAAGGTGCCGTCGCCTTTGCCACGGAGGATCGTGTACGTATTGTCTTGCTGGGAGTTGGCCGTGACGATGTCCGTCGCGCCGTCTCCGTCGAGGTCACCGCCGGCGAGCCAAAGGGGCGGAGAGAGGTCCGCACCGACGACGTACGAGGCTGGCGCCTTGAAAAGCGCGCCCGCGCCGCCAGACCCACCGGCGCCGCCCGTGCCGCCTGTGCCGCCTGACCCGCTTGTGCCGCCCGCACCGCCCGTGCCCGAGGAGGTGCTGCTGCTCGACGAGGTGCTGCCCGCGTCGGGATCACCGCTCGAGGCACAAGCGCCGAACGCTGCCGCGCCGAGGAGGAAAAAAATCGTGGTGAAGATGGAACGAAACAAGGGCAAGCTCCTTTCTGGTTTCCAGGACTCCGTGCCGCTCTCTACTTCCAGCTCACCTCGTAACGGCAACGCGGCCCGCGAAGCTTTCGACAAACCGAGGGCTCGAGGTGCGTGACGAGCGCAGTGCGTTCGAATCGCCGCGCCCAAGCCTGCATGATTCCGCGATCGAGATCGCAGTTGTAGGGGGAATCCACCTCCATGACGGCGCGGTGCCGGGAGACGGATGCGCACTTGTAATGGCCTATGCCCTCCCGCATCGTGCCCGTCTGTGGGTCGAACATGGGCACGCCGTTTTCGAGGTGATTGAGGTGGTATCCAGCGTCGAAGATCTGCATCGCCGTGGCGATGTCGGTCGCTCCGGGCGGAATGGCGGCGTGGTTGACGACTTGGCTGCCCATTTCGAAGGCTTTCTGTGGGCCGACGAGCGTGAGCAACTCGTTCAGTGCGGCAATGAGCTTGTCGAGCGGGCTCGCCGGCAGGATCTCGATCTCGCCGCTCGGCCCCACCCGGACGAGCCCGTATTTCGCGAAGACGGCGCGCGGGGCGTCAGGCACTGCTTTGAACGCGTCGAAGTAACTTTCGATGATGGGGGCGGTGGCCGCGAATTCCGAGAGCATCCCGCAGGATAGCGGACAGGCAACGGAACACCAGGGGGGCGCGGAGGTGGGCAAGCTCCCGCCACGGGGCGGGAGCGCCTACCCGCGTCGATCATGCATTCAAGAGACGCATGCTCACCTCAGCATAACGCGGCCCGGCCGCAGCGCCGCGGGGCATGACCGCGTCGAGGCGCGCGAGATCGTCCGCCGAGAGCGCGATGGCCTCGGCCGCGATGTTCTCTTCGAGGTAGCTTCGGCGCTTCGTGCCCGGAATGGGCACGATGAAATCGCCCTGCGCGAGCACCCACGCGAGCGCGAGCTGCGACGCTTTCACGCTTTTCTCGGCGGCGAGCGCCTCCACCTTGGCCACGAGGTCGAGGTTCTTTTGGAAGTTCTCCCCCTGGAAGCGCGGCGAGCTGCGGCGGAAATCGTCGGGCGCGAGGTCCTCGAAGCGCTTGATTTGCCCCGTGAGGAAGCCGCGGCCGAGGGGGCTGTAGGCGAGGAAGCCGATGCCGAGCTCGCGACAGACGGAAAGGATGTCGTCCTCCGGATCCCGCGTCCAGAGCGAGTATTCCGTCTGCACCGAGGCCAGCGGATACACCGCGTGCCCGCGCCGGAGCGTCGCCGCGCTCGCCTCCGAGAGGCCGATCGCCTGCACCTTGCCCGCCTTCACGAGGTCCGCCATCGCGCCCACGCTCTCCTCGATGGGCGTCTTCGGATCCACGCGGTGGAGCTGATACAGATCGATCACGTCGACGCCGAGGCGGCGGAGGCTCGCGTCGCATGAATTCCGGATGTACGTGGGCGTGCCATTGACGCCGCGCACGCGCGGGTCGTTCGGATCCCGCACGATCCCGCACTTCGTCGCGAGGATGACCTCGCCCCTCCGGCCCGCGATGGCGCGGCCGACGAGCTCTTCATTCGTGAACGGCCCATACATGTCCGCGGTGTCGAGCAGGTTGACGCCGAGATCGAGCGCGCGGTGGATCGTGGCAATCGACTCGGCTTCGTCGCGCGGGCCGTAAAAATCGCTCATGCCCATGCAGCCGAGGCCGAGGGCAGAGACCGTGAGAGGACCGAGCTTACGCGTGTGCATGAGGACTCCTTACTTGTCGCGCCGCAGGGTAGCGCCCGCGCCGCATGCGCACCATCCCTCGGGGCCCCGTGGTCGCGGCTGTTTTCTTGCTCCTCGGCTGCGCCACACAAAACCGGCCACCCGGCTTTATTTCCAGCTCACCTCGTAACGGCATCGCGGGGCGCCGTTTTTTCGGCAGACCGAGGGCTCGAGGTGCGTGACGAGCGCGGTGCGCTCGAACCGCCGCGCCCAGGATTGTATGAGTCCGCGGTCGAAATCGCAGGGGTAAGGCACGTCCACTTCCATGACGGCGCGGTGCCGCGAGATGGAGAGGCACCGGTAATGACCGATGCCTTCGCGCATCGTACCTGTCTCCGGATCGAACATGGGGACGCCGTTCTCCAGGTGATTGATATGGTATGCGGCGTCGAACATCTGCATCGCCGTGACGATGTCGGTCACGCCGGGCGGGCTCTCGGCGTATTTCATGCCCGCGACGCCCATCTCGAAGGCCTTCTGCGGACCGATGAGCGCACACAGCTCGTTCTCCGCCCGGACGAGCTTGTCGATAGGGCACGTCTCGTGGAACTCGAACTCTCCGTTCGGTCCCACGCGGCCGAGTCCGTACCTCGTATAGATGGTGCGCGGAGCGTCGACCGCTTTGAACGCGTCGAGATGGCCTCGCAGGGTGAGCCCCGTAATGGAGAATTTCGAGAGCATACCGGCAAGCTTAAAGGGCGGGCTCCCGGAAAACCAGAACGGCTCACAAAAGCGACGCTCGCCCTTCAGCCGAATCAGAACCGCGAGGCACGCAGGGCCGGCGGCCCCGCGTCGAGCAGCTCTTGCAGCTTGTGCACCTCGACCGGTTTGACGAGGTGCACGTCGAACCCGGCCGCCAGCGCAGAGGTGCGTTGCTCGGGCGAGCCATACCCCGTCAGCGCCACGAGCCAGAGGCCTTTTCCGCGCGGATCGGCGCGCAGCCGCCGCGCGACCTCGAACCCGTCGATGCCCGGCAGGCCAATGTCGATGAGCGTCACGTCCGGCAGGAGGTCGAGCACTTTCCCGACGCCCACGATCCCATCCGATGCGGCGTGGACCTCGTGGCCCCACATCTCGCAGAGGTCGCCGATCGCCTGCTGCGCGTCGACGTTGTCCTCCACGATGCAGACGCGCCGCCGGCGGAGCTCGGTGGTCCCTCGTTGCGACGCGCGCTCGCCCGCCTCGGCGAGCCCGAGCAACGGCAAGCGCACCTCGAACTCGGCGCCATGCCCGATGCCCTTGCTGCGCGCCTCCACCTCGCCGCTGTGCAGCTCGACGAGCGTGCGAACGAGCGTGAGGCCGATTCCGAGGCCGCCGCGCGAGCGCGCGAGCGTCACGCTGGCCTGCGCGAAGAGGCCGAAGATCATGGGGAGCGCGTCGGCCGCGATGCCGACGCCGTCGTCGCGCACCGTGATGCGCGCGAACGTGGCGCCGCCGGACGTGATCGGATCGAGGCTCACGCGGATGTGACCACCGGCGTCGGTGTACTTGCTCGCGTTGTCGAGCAGGTTCGTGAAGATCTGTTCGAGGCGCGTGATGTCGCCGCGGATCTGCACGGGCACGTCCGGCAGCGCGAGCGTGACCGTCTGGCCACGCGCGTTCGTGCCGCGCTCGCGCGTCGTGAGCACCACGCGCGCGAGCAAGCTCTTCAGATCCACCAGCTCCAGCCGCAGCTCGATCTTGCCTTGCGTGACGCGCGAGACGTCGAGCAGATCGTCGACGAGCCGCGCGAGGTGCACGGTCTGGCGGCGCAGCACCTCACGGGCGCGACGCTCGCCCTTGTTCATGGCGTCGCGTTGTTCGAGCAGCGGCAGCGACGCGGTGATGGCCGCGAGCGGGTTGCGGAGCTCGTGCGCCAGCATGGCGAGGAACTCGTCCTTGCGTCGGTCCGCTTCGGCCAGATGATCGGCGCGCGCGCGGAGCTCACGCTCGGCCTGCGCGAGCCGCAGGAGCGAGCGCACGGTGGCCACGAGCTCGGTGGCTTCGAAGGGTTGCGTCAAATAACCGTCGGCTCCGATGTCGAGCCCCTGCACCTTCTTGTCGAGCGAGACGAAGGTCGCCGACGTGTGCAGGACCTTCACGCCCGCCGTGTGGGGGTTTGCCTTGATGCGCCGGCAGACTTCGAAGCCGTCGATGTCGGGCAGCTTGACGTCGAGCACCACCACGTCGGGCGGAGCGCGGTGGACCATCTCGAGCGCGCCCATGCCGCACGACGCTTCGACGACGTCGAGGCCGGCCCTGCGGAGCATCGTCGTGCCGAGATAACGCGCGGCTTCGTTGTCGTTGACGTTGAGGACCTTGCCCCCATGCTCCCGCGCCTTGCCGTTGTTCCGTTGCATGCGTCCCGTCACTCCGTGCTCGATGAGGTGCCCACTCCTGCTTTCCGCAAGGCGTCGCGAATGCGGTGAATGGCGATCTCGCGCGAGAGGCTGTCCTTCGAGAGGATCGCTTCGGTCTCGGCCACGAGCCGCTCGCGTTCGGAGGGCTCGAGCACGTGGGACGTGACGATCACCACGGGGATGCCCCGCGTGCGCGGATCGGCCTTGAGGTCGTCGAGGACGTCGAACGCGGTGACGTCCTTGAGCAGGAAGTCGAGGAGGATGACCTCGGGACGGAGCTTCTGCGCGAGCTCCACGCCCTCGGGCCCGGTGCGCGCGTCGATGAGCTCGTAGGGCGTCTTTTCGAGCAGCTTGCGCATGAGGTACCGCGCCCGCTCGTCGTCGTCGATGACGAGCAGCCGCGTCGGCGTGCCGGGCCGCGCCACGCTCTTCAGCTTGCGGAGCAGGTGATCCTGATCGACGGGCTTGAGCCAGAACTCGTCGGCGCCGAGCGCGCGCGCGCGTTGCTCTTTGTTGGTGACGGTGACGACGAGCACGGGGATCTCGCGCGTCTCCGGGCTCTGCTTCACCTCGGCCAGGAAATCCCAGGTGGCTTCGCCTTCGAGCATGATGTCGAGCACGATCGCCGCAGGGCGGAACGTGCCGAGTTGCTTGCGCGCGTCGTCGACGGTGCGCGCAGGCACGACCTGGAAGCCCGCGAGCGAGAGGAACTTCTCGTAGATGAACATCGTCTTGCGGTCGTCCTCGACGATGAGCACCGGCGAGCGGGAGGGATCGAGCGGGCGCGCGGCGAGCGTCGCGAGCTCGCGGACCTCGGGGTGCGTGGCGGGGATCGTGAGCGTGAAGGTGGAGCCCTCGCCGAGCTCGCTCTCGACCGCGAGCGTCCCGCCGAGTAGCTCCCCCAGGCGCCGCGACAGGGCGAGGCCGAGGCCCGTGCCCTTGTGCTTGCGCTGGACGGGTCCGTCGATCTGCCCGAACTCCTCGAAGATGCGATCGAAGTGCGCGGCCGCGATCCCGATGCCCGTGTCCTGCACGCGGAAGACGACCTCGTCGCCGCGACGCACGGCGCTCGCCACGACACGGCCCTGCTCGGTGAACTTGAGCGCGTTCGTGATGAGGTTGCGGAGGATCTGAGCGACCTTGCCCTGATCGGTCTCGAGCGTGATGTCGCCCTCGGGCAGCTCGAAGAGGAGATCCACGCCGGGGTGCGAGGGCAAGAGAGGCCGGAGCATGCCGCGCAGCGCGGCGAAGAAGTCGGACGCCATGAAGAGGTCCGCGCGCAGCGTGACCTTGCCCGCTTCGGCCTTGGAGAGATCGAGGACGTCGTTGACGAGCTGCGAGAGTTCCTCGGCCGAGGTGCGGATGAAGCGGAGCTGCTTCTGCTGCTCCTCGCTGAGCGGGCCGTCCGTGCCGTCGAGCAGGAGCTGGGACAGACCCAGGATCGAGTGCAGCGGCGTGCGGAACTCGTGGCTCACGTTGGCGAGGACGCGGCTGCGGACCTCGGAGGTGCGTCGGAGTGCGTCGGCCTTCTCTTCGATCTCGGCGTGAAGCGTGACGACGCCGCGGTTCGACTCGTCGAGCTCGCGGTGCGTGCGTGTGAGCTCCGTCCGTTGCTGCTCGATCTCGCGTTGTTGCCGCACGATCTCGCGGTTCAGGTTCACGATCTCGGTGAGGGCGCGGCTGAGATGTTCGATCGCGCCGCCGTAGCCCTCCGGGTACACGAAGCCGAAGAGCTCGACGCCGCCCTCGCCGTTCGGGCGCGCGCAGAACGACACGGTGGCGGGCTTTCCGTGGCAGACGAGCGAGAGCTCCCAGCCGCGGATTTCGCTCACCACCGCGCGCGAGAGCAGCGCTTGCGTTTTTTCTTCGGTGCCGGGCACGGCGAGCGTGGTCAGCGCGGCGCCGGGGTGCGCGCGGAGGAGGTTTCGCGCGCGCACGTCGGCCCACTGGATGATCCCGTGCGCGTCACATGCGAGCGCGAGCTCGCGGCTTTCGGAGAGCCAACGCGCATCCGCTCGTTCGTTCATGGCGTCCCTCCGAGGGCCTGGGGCCGTACGTGGGCGACCAGCCGGCCCGCGACCTCGATGAGCTCGCGGGCGTCGCGGGCGAACGCGTCGGCGCCGAGGTCCCCCGCGGGATCGGCGAGCGTGCTGCACGCGGCGCCGCCGACGAGGATGGGAAGCGCGTCGCCGAACGCGGACCGGAGCCGCGCCACGGTCATGCGCAGCGAGCGGAGGTTGAAGCTCATGGTGACCGAGAGTGCGACGAGATCGGGGCGCTCTCTGTGGAGCATGGACACGAGCGATTCGGTGGGGACGTCGGCGCCGAGGAAACGCACGTCGTAGCCCGCGAGGTCGAGGGCGTCGGCGGCGAGACGCGCAGGGAAATCGTGGTGTTCGCCCTCGACGCAGCCGAAGACGACGCGCTTGCTGATGAGCGGTGAGGCGGGCGAGAGGCGGTAGAGGTGCGTGAGGACGACCTGCGCGATCGCGGTCGCGAGGTGCTCGTCGGCCACGCTGATCCGGTTGTCCTGCCAGAGCAGCCCGATCTCGCGTTGAGCAGCCTCGAGGACGCGCAGGGACAGCTCCGCGGTCGGCGCGCCGCGCCCGACGCCTTCTTCCAGCACCAGGCGCAAAGCTTCACGCCGATCGCCTGCGAGCTGAGCCTTTACGAAACGCGCACACAGATCGTCGAGGTCCATGGGGCCTCCGAGGTGTTGCATGGAGGACGCCCGCGGCAGGGTCGAATGGAGGGCCCGTCCGTCGTTTTGCAATCCCTCGTGTTCGTGCGCTTTTCCCTCGGAAAACATGGATTCGCTTCTGCTGGAGCCTCGTCACGATCGGGAGATGGCAGCCATGTTCAGAATGGCCTCGGGGGCC
Organism: Polyangium sorediatum; assembly: GCF_029946465.1. Taxonomy (NCBI): domain Bacteria; kingdom Pseudomonadati; phylum Myxococcota; order Polyangiales; family Polyangiaceae; genus Polyangium; species Polyangium sorediatum. Next base: position 321,558 of record NZ_JARZHI010000002.1, read on the forward strand.
GGGCGACCGCGGGTTTCGTCCGCCCTGAGATCGTCGTGACCAGGACGGGAAGGATTTCTTTGCATCCCGAGCCCGCCCGTGTGGCATTGATTTCTGCGTCGGGATGACCCGTAGGGACACGCCCGAGGATGCGCGGTTGGTTGGACCAGCAAGCATGCAAACTGGGCAAACCTAGGCATGGCGAGCATTCGTGCTGCTGTGCACTTGCGTTGCAATGGGTGAGCCGAGGCTGAACTGGAATGGGCCGCCCAGGCGGAGCGCCATGCCGCGGCATGGCTCGGCGGCGTGCGGTTTTACCTGTAAAACCCGCGGAGGGTGATCGAAATCCGCCGCCCGCGCGCGCCCTTGGGCGCGGGGACCTCGTGGGTCCAGGCTCGATTCGTGTCCCACGGGATCACGATGACCCCCGCAGGAACGGCGGGGACGTCCACGAACCCTTTTCCTCGCCACGGCCGCATTCGAAACACCCGCTCCTCGCCGAAGGAGATCGTGACGATCGGCGAGCCCTCGATGCGGTTGATGTCGCTGTCGCGGTGTTTTCCGATGTAATGACCCTCCGCGCCGTCGTACCAGTTGAAGAGCAGGCCGTTCAGCCGCGGATCGAACGTCTCGCGCGCCCAGCCGAGCCAGACCTCCATCTCGGGCGTGAGCGGCAGCGCGCGATTCGTGTTGCCCGTGTAGCGGTAGTCCGCGCCGTACGCCTGTTGCCATCGCGGCGTGCGCACGAGGCGGCCGTGCATCTTGATCTCGTGAAACGCATCGGGGTGCAGCGCCCAGAGCGCCTCGAAGCCGGCGGCGTCCGGGACCAGGGCCTCCGGCAGGGCGCCGACCTCTACGTGGTGCGTCTCGTCGAGCGCGATCGTGCGGAGAGGGACCATGGACTGATCATACGTTCAGACAATGCGGAGCACAAGCAGGTCGTTCGCGGGTGGTTGACCTCGCCCTTTCGAGTGGTTTTACTCCGGGCCCGGCCGCGTTCGGCTGCGAAGGAGGCTCCTTTCGATGTCGCTCACGTTCTACTACGGCTCCGGATCGCCGTACGCCTGGAAGGTATGGCTCGCGCTCGAGCACAAGAAGCTCGACTACGATTGGAAGCTGCTCTCGTTCGACCGCGACGAGACAAGCACCCCCGAATATCTCGCGATCAACCCGCGCGGAAAGGTGCCCGTCCTCGTGCATGACGGCCTCGTGATCGCCGAGTCGAACGCGATCGTCGAGTACCTCGAAGAACGATTCCCCGACGCCCCGCTCTGGCCGCGCGACGTGGCCGCGCGCGCGCAGGCCCGACAGTTCGCTGCCGAGGCCGACGGCTACATCGCCCCGGTGCAGCGACGCCTGTTCCAGGAAACTTTGTACACCAAAGAAGAAGCGCGGGACGCGACCAAGATCGCCGAGGCCCAGGCGGCGATCCTCGCAGAGCTTGCGCGATGGGAGGCCCGGCTCACGGGCGATTGGCTCGTGGGTGAGCTCTCGCTCGCCGATTTCGCGGTGTACCCGCACATCCGCGCCATCCGCCGCGTCGACGACCGGCTGCCCGCGCACGGCCTCGGCGAGCGGTGGCCCGCCCGCATCGCCGCGTGGATGAAGCGCATCGAGGCATTGCCCTATTACGCGAAGACGATTCCCCCGCACTGGAAGGGCTGACCTTCCACGAACCGGCGGACGCGACGACGGCGGCGCGGGACAGGGACCCGCCACACGCGGCAGGAGGGAGCCGGCATACCACGGAGGATAGCCAGTGCCGGCTCGTCCTGCTACGGTGGGCTCGTCTGCGGAGCGTGACGAGCAGGTGCGAGAGATGTCCGAACATTTCGACGTGATCATCGTGGGCGCAGGGTTATCGGGGATCGGGGCGGCCCACCACCTCACGACCCGATGCCCAGGAAAGAGCTTCGCGATCCTCGAGGGGCGCGAGGCCATCGGCGGGACCTGGGATCTCTTTCGTTATCCGGGCATCCGATCCGATTCCGACATGTACACGCTCGGCTACTCGTTCAAGCCGTGGAAGGAGCGGAAGGCGATCGCGGATGGTCCGGCGATCCTCGCGTACATCCGCGAGACGGCCCGCGAGGACGGGATCGAATCGAAGATCCGGTTCGGCTGCCGGGTCGTGCGGGCCTCTTGGTCGAGCGAGCGCGCGGCATGGACGGTGGAGGCCGAGCGGGGCCCGTCGAAGGAGCTCGTCCGCTTCACATGCAACTTCCTGCTCATGTGCAGCGGCTACTACGATTACGACAAGGGATATACCCCCGAATTCTCGGGCACCGAGCGCTTCCAGGGGCGCGTCGTGCACCCGCAATTCTGGACGGACGACATCGAATATCGTGGAAAACGCGTGGTCGTGATCGGCAGCGGCGCGACGGCCGTCACGCTCGTGCCGGAGCTGGCGAAGGAGGCCGCGCACGTGGTGATGCTCCAGCGCTCGCCGACCTACGTGGTGTCGCTCCCGTCCCAGGACGTGATCGCGCGCTGGCTCCAGCAGCGTGTCCCCTCGCATGTCGCGTACGAGGTCACGCGCTGGAAAAACGTGCTCGTGGGTATGTTCTTTTATCAGCTCGCGCGGCGGAGGCCGGAGGGCGTGAAGAAGCGCCTCGTCGACCTCGTGCGAGGGCAGCTCGGGTCCGACTACGACGTCGACAAACATTTCACGCCCCGATACAATCCCTGGGATCAGCGCCTCTGTGTCGTGCCGGACGGGGATCTTTTCGAGGCGGTGAAGGCGGGCAAGGCGTCGGTCGTCACGGACCATATCGAGACGTTCACCGAGAAGGGGCTCCAGCTCGTGTCGGGAGAGGAGCTCGAAGCGGATCTCATCGTCATGGCGACGGGGCTCCGGCTCCTTTTCCTCGGCGGCATGGAGGTCGTGGTGGACGGCCGTCGCATGGAGTCGTCGAAGCTCCTCAGTTACAAGGGCGTGATGTTCAGCGACGTGCCGAACCTGGCGTGCGCATTCGGGTACACGAACGCGTCGTGGACGCTGAAGGCCGACCTCGTCTCCGAATACGTCTGTCGCCTGCTGACCCACATGGACGCGATGGGCGCGCGTCGGTGCACGCCGCGTCGCAGCGATTCTGACATGGAGGAGTTGCCCTTGCTCGACTTCTCGTCGGGGTATGTCCAGCGCGCGGTCGGCGCGTTCCCGAGGCAGGGCTCGAAGAAGCCGTGGAAGGTGAATCAGAATTACCTGCTGGACATCGCGGCCTTGCGCTTCGGGGAGGTGGACGACGGCACGATGGAGTTTGCCGGGACGACCTCCGCGGGCGCCGAGGTGCGCCCCCATGCGGGGGCGACGCCCTAGACGCTATACACTTTGCGGAGCGCTTCGAGCAGCGCGCGCCCGCGGGGGGCGCCGAGCCCGGTGCAGGCGTTCCAGCCAGCCTCGGACGAGGCGGCATATCCGCCGTTGTTGCCGGCGACGATAGGGCGGAAGACGTTCGCCCCTTCCTCCAACTGCAATCGATAGAGCAGCGGATTGAGGAACCCGAGCCGCCGCCCCACGCCTTGGCAGAGGCGGGCCACGAGGGCCGCGAGGAGCGGCGTGGACGCGCTCGTCCCGCCGCCGTACCGATAGGCGCCGTCCACGAAGATGCGGTATCCGTCGAAAAAATCCGCATGGGCTGCGACGTCGGGGCAGCCGCGGCCGGCGAACGTGCTCGCCGGCTCGGTGAAGACCCAGTCGCGGAACGTGGCGAAGGTCCGGACGGGGATGGCGGCGCGGGCCTGCCATGCGGGGCGCTCGAAATAACCGCTCACGCCGCCGCTGCTGCTACCGAGGTGGGCGATCCTGCCCGCATGGCCATAGGCGAGGAGCATGGTGTCGGCGAGGCGATTCCACACCACCTCGTCTTTCCGGGCGCCTCGCTCGTCGAGGATCAGCGTCGTGCCCCCGCAGCAGAGGACCCAGGGGCTGGAGCCCGGGAAATAGACCAGCGAGGGCGCCGAGAACATGCCCTGCGCCATGGGGAAAATGGATCCGGAGTCGCCCGAGGGAAGGCAGATGGTGATTCCCAGGATGGCGGCGATAACGAACAGCTCATTGATCCGCGTGGCCTCGGCCTGGGTCCATACGCCGGGCAGATCCTCGGGCAGCCCCGCGCTGAGCGTGAGCACGGAGGGCCGGTTCTCGGTATCGAAGAGCGCGGCGTTGAAGAGCTGAAAATAGCTGTAGGTCGTGGTGTCGGCATTCCCACGCGCGCCGGAGAAATACACCACCGGGCGCACCCCGGGCGCGCAGGAGAAGGCGATCTGCGCGTCCATGCTGACCTCGTAATTGGCCCAGGTGTCGGGTCCGGTCGCCCAGCGGTTGGGGCCCACGGTGAGGATCTCCGGCGCGCGCATGCCGAGGCCCTCGAAAAAGATCCGCATGTCGTCGTGGGAAAAGCCGCCGTAGAGAGAGAGCACCCCGAGGCATACGCCTTCCCCCGTGAGCTCGGCCGGAAAATCGTAAAGCTCGGCGAAGCGGGACGGTGGGTGAAAGCGCCATGGTTTGTCAGGGGTGGCGGCGGGCGGGGCCGGCGGGGCGTCGGTGCGTCTTCGCAGCGGCGGGCTATCGTTCGTGATGGGCGCGTTGCGGGGCAGGAAAACCCAGAGGATCATGCCGTCGAGGCTCGCGGGGACGGAGAGGGGCGCGTCGTGCGTGACGTCGATTTCTCCCCGGTAGGCATGGCGTTTCCATTTTACGCCGAGTGCCACTTCAAACGATTGCGCGGTCCCACAGAGCGTCACCGTTCGCGCAGCCCGATGGACGTCGATCACGGAAAGATCATACGCGCGGGCAAACGCCTCGATCCGCGCGACGTCCTCCGGGCTCGCTGCATAGGTGGCGGCATAACGCTCGTGCGACCAGGGTTCGCGGGTCCGGACCACGCTCCAGGCGGTCTCCACGAGCGGCGGAGAGCACTCCGGGGTGCGCAACCAAAGCACGGCGGTCATGATCTCGTCGGGGGAGACGTCGCCCTGGAGCACGGCGCCGAACAGGGGCGGTCGGGCGCTACCCTCGATGTCGACACGAGCGCGGCTCATTCCTCGCCTTCCTCGGGACGGCTGCCGAGCACGAATTCGCCCACGCTCGTCTCTGCGTAATACTCGGTGCCGGCGGCCTTGCAGAAGAGGTCCGAATCGCCCCGTCCTACGCCGCTGCAGGCGAGCCCCATCGTCGTCGCGACCAGGTAAAACGTCTGATAAAGCGCGCCCACGTTCTTGAGGGTGACCGAATAAGAGATGCCTTCGTAACTCCAGGATACGCGCTGGAACCGGCTGGCCAGGCAAATGAGCACCTGTGGCAATTCGGCGCGGAGCGTCGCGAGCGCGGCGCCCGTGAGCAGGGCCGTGACCTCGGGCGTACGTCCCTGGATGCGCGAGAGGGCATGCGCGGCGGGATCGTAATGGTAGAGGCCCGCGTCGAGGCCACGGCAGCGATCGATCGCGAGGTAGATTTCGAGGTCGTGGCAGGCGCCGCCGGAGGGGGACGGGCGCGAGGTGACGTCGTAACCGGATGCGGGCGTCGCGGGCATCAGCGCGCGGACCCGCGCGGACCGGTACAGGAATTCGCCGAGCTGCTCGACCGAGAGGGGATCACGCCCCTGGGCGCGCACGGTGCGCCTGCCCTCCAGCACGGCGGTGAAGGGGCGATCGGCTTTGCGGAGCGCGTCGAGGTCCGGGCGAGGGAGGGGAAGGGGAGGTGGGGCCGAGGCGCGTGGCGGCCGGAGGGCGGGCGGCGGCGGTACGCGGTCGCGGAAGGGGTAGGTTTTGCCGCAAGGCCAGGAATGGCGGCCGGGGCGGCTGCGGGCGTGGAAAAGCAGGTCGTGGAAGGACCAGCTTGCGAGCTGGAATGCTTGTTCTTCCTCGGTACGCCCCGAATCCTCGGCCGGGATCACGAAACCGGCCGCGACGAGCAAGCTGACGAAGGTTGCCATTGCGTCGGGGCTGGCCCCGGAGACGGCGAGCGTCGCGGGCGTGGTCGGGCGGGCGAGCGTGAAGCAGAGGGCCGCGGCATGCGCGTCCTCGATGCGCAGGAGCGCGTGGCAGCGGGGCGATTCCAGCACGAGGCCCTCGCCGTCGCGGCGCTGATACGCGAAGCGGGAGAGCACGTAACGACGCGCGGGGTCGATGTCTCCGCTGCCCAGGGAAAACCAGGGCGAAATGGGGTACAGCGACGATAGCGTGGTCTCGCCGTCGCGCACGACATACGCGAGCAGCGCGAGCTGTTCCAGACGGCGGAGGTGGTGGAGCAACGTAGCTACGGCCAGAGGCCCGTCCTGCGCGGCGAGGCCTTCGGTCAGCGTTTCGAGCGTGGGGCCCTCGGCGTCGAGGCGCTCGAATGCGGCGAGCAAAGCCTGCGGCAATGCCCCGAGCGAGATCGGGGAGAACGAGGGCGAGGTCAACTGGGCGGCGCCGCCTGCGTCCCGGCTCCATGTGACCCCTTCGCGGAAGCGCAGGCCGAGCCGTCTTCGCCAGGTTTCCATCATGGCAACGTCTCCTCCGCCGCGCGCGGCTAGACGAACATCGGGTAGGGATTCATGAATTCCTCCGCGAGAGGCGATTCGAGCCAACCCATGGCGACGGGCACGTCGTAAAGCCGGCCGGGGCCGAGGCGCGCCCAAAAATGGCGGAGCCCCGGCACGATCACCTTGACCACCACGAGGCTCGTATCGGGCCGGGTTTGATCGAGCACCAACGTTTCGAGTCCGCGGTCGCGGGCGCGTTCGATGCAAAACGCGACCGCCTCCCGGAGGTCCTCGCCGACGGGCGGCGCGAATTTACGGGACGCGTAGAGCGGAGCGTCGCTCGGCCGCAAATGGGGCTCCGACTCCAGCGTCGCCTGCCGTAACCAATCAACGATCAGCCCGCCCGGCGAGGGTTTGCCTGCGTCGCCCGTGAACGCGAACGGCATGAGCTGGTTGTGCTCGGTGACTGCGCGGAGCAAGGCCAGGCGAGCGTCGAGGTGCGCGCCGAAGCCAAACAGGATCGCTGGAAAGGGGCCCTCGATCTGCCGGGAGATCGCGGCGAACGTGGGAATGCCGAGGTCACTCGTCAGGTCGAGGGCCCACAGCTCGCGCCCTCGGGCGCGCCAGTGCGCGACGGTGGCGAGGAGATAAGGCTCCTCGAAGCTCCCGAGGTCCACCCCCGGCATGCGCAGGCGGTTGTACCACCAGAGCGCGACAGCGTCGCGCTCCACGAGCTCCAGAAATCCCTGAAGCACGGCCTCGGTGCGTGTATTGCCCGCCGCGCAGCCATTCGAGTCTGCTCGGGTGAACACGGGGCCCTCGCGAAACGGATAGCCATAATAACAGAACCCGGTGGGCACATAGCGCCGCCGCTGCTCGGTCAAGGACCAGACCGGGCTCCATTCGATGGATTGCGCAGGAACGTAGGGCTCGGGCACCCAAGTGCTCATCTCGCCGTGCCGATTCCACCACGCGCGCTCGTCGTATTGACGCGCGCTGTACCCCATCAAGGCGACCGGGTCGATCGCCACCTCGCCGAGCTCCGCCTGGACCGCGCGGACGCGCGCCTCGTCACCCTGGAAGACGCCCGCATATCGCTCGATGGACTCGCAGATCGCGCCGGTCTTCGCCTGGATGTCCGTTCGACCTTTGCCGCCGGAATGGCTGCGTAGGCTGCTGCGGAGCGACGAGAGGTCGTGCGCCATCTGCGCAAAATTGTGATCGGTCGAATACGAGAAGACGAGCCGAGGGTCGTCCTCGGGGCGTATGTTGCGGTGCAGGCGGCTCACGATGCCCGTGACGGGGCTCAAATGATGGGCGAGCCGCACGTACGTTTCCTCGGGCGTCGCCTGCCGGAAACCGCCGTCCGCCGAGAACGTGCGCGGCGTGGGTTCGAGAAGGACGGGGGATTCTTGTCCCCGCGCGATCCTTTCATGATTCCCGCACGCCGGGCATTGAGGGCGCCGCACGAGGAGATGCGTGCGGCTCTCGAACGAGGTCGTGTCCATCGTGACGACCCGTCCTTCGAGGGCCGGAATCTCGTCCAGCACGGCCCAGCGCGCGACGGCCGTGGCCATCGTGGCGGCGAGGGCGCGGCGCGTGGAGGGGAGCGCGGCGAGGGCGGGCGGATGCACGGGTTTGCCCGTGCGGCGCTCCAGATAACGCTCGACCCGGCGATGCCCCTCCAGGCGATGCGCGAGGCAACGCCAGCAGCCAGTTTTGCCGGGAAAGAATAGCGGCCCGAGCCAGCCATCGCTGCCGGCCGGTCGAACGAGGAGCCACGGCGTTCCTTTTTCGAGCTGGGCCCGGTTCCAGGCTTCGAGATCGGGGTGCAGGTAATCGTCCACGACGACGAGGGGCAGCTCCCCTTCAGCGGCCGTTTCGATCGAGAGCTCGGCGAGGGCCTCGGCAATCGCGCGCGTGTCCACGTCGCCCATGGCGACGAGGGCGACGCGCGCTCTAAGCAGGCGCTCGCGGGCCTGCGCAGGCGCGGCGCCGAGCGCGTCCCAAAAGGCGGCCTCCGCGCGAGGCATATCGGCTTCGTCGTTCGTGACGAATCCGCCCTTGCGCAGCATGGTGATGGCGTAAAAAACCTCGGCGGGCGAAACGTGCGCCTCCAGGCGCTGGCAGATCTCCTGTTCGGTCAGCGCCCCGGTCAGGAGAGGTACCAGCGCCTGATAGGTTCGGCCGTGGAGGACGTGGCTACCACCCTCCCAAAGAAGGTAGACGCCCTCGCCCTCGATGGGCTCGACGCGATAGGAATGCTTGAAACGTGGGCGGGCGAGCATGAGCGGTCGGGCGATGCCGTCTTCGATCAGTTTCTCACGGCGCCCGAATGAACCTCACCCGCTGTGCCGCAGCCGCACGCCGTCGCGGGGGCCGGACCGAGCCCCATCCCCAGCGTGAGCGCTTCGACCGCGAGATCGGCCGGCGGCAACGGCAAATCGAGCGGGAGCGCGACGTCGTGGTCGATTTCGAGCCCGAATTGTTGTTTTGCGAAGTTTCTGATGGCGCTCGAAGGATCCTGTTCGAGCTGCTGGCGGAACGAGGTCTCCGCCCAGGCATGTGCCACGAGAAACCCCCACTGCACCCTGGTGAGCGTATGCTGCTTCTTCATGATCCCCCCTCGAAACCCCATACATCAGCACAGTTTTACATCGTTCGCCAGCGTGATCGTAGGAGGAATTCGCTGATCCCGGGGTGCGTCCCGGCTTTCGAGAAAGAGCTGTTCTTTTATCCAGTGCGGGCGCGACGCATCGCATGGGCGATACCCGTTTGCAGGGTGCTGTGCGTGCCGATTCCAGAGAGGTCGATCCCCATCGAGACGAGCGTCTGCGCCACCTCGGGGCGGATGCCCGTCAGCATCGGCTCGGCCCCGAGGAGCGTGACCGAACGCGCGGCGCGCACGAGCGCGTCGGCGACCTCGGCGTCGACCTGCGGGACGCCGGTGATATCGAGGATCGCCACGCGCGCTCCGCTTCTCGCCATGCCCTCCAGCAGGACGGTAATCGCCCGCTCCGCGCGCGCCGGGTCGATGTCGCCGACGAGCGGCATGACCATCACCGCGTCGCTCACGGGGATGAGCGGCGTGGAGAGCTCGAGGAGCGTCGCCTCTTTAGCGCGGAGCGCTTCCTGTTGAAGGAGGGCATCGGCGCGGTCCTGATCCGCGCGGACGGCGGTGGTCACGTCCATGATGATCCCCCGCAGCCCCACGGTGCGTCCGTCCGGTTCGCGTACGCATACGGTCTGGGCTTCGATCCAGAGGAGCCTGCCGTCCCGGCGGATCCAGCGGAATCGCAGGACCGTACGGCCGTCTCGTTCGAGATGCTCGTTCGAGACGAGCACTTTCCCTTTGTCCTCCGGGTGCGCCAGATCCGACCAGAGGCTCGGCATCGCGAGCCACTCGTCCGGCGTGTAGCCGGTCATGTCCAGGATTTGTCCGCTCACATAACCGACACGACCGCGGCTCGGATCCTCGACGAACCAGCTTTCCCACACAGCGCCGGGCACGCAGTCGATGAGATCCCGGAGCGTGCTGCTGCGCATCTCGGCTTCCTGCAGGCGCCTCCGTAGGTCCGCCACCTCGGAACGAAGCGCCTCGACGCCCAATGCTTGCTCTTTCATCGTAATTTTCTCCCTCGACATGCGCACCCCGGAAGTGGCGCTGCCTTCGCGCGCACACTTCCCCCAAGGATGATGATAGCGCTTACTCGGGTTCGGGTTCAATCCTTCCCCATGAGGTCACGGTGCGACACTTTGTGTGGCACGGAGGCGCGGGTACCATCGGGTCATGCGCGCGCTTCTCCTCGCCATCGCCGTGGTTTGCGCCTGCAAACCGCGGCCCGATCCGACGCGCGCCTGCATCGCCGGCGACACGGAGGCATGCGAGCGCGCGTGCGCCGAGGGGATCGCGGGCGAGGGCGGGTGTCACACGCTGGGCCAGCGGAAACGAGAACCGGAGGCGGCCGGCGGGGGAAACGGTGCGCTCGGGGCTTTCCGCAAGGGTTGCCTCGGCGGTCATCTCGCCGCGTGCACGGAGGCGATCGATGGCATCCGCGCGAAGGCGACCCAGGTGCGCTACGCCCAGAAACACGAAGGCGCGCCGTCGGACCCCTTCGTGGAAGAGGCCGAGCGGGGCCTCGTGGATCTGATCGATCGGGCCTGCTCCCTTGGGGCCGCGTCGCGTTGCGAGGAGCTGTCGCGCCTGATGCTCGGGCGAGACGCCACGCGCGCGGCCTCCGCTTCCGAGCGGTATTGCGCGCTGCCGGAGGGCGGAGGCAAGGACGGGAGCTGCCTCGGGACACGCAAGCGCTGGATCGCCGAGGTCGAGGCGGATCGTCCGGGATGCGAGGCGGGGCAGGTCGAGGCATGCAACAAGCTCGCCGAGCACCTCATCACGGCCCACAGCGACGATAACGCCGTCGAGGCGTTCGCCCGCGCCTGCGACCTCCGAGGATTCGACGTCGAAGCATTGTTCCCGGACGTACCGCTGACCGATTGCAACGACATTCCGTATGAAGGTCGTCGCGACCATGCAGGCGCGCGGGGCCGGTGCGGGATGAGGCTCGCCCTCGCCGCGGCGGAGCGACGAAGCGCGCGCGAGCATGGGGCCGCGGTCGACGCCACGGAGGCAGGCGCCGAGCCCAAGCCGGGTCCAGGGCCGCGCGCCAAGGTGACCCTCGGCGCGTGGAAGACATTCGGAGGGGGTTATCCTGCCGTCGCCCTCGCGGAGCACATCGAGCGCCTCTCCCCGCGCCTCCGTCCATGCAACGACGCAGGACCCGGGCCCGAGGGAGACGGGGTCACCACGTTCGAGATCGGATTCATGATCGATCGGTTTGGCGCAACAGACTTTTCCTCGGTCCACCACGTGTCCGGGAACCATCACGCCTGGAAGCCCGTGAAGGGCTGCGTCTTGCGGGTCCTCCGGAGCAGCACGTATCCTCCGCCGCCGTCCGGCAAAGGCGTGGCCTTGGTCGTGCCGATCTCGATCGAAACGGGGAGCTGACGCCGGCCTCGATCACCGCGCGACGCGGCATTGCCTCATCACGCTCGCGCGCATTCGATCCGTCGCCTCCTTGTACGAAAGGAGCCCCTGCACCTCCCGGCTCCCGGGATGGGCGAGCATATACCCCTCGACCTCCTCGTACGCGAGCAGCTCCCGCGCCACGCTTGCAGCCGTGACGACCGCGCCCTCGTAGGAATCCTGCTCCTCTCGATACGCTTCGTCCTCGTCGTACTGGCGCGAATGCCACAGGTTCGCCGTGAGCTGCGCGGCGAGGATCACCCGCAGCCCGACATCGGTCGCGGCGACGGCGCGGGCGACGTCGTCCACGCGGCTCTTCCACGGATGCGCAGCGAGCGCGTCCAGCGCGCTCTGGAGCGCGCCGTCGAGGGCTTGGAGTCGATCGTCCGGGGCTTTCATGGCTCTCGACCGCCATTGTGTCCGGTACGTCCGGGCTCGACAAGCGTGTCCGGTACGTCCGGGCTCGACAAGCGAAGCGGGAGGCCGGACCCGAAGCGGGATGCGAAGCGCACCGTTTGCGCAGCGGCGCATGTTTGGCGCCTGCGCGACCACGAGCCGCCGTGAGGCGCCGCGCGAGCGCGTCTGGTCACGGTTTTGCTATGCTTCTCCGCAGAGGACCCCATGAACACGAAGAACCCCGCCGTCTCGGACTACATGGCCCGGAGCCCTCACTCGATCGGCTTCGATCAGACGCTCGTGCAGGCGCACAAACTCATGCGTGAGCACGACATCCGGCACCTGCCCGTCCTTCGGGGCGGCAAGCTGATCGGAATCCTCTCCGAGCGGGACCTCGCGTTCGTCGAGGCGCTCCGCGACGTGGATCCCGCCAAGCTCCGCGTCGAGGAGGCGATGACCCCGCTGCCGTTCACCGCCGCGCCGAGCACCCCGCTCGCGGGCGTGGCGCGCGAGATGGCGGAGCACCGGTACGGCGCGGCCGTCGTGATGCATGACGGGCACGTCGTTGGCGTTTTCACGACGACCGACGCGCTCCGCGCCCTGGCCGACGCGCTCGACGACAACGGATGACGGCGCGCGCCGTTCGTCCGAACCCTTTCGGAGGTGACGTGATGACGAGAGCCAAGCCGCCCGAGATCGAGGACGAGGTGAGCGAGCTCGTCGCCGGCGTCATGCCGGGCGCGGCCGTGCTGCGGGTCTCGCGGCTCGGCCCCGACGAGGACGACGACGGCGGGGCGACGGGCAAGGCCATTGGATATGGCGTGCCCTTGCGAATCCGGGTGCGCAGGCCGGACGGCGCGGAGAGCGACCTCTGCCTGCACACGGCCAAACCCGACGAATTCGGGCACGACCGGCGCGCGGACCGGGCCGCGAACCTGCTCCTCGCGTTCGACAGCTTCGCGCGCATCCCGCGGCACGTACGCGCGCTCGACGTGGGCGCGGTCCTCGACGACGGCCGCCTCGCGTCTTTGCGACGGAGCGGCGAGTTTTACCTCGTCACGGAATACGTCGAGGGGCACGTCTACGCCGACGATCTCCGGCGGATCGCCCGCGAGCGCGCCCTCACGGACCGGGACGTCGCTCGCTGCGAGGCGCTCGCGCGGCTCTGCGCGGAGGTCCACGCGGTTCGTCAGGACGGACCCGCGACCTACCGGCGCGCGATCCGGGACCTCCTCGGCCACGGCGAGGGCATTTTCGGGCTCGTCGACGGGTATCCGGTGGGCGTGGAGATGGCGTCGCCCGAGCGGCTCTTCCGCATCGAGCAGCGGTGCCTCGCGTGGCGGTGGAAGCTCAAGGGCCGCGGCGAGCGCCTCCGCCGCACGCACGGCGATTTCCACCCGTTCAACGTGGTCTTCGATCGCGCGGGTGAACCTCGGCTCCTCGACACGAGCCGCGGCTCGGCCGGCGAACCCGCGGACGACGTCACGTGTTTGTCGATCAATTATCTGTTCTTCGCGCTCGAAGCCCCCGGCTCGTGGAACGGCGCGTTCCGGACCCTCTGGCGGACGTTTTTCCAGACGTACCTCGACGTGACGGGGGATCGGGAGCTCTTCTCCGTGGCCGCACCCTTCTTCGCGTGGCGGGCGCTCGTGCTCTGCAATCCGCGCTGGTATCCGTCGATTCACGCGAGCACGCGGGACGCGCTCCTCGGGTTCGTCGAGCGTGTCCTCGACGCGCCGAGCTTCGATCCGGACGAGGCGGAAGGGCTCTTCTCGTGAACGGCGCGGTCGTGTGGATCACGGGGCTCCCGTCGGCGGGGAAATCGACGCTGGCCGATCGGGCGTTTCGGAAGTTTGTCGAGGAACACAGACCGAGCATTCTGCTCGACGGGGACGTGGTGCGCGCGGCGATGCGGCCGCCGCCGGGGTATGGCGAGGAGGCGCGGGCCCATTTCTATGAAACGCTGGGGAACCTGGCGGCGATGCTGGCGCGGCAAGGGCACGTGGTGCTCGTGCCGGCGACGGCGCATCTGCGTGTCTTTCGGGAAAAGGCGCGCGCCGTCGCGCCCCGCTTCTTCGAGGTGTACGTCCGCGCCTCACCCGAGCGCTGCGCGGAGCGCGACGCGAAAGGACTTTATGCCGCGGCGCGCGAGGGCAAGGTCTCGGGGCTGCCCGGCTTCGACCTGCCGTACGAGCCGCCCGAGGCGCCCGACGTGATCGCGCTCGGGGGCCACGACGAGGAAGCGGTGCAGAAAATCGTCCGCCTGTCCGCCTGAACGGGGTCGTCGGCTTTAGAAGGCCGATGATGCCCCTCGTGCAGGAAGTCCCCGCGCAGGTTCGCTCGCTCGAACGCTTCGTGCCCCTGCTGGGGCAAACCGCGGTCGACGAGGCGCGAGCCCTCGCGCAGGGTCTCCACGAGCGGCTGGCCGGCGGCGTCATCTGGAACGTCAACTCGACGGCCGTGGGCGGCGGCGTGGCGGAAATGCTGCATTCGCTCCTCGGGTACGCGCGCGGCGCGGGCCTCGACGTGCGCTGGTTGACCATCGGCGGCGCGCCCGAATTCTTTCGCATCACGAAGCGCCTGCACCATGCCCTTCACGGCGAGCACGGCGATGGCTCTGCGCTCGACGAGGCCGCGCATCACGTATACGCGAAGACCCTCTCCCGCAATGCGGTCGAGCTGCGCGAGCTCGTCCGCCCCGGCGACGTGGTGTTGCTGCACGACCCACAACCCGCGGGACTTGCGCCGATGCTGCTCGCCGCGGGCGCGCGGGTCCTCTGGCGGTGCCACATCGGCGCGGACGAGACGAATGAAGAGGTCGAGCTCGGCTGGCGGTTCCTCGCCCGTTACCTCGACGGCGTCGGGTGCATGATTTTTTCCCGGCAGAGGTACGTCCCAGCGCGGTATCGCGACGGGCGGGCGTCGATCGTCCAGCCCAGCATCGACGCGTTCTCCGCGAAGAACATCGAGCTCGACGAGCACACCGTCCGCTCGATTCTGGTCCACGTGGGCATCCTCGAAGGGCCTCCGCCACCATCGCCTCGTTATGCGTTCGTGCGCAGCGACGGCACGCCCGGGCGCGTGGAGCGATCGGCCGACATCCTTCGGCTCGGGCGCGCGTCCGCCTGGGAGACGCCGCTCGTCGTGCAGGTGTCCCGCTGGGACCCGCTGAAGGACATGCTCGGCGTGTTGCGCGGTTTTTCGATCCTGGTCCAGAACCACGCCGCCCCCACGGTCGACCTCGTGCTCGCGGGCCCGAACGTGCGCGCGGTGGCCGACGATCCGGAGGGCCCCGCCGTCTTCGAGGCCGTCTACCGTGCCTTTCTCGAACAACCGCCGGCCATCCGTGCGCACGTCCACCTCGCGATGCTGCCGACCGCGGACGTCGAGGAGAATGCGGTGATCGTCAATGCGCTGCAGCGCCACGCGACGATCGTCGCGCAAAAGAGCCTACACGAGGGGTTTGGCCTCACGGTGACGGAGGCCATGTGGAAGGCGCGGCCCGTGATCGCCAGCGCCGTCGGCGGGATCCAGGATCAGATCGAAGACGGGGTGAGCGGGGTCCTTTTGCGAGATCCGACCGATCTGGATACGTTCGCGGGCGAGCTGCACCGGGTCCTCGCGGACCGGGCTTTGGCGGAGCGCCTCGGGGCCGCGGCGCGCGCGCGCGTGCGGGAACGATTTCTCGGGATTCGGCACCTCGTCCAGTATGGCGCGATCATCGAGCGTCTCCTCGTGGCATGAGAGGGTGAAAGGGCTTCCCTCACCGCCATTCGTTCGATAGTCTCGTCCGTGCCATGCCCTTCGCGTCACGAACCATGCGCTCGCGTCTTTTTCTGCTGGCGATGCTCCCCCTCGCGTGCTCCTCGCCGGGCGCGTCGTCGTCCTCGGGCAGCGGAGGGGAAGGGGGCAGCAGCAGCACGACCGGGCCCGGCACGGGCGGCGCGGGAATGGGCGGCGGCGGTGGGATGGGCGGAATGACGTCCTCGACGGGCGTGGGGCCCGGCTCGGGGAGCGGCGGGAGCTTGCCGATGCTGCCGTGCGACGCGGGATTCGCGTTCGACAGCAATCCCATCACCTCGCCGATCCTCACGGTCTCGTACACGAACCAGACGCCCTATGCCTACGTCAACATGAAGGTGACCGGGCCGGGGGCGCCCGCCTCGCAATGGGGCGGCGTGGGGGGATCCGGGCCGTATACGTGGACATACACCGTGTACGGCTACGATCCCGGCGTCCTGACGTTCACGTTCGTCGAGGGGGAGAACGGGGGCAACCCGGGCAACCCCGTGGCGCAATGCCAGATCGAGGCGCTCGTCGAGGGAAGCACGAACCCGGGCTCGAGCGGCAGCGGTGGCGGGGGGCAAGCGAGCTGCGCGGATCTGGCCCAGGCCAATGGCTGGCCCGGGGGCACCTTTACCTGCGACGACGGCACCCACAACTGGTGCGCGGGGACGGGGACGCCGACGAGTGATTGCGTGCGCTGCTGCAGCCCCTCGTGCGGCGTGCTCGCGCAGCTCTACAATTCGAGCGCGAGCTGCGACGATGGGAACAACGGCGCTTGCAAGGGCTCGGGCGTCCTCACGTGGGATTGCAAGGCGGGGTGTTGTGGCCCTGGGATCCCGAATTCACAGCCGCCGACCGGCGGAGCCTTCGGATACCCCGTGGGCGACAAGAGCACGAGCCCGGCGGGTGGAGCCGGCTGGCAGGTCTGGCAGGTGCTCGGGCATTATTGGGACGTGTATGGCGGGGCGCACCTCGCCGAGGACATCGGCAAGGCCGGCGCGGCGAACGCGGCCGTCTCGTCGGTGGCGGACGGGGTCGTGCTTGTCTCCGCGCCGAACGGAAGTTCTTACGTCAACGTGATCCTCATCCAGCACCCGATGCCGGACGGGACGAGCGTGTGCTCATTTTATGGCCACCTGGCCACGCGCACGGTCTCCCCAGGACAAACCGTCAAGCGCGGAGATCAAATCGGCACGGTCCTCGACCAGGGCTCGAACTCCCACCTGCATTATTTCATCGCGCCGAAGAGCCTCTGCGACAAGATCGCGGGCCTGAACGGCGGAGGCGCCTGCGGATACGACGGATCCGGCGGCGTCCCGGGGCTCGGGCATGCCGACCTCGCGAACGCGCCGGAATCGTACACGGCCTCGGGGACGAACAACGGGTGCAGCCTGAACGGCTACCAGATCCTGGCCCCGCACGATTTCATCGACGCGCACCACTTCTGAGCCCGTCTCGGCCTCATCCCTCGCCGCCGTCGCCCTCGTCCCCGCTGCGAATGTCGTATTTTCGGATCAACGTCCGCAAATGGCTCCGGTCCATGCGCGCGAGCCGCGACGCCTCGGACACGTTGCCCTTGGCGCGCGAAACCAGTTCGCGCACGTAGCGCTCCTCCCAGCGGTCCGCGGCCCTCTGTTTCGCCATGCGGTAGGGCACGCGCAGATCGAATTCGCCTTCCGCGGCAGGGCCCGCGCCGCCCTCGGAAGGTCCACTCCCGAGCGCCAGGAGGGCCGGATCGTCGAGCAGGACCGCGCGCTCGACGGCGGCCCGCAGCTCGCGCACGTTGCCCGGCCACGCCTGCCGGCAGAAGGATTCGAGCAGATCGGCCGGCATGGTCCGATGCGGCGCGAGCTCGGCATAAAAATGGCGCGCGAGCCGCTCGACGTCGCCGGTGCGCTCGCGCAGCGGCGGGATGTGAATGCGCACGACGTTGAGGCGGTAATACAGATCCGCGCGAAACGTGCCGCGGTTGACCTCGGTGCGGAGGTCACGGTTCGTCGCGGCGATGACGCGCGCGTCGAGCCGGATGCGCTGGTTGCCGCCGACGCGCTTGACGGTCTTCTCCTCGAGGGCGCGCAGGAGCTTTGGCTGCATGTCGAGCGGAAGCTCGCCGATCTCGTCGATGAAAATGGTTCCGCCGGCGGCCTGCTCGAAGGCGCCGGGGCGATCGGCGCTCGCGCCGGTGAAGGAGCCTTTCACGTGGCCGAAGAGCTCGCTCTCGATGAGCGTGGGCGCGATGGCCGTGCAGTCGAGCACCACGAACGGAGAGCGGGCGCGCGCGCTCGCCTCGTGGATCGCCGCGGCGAGGACACCTTTCCCGGTGCCGGTCTCGCCTTCGAGCAGCACGGTGGTCTCGGACGGGGCGATGCGGGGCAACGCGGCGAAGATGCGGCGCATGGCGTCGCTCGCGCCGAGGACGGAGCCGAATCGATCCTCGGGGCTCAAGGCCTCGCAGATGTCCTCGTCGACGAGGTCGACGCGCAGCGTGGTGCGCCCGACCCGGACGCGCGCGCCGTCGTCGATGTATCCCGTGAGGATTCGGGTGCTGCCGATCCAGGTGCCGTTCGAGGAATCGAAATCCCGCAGGAAAAAGCCGTCGGGTGTGGCGGTGATGCTGATATGGTGGCGGGAGACCGTCGGGTCGGAGAGCACGAGGTCGTTGCCCTGCGCGGTGCCCACGGAGACCTCGCTCTTCGGAGCGCGCAGCGAGGCCCCCGTGTCCGGGCCCTCGATCACAGTGAGCGAAAAACCTTCGAGCCGCAGCTCTTTCGCGCTGGGGCGGAGGAGCAGGGTGCCATCCGTCGACATGGCCGCACGTTACCACGCGGCGCTCGCGGCGGGGTGGCGGGTCGAGGCGGCCGCCCTGGAGGGACGCGCCTCCAGGGGATGGAGGGTCGGGCCTCCAGGCATGGAGGCTGGGGCCTCCAGGGGATGGAGGTTCGTTCCTCCAAGCCTGGAGGCCGGGCCCTCCACACAGCGCGGAGCGCGCGGGGAATCGTTGCGTGAGCGGCCTTTTTCGCGGCGCTTCGAGCGCTGGCACAGAACGTGGAGAGTCCAGATGCCAAGGACTTCGAGGAGGACGATCATCATGACGACGCAGCTCACGCATCTGGTTTCGCGGTTCGGGTTCGCAGGCGCGCTCCTCGTGTCGGCTGCGGCGCTTCCGGCCTGCGGAGGTGAGCCCGTCGACATCGAGGATTTCGAGGGGGACGTGGACGAGGCTGTGCAGGCGACCGGCCCGACGGGCGGTAACAACCTCCCGCCCTTTGCCGTCGACAGCGATCCCCTCAAGCGCAGCGTGACGAACAGCTTTGGCATTACGTCGTCCACGAACCCGGATCCGCTCCCGCTTTGCAAGAATGGCACAGTGACCGCGACGGGCTGCACGCTGAAACCGGAATGGGAGTCGTGGATGTCCGCGGACGGGACGAACCGCGCCCCGATGATGAAGGGAATCGCGAAGTGCTCGGTGGCGCCGAGCTTCACGATTTCAACGAACGACGGCACGCAGACGTTCCCGGGGCAATGGGAGCTCTACCCGGGCTGGAAGTCCAATCGGCTCACGGGCGAGGACAAACGCGAACGCATGAGTTCGTGCCTGCTCTCGCTGCTCAACGGGAACAACCAGGAGCTCGCGCTTTGCATCGTCGGCCCGGGGGGAACGCCTTTTAGTGATGCCTGCACCGATCCCAACCTCACCATCCGGGAGGGCGGCTTCTTCGGGAACCTGTTCGCCACGAATCCCACCGCGTACGTCGCGGGTCCGGACACCGCGGACCCGGTGGACAGCGGTCGGGCGTGCTTCGCGACGCAAGGCAATTACTGCTGCGCCGAGGGCGACGCGAACTGCACGCACCGCATCGTGCTGGCGGGCGCGATCCTGGGGTCGCCCAACCAGAACTTCGCGAACAAGCGCTGCAATGCACCGCTGGTCGACGCTGGAAGCGGAATCTGGTATTGCCCCTCGTTCTTCTCGACCCGCGAGCCCAATCGCAGCTACACGAACGTGTTCACGACCTTCGTCCCGCCGGCTCTGTGAATCGTTTCGCGCCTCCTCGCCTCTTCCTCCCCCCGTTCTTGCTTCTTGCCGCTCGCCTCATTCACGGCCCCTTGGCCAGCCGTTCGGCCTCGGAAGCTGCCGGCCCGTAGCGGTGTTCGAGCAGCGGGTTTCCCTTGAACGCCTGTGACAGGTCCGTTCGAGCGCGCTCCAGCGCCATTTTTTTCTGTGTCGGATCGACCTGAAGCTGCGCTTTGCGCAGGTACAACGCGCCGCGGATGGCCAGCGCGCGCGGGAAACCCGGCGCACGTGTGAGCGCCTCTTCGATTCCGTGGAGCCCCTCTTCGACGATCGGCTCCTGCGGCGCCTTCGGCCGCTCCCTCGTGAGCAGAGCTTCGACCCGTTCGAGCGAAACTTGCCCCAGCAAGAGCCAGAGATCTCCCCGCTCGGGGACTTTTTGGGTCGCCGCGCGCGCAAGGCTCTGGGCCTGTTCGAGCGACGAAAACGAAACAGGATCCTCGCGCCGCGTCCACGCCCCCCGCGCCGCCCGTAGCAAGGCTTCCACGGCCTTGCAGTCGGGGTTTTCTGGCTCGATACGATAACAAGGCGCGAGCGCGAGCAGTCCCGCGTCGAGGCTCGGCTGGGGGTCCTGGCCGAGGGCCCGCTCGTGGCCGCCCAGCAAGTGATACGCGCGGGCCAGCTCGTGCTGGACGTACACGAAATTGGGGTCGATCGCGAGGGCAGCCTTGAAGCGATCGATGGCCTCCCGGCCAAGCTCCCGCCCGTCTTTTCCCGCGTCCAGTCGGTAGGATGCGAGGAGCGTGCTGGCCAGGCCGGCGTTCACGTACGCCAGGGGATTCCGCTGGTTGATTTGAATGGCCCGTTCTGCCGTCTGCACCGCCTCGAGCACGGACGTCTCCGGATTCTGGCCATGGTCGGATTGCCATTGGGCCAGGTCCGTCAGCCAGACGGCCGTATTGTTGTGGCCGATGACGTACCCTTCATCGAGCTGGGTCGCTTTCCGGGTCGACGCGATGGCCCTCTCGAGCAACGCCTGGCAATCTTCGTTGCGTCGCTTCTTGCTCGCGGCCGAGTAACCGAGCGCGAGACCATAGTCATTGTAGGCCCACGGGAACTTGGGGTTCAGGCGGATCGCGCCCTCGAGATACGCATGCGCCTTGTCGAGCAAGGGCTGCACGGGTTGTCCCCGGTCGAGCAGGGATTCGGCCAGCTTCGTGTACGCGAGGCCGATGATCTCGTGCGCATACGCGTCTCCCGGGTGCACGGCGATCGCCTGTTCTCCCGCGGTGATCTGCGCTCGGCGCAGTCGCTCGACGTCCTCACGGGGCGCGCCATGACCTTCGCCGAATTGCGCCTGGAAATTGTACGCGAATGCCTTTTTCGTGTGCCCGTTCGACTCCGCGGGGGCCGCCACGAGCGCCTTGTCCGCGACGGCGAGGGCCTTGTCGAGCTTCGGCTTGGGATCACGGCCGCTGTAGAGGTCCATCTCCTCCTGTCGGATCCACGCCTCCGCGAGCGCCTCGTAGATCTGGTGATCACTCCGCCCGATATCCGCGGCCTGCTCATAATGCGCCACCGCCTGCGCGAAATCTCGCTCGGCCTCGTCGTTGTCCCCGCGATCCTTTGCGCCCTGGGCGCGGGCCATGTACACGTCGCCTTCGAGCTTCTCGGCCTCGTAGAGCCACGACAGACCGCCGCGGGCGCTCCGCGCGCTCGCGAGGGCCTCGTCGTAGCGCCGGTTGTAGAAGTGGATCAGGCCTTCGAGATAGCTCGCCGGCACCGTCGGCAAACCCCGGCAGCGCGTGAGGTGGGCGAGCGCCGGTTCGAGGTACTCCTTGTCGAGCTCCTGCTTGCGTTTCTCGAAGTAACTATTGTCGCCGCTCTTGCGCGCGTCCTCGATCGCCCGGCTGTAGAGCTCGCCGAGCACACGCCCGAGCGCATAATCGAGCTCGGGCTCGCGCACGCCGAGCGTCGCGGCCAGCGCGAGCTCCGCGTGCGCCTGGTCCCACTCCTTTAGCGCGAGGTAGCCGCGGCCGAGGGCATAACGATCGAGCCCCGCCGCGAGGTCGCCGAAGCTCTGCATCTCGGCCTCGATCTCGGCCATGCGCGCGCGGACGACGGCTTTCTCGGGGCCCGTGTCGTGCAGCGGCACGAGGTACGCGCTGCGCACCAGCCATTCGAGGTCCTTCACCGCCTGGCCGAGCTTTTGCCCGAGTTCGGCGCGCTTCTGCGCGATCGCCTCGTTCCGGGCATTGACGACCACCGTGCGGACGCCGTAGCCGGCGAACGCCACGAGGCTCGATACCAGCGCTATCACCGCGAAGGCCATCGGCTTGTTTCGCTTGGCCCGCCAGTACAGGCGCGTCGGCAGCCCGAGGCGGCGCGCGAGCACGCGCTCGCGGTTGAGGAAACGATCGAGGTCGTCAGCGAGCTCGGCCGCGGTCGTATATCGCTGGTGGGGCTCCTTGTTCAGGCACTTGCCGACGATGATGTCGAGGGCGAGCGGGATCGACGGATCCTTTTCCCGCAGCGGCACCGGGTCCTGAATGAGCACCTTCAGCAGGACGTTGACGGCGCTCTCGTCCACGAACGGCGGCGCGCCCGCGAGGATGTCGTAGAGCGTCGCGCCGAGGCTGTAGACGTCGCTGCGCGGATCGATGCTGCGGACGCTGCCGCGCGCCTGTTCGGGCGGCATGTACCCCGGCGTCCCCATGACCGTGCCCGATTCGGTCAGGCCCTTCGTCTCGCTGGCCTCGCGCGCGAGGCCGAAGTCCATGAGCACGGGTCGATACGAGGGAGGCGCGTCCGCGCTCTTCTCCACCATGATGTTCGCGGGCTTGATGTCGCGGTGAATGATGCCGATGTGGTGCGCGGCGTGGACGGCCTCGGTGACCGTCTTCATCACGCGGACCTTGTCGTCGATCGACATCGACTGCGCCGCGTCGTTCAGCGAGAGGCCCTGGACGAGCTGCATGGCGATGTACGCCTTGTCCTCGACCTCGCCTACCTCGAGCACCTTGCAGACGTTCGGATGATCGATGCGCGCCTGCGCCCGCGCCTCCTGGAGGAAGCGCTTCGTCGTGATGGGATCGGCCCCGTGGATGAACTTGATCGCCACGTGACGCGCGAGCCGCCGGTCGCGGGCCTCGTAGACGGAGCCCATGCCGCCTCGGCCGAGGAATCGTACGATCTCGTAACGATCCCAGCGCTTGGGATCCGCGAGCGGGGAGCGCTCGGAGACGGCAGGCAGATCGGCGGGAATCTCGGCAGGTGCGTCGGCGGAGACCTCGGTGGGCGCCTCCGCGGGGGATGCGCTCTCCGCTGGCGGCGTTTCGTCTGCGCGGTTCGCGCCGCGCCGGCGGCGCCTCTCGCGGGCCAGCTTCACCGTGATCGGGGCTGCTTTTTCTGCTGGTGGAGACGGCGCGACCGTATCGGCGATCGCGAGCGCCTCCGGACCCGAGAGGCTCTCTTGTTTCTGGCCGTTTTTGGGTGGCTGGCCCATCGCGTTACCTTGGTCCCGGGAGGCCGTCGCTCGTCAAGCGCTACATGCGCAAGGCGGCGCCGGTCGCGTGACGAACTCCCTTGCAACCGGGAGACCAAGGAACACGCGGAGCGGAGGATGCGGGCGGGAAGCTCTCTGTCAGGACGAACCCGGCGAAGGCAGGCTTACTTGCAGGTCGGCGCGACCTGACCGTCCGAGCCGGTCGAAACATAAGCGTCCGACACGTAGCCGTTCCCAATGAAGTCCCAGAGGGTCGACGTGCCATAGGTGCCCGTCACCGAGGTCCCTTTCTTCTGGCAGGTGATGGTGACCTTGGCGCCGTCCGCGACCGAGCCCACCGCGGCGCTGCTCGTGCTCGCGTCCGCGCGCACCGTGAGAGCGGCGCCATTCGTGTTCACGGTGCCGGTGACGGACGTCCCGCCGGATCCGCCGTCGCTGCCGCCACAGCTATTCTTGCTCGTGTAGTTCTTGGTGCCGTAGAAGAACGCCGTGGAGCCATTGAAGACGGGCCGGATGGCGATGCCGTTGCGGCGCACTTCGTAATGGAGGTGCGCGCCGGTCGAGCCGCCGGTGTTGCCCACGGTGCCGATCTTCTGGCCCTTGCTCACGCTCTGCCCGACCGAGACGAGCTGCGAGTTCAAGTGCGCATACCGGCTGCGATACCCATTGCCGTGGTCGATCTCGATCCAGCGGCCGTAGCTCGTGTTGCCCTCGTTCGCGACGCGCGTGATCTTTCCGGCGGCCGAGGCTACGACCGCGTCGCCGATGTCGTCGTTGCGATTGAAATCGACCGAGTTCTGAGGGCTATGGTTCGTCCTGGTTTGTCCCGCCCAGACCTGCCCGCAAGGGAACGGGAGCTGGAAGGCGGGCAGGTCGCTCACGCCCTCGCTCGTGCTGCCGACCTCCTCGTCCACGGCTTCCTCTCCCGGCGGAGGGCCGTCGTCCAGCCACTCGTCGCCGCCGAGCGCCGAGGCCGGATCGAGCTCGTCCGGCGGCTCGCCGCCGCAGCCGCTCAGCGCGAGGCCACAGGCAAGGACGAGCACGTTGGAGACAAGGGCCCACTTCGACGTCGTTCGCATGGCCGACCGATTCAGCAATGCGCGTACCGACCCATCGTCCTGGAGGGTGGATCACGAAATTGGGCCGTCGCTCCACATCCGCAGAATTTTGCGGAAAACGGCGGCGTTCCGCATTACGAAACCGTGCCTCAGGGTGGGGAACGAGTTCCCCACCCCTTGGGGCAGCCGTTCCCCACCCTGGGCCGTTCATTCATCGCAGACGGCTTCGAGCTCGATCGGCACGGTGATTCCGTTGTCGTCGTTCACGACTTCTCCGATCGGGAGCTTCGACTTGTTCACGGAGATGGCGGCGCCGGGGTCGATGACCACGCGGCGCATGGTCCCTTCCAGCTTCACCTCGATCTTGCCTTGGGCGGGGATGGGCACCGGCTCCGCGTCGGCAGGCGCGTCCATCCGCTTAGTCACCGCGGTCATCGGGTCGATGCCGTACGAGCGAATCTGTTTGCCTGGGGTCATGGAACAAGGCGACCACATCATCTCGCCGTGCACGAAGACGAACCCGTCGGCCAGCAAGACCTTGTCCGGTACGAACGTGATCCCGCCTTCCCATACGCAAACCTCATCGCTCCCGTTGTCCGTCGGGCACGCCCCATACCCGTCGCTCCCGCTGCACCCCATCGCCAAGACCACCACGCCGAGCGTCGCCACGATGCCACACATCCACTTCGTCGCCCTGCCTTGCATGTCATACCTCGCGATCTCGAACCTGGGTTTCGGGCCCATTTCGGGGTCGTAAGAGCAACACGCGTGCCCGGGCAGCGCTCGGCGCGGGGGGATTCGAGGGGAGGGGGTTACTTGGTCGGCAGGCCGAGCTGCTTGCCGAGGAACGTGAATGCGAGCGCGTCCATGTAGGCGCGTTGCTCGTTGTTCGCGGCGCCGCCGTGGCCGCCCTCGGTGTTCTCGTAATAGAGCAAATCCTGCCCAAGCTCGAGGAGCCGCGCGACCATCTTGCGCGCGTGGCCCGGATGCACGCGATCATCTCGCGTCGACGTGGTGAAGAGCGTACGCGGGTACCGCGTGCCGCTCTTGAGGTTCTGGTAAGGCGAGAACTTGGCGAGCGCCGCGCGCTCCTCGGGTTTGTCGGGGTCGCCGTACTCCTCCATCCACGACGCGCCCGCGAGGAGCTTGTGGTAGCGCATCATGTCGAGCAGGGGGACGCGGCACACGATGGCGCCGAAGAGATCCGGCCGCTGGGTCATCATGACCCCCATGAGCAGGCCGCCATTGGAGCCGCCCATGATGCCGAGCTTCGACGTCGTGGTGACCTTACGCGCGACGAGGTCCTCGGCGATCGCGATGAAATCGTCATACGCGCGCTGCCGGTTCTCCTTGAGGGCGGCCTTGTGCCAGGCCGGGCCATATTCACCGCCGCCGCGGATGTTCGCCACGACGTAGACCCCGCCGCGTTCGAGCCACCCGGCGCCGGTCGCCGCGTGGTACGACGGGGTCATGGACGCCTCGAACCCGCCATACCCTTCGAGGAGCGTGGGCACGCTGCCGTCGAGCGGGAGGTTTTTCTTGGCGATCTGGAAATAGGGCACCTTCGTCCCGTCCTTCGACGTCGCGAACCGCTGGACGACGTCGAGCCCGGCCGCCTCGAAGAAAGCCGGATTCTTCTTCACGGCCTCGGCGCGCGTTTTTTTCGTCGCGCTCCCGAGGGCCAGGGTCTCCGGCGCCGTGAAATTGCTCTCCATGAGCCAGTAGTCGTCCGACGTGTGCTCGTCATACGCCCAGGCCCAGACCGAACTCATGGGCGACGTGTCGATCTTCGTCCGGACGAACCCGTTTTTCGTACGCGTGTGAACGAACACCGAGCTCTTCACGTCTTCGAGCTCGACCGTCATGAACGCCGTCTTCAGGCCCATGTAGCTCTCGAGCGACGTGTTCGGCTTCGGCTCGAAGAGCATGGTCATTTCACGTTTTCCGGCGCGGTAGTCCGCGAGCGGCGCGCTGAGCAGGGCGCCCGCCGGCCACGTCTTGCCCGCGAGGGTCCACGCGCTGCGCAGCCGCAGGAGGAGCTGGCCATCCCAGACGCTCGCCTCCGCGTCCTCGGGTTTGTCGATCTTCTCGTATTTGTCCCCGTTGCGAAGGAGGAGCTCCTCCGTGAAGAATGACGGCTTGCGGTAGATCCAGTCGAACTCCTTGCCGTGGTCGAACTGGCGCTCGCCGCCCACGACCATGTCGGTCGTTTGCCCCTCGAACAACGTCTTCGCGCTTTCGAGCTTCGTGCCGCGTTTCCACTCCTTCACGATCCGCGGATATCCCGAATCCGTGAGCGAACCGGGGCCGAAGTCGGTCCCGACGTACACCGTGTCGATGTCCTTCCAGTGGACCGAGCTTTTCGCCTCCGGCAGCGTGAATCCGCCCTCGACCATCTGCTTCTTGACGGTGTCGAACTCGCGGAGGACGGACGCGTCCGCTCCGCCGCGCGAGAGGTGCAGCAGGCAACGCTCGTACTTCGGGTACAGGCACTCCGCGCCGTGCCAGACCCAGTTCTCTTTTTCGGCCTTGGCAAGGGCATCGAGGTCGAGGACGACCTCCCATTTCGGGGCCGGCTTCTTGTACTCGGCGAGCGTGGCGCGCCGGTAGAGGCCGCGAGGATTCGTGTCGTCGCGCCAGAAGTTGTAGACGTACTTGCCCCGCACCTGAGGCGTGGGAATTTTATCCTTGGAATCGTAGATGCGGCGCAACCGATCGCGCAGCGCGCCGAACCCGGGCGCGGCTTCGAGCTCTGCCTTCGACGTGGCGTTTCGCTCGGCCACCCACGCGAGCGGCTTGTCCCCGAGGACCTCTTCGAGCCAGAGGTAGGGATCCTCGACCTTGGGCTCGGGCTTGCTCATCGGCGGGGCCTCCGTCGTGGCGGTCGCGACCGTCGCGGCGGGCGGCGGCGTGGGGGGTGGCGTCGGCGGCGCGCCACATGCGGCGAGCAGGATCGCGCCGAGGAGGGGAGCCAGGGTTCGCATGGGCGGCAGTAAAGCGTATTTCCGGGCGCAGAGGAAGGCCACTTCAAGCCTCGCCGTCGTGGACCTTGCGAAGAGCAAGAGCGTCGCCTGGAAACGCTGCCCTCAAGGTTCGGGAGAAGGCTTTGCAGGTTCGTCGTTCATGGCCATCGCGCCCCGTCGTTTTCGTTCCGCGACGATGTCGCGGATGCGCTCGACCGCGCCCTGGCATGCGTCGATGACTGTGAGGAGCGAGGCCAACGTGGCGACCCACGGCGCCGGGTAGAAGCGGCCGCTCGACGGCGCGATGCCGCCCGCGAAGATGGCGTTCACGAAGCAAAACATCGTCCCGAGCGAGGCAAACAGCATCGAGGCGAACTCCGTGAGCAGGCCCGCGACGGCATTGCGGATGCGAGGCTGTAGCAAGCCGAGCACGACCGGCGTCAGGACGAGGACGGCGATGCTGATGCCGTTTTCCGGACGCTCGGTGAGGATCTCGATCCCCGTGAACGTCCTCGGGCCTCCCTGGCACGAAGAGCGCTCTCCCCAATCGAAGGGGAGCGTGAGCGCGAAGATCGCGAGCAGGACGAGGCGCCGAAACGGACTGCGGCGTGGCTTCGTAGGTGGCGTTTCGGGGAGTTCGTCCTGCATCGAGGGCGAGGGTATCGCAAACGTCGGCCGTCGGGATCACCAAACGGCGCAGGCGAGGTCCTCGAGGCCACGCTCCGCACGCCGATCTCGCGGAGCCAGGCCGATCGATGGTAGAAGGGGGGCATGGAATTCGATGCAGCCTCCGCCCGCGCCTTCCTCCAGCTTCCGGAGGGCTACGCGCTCCCGGACGTCGACGACTTGATGCACGACGCGCGAGCGATCCTACTCCACACGGTGAATCTTCGGACCGAAACGCGCGCGCCCGGGATCCAGATCTCTCCCGTATGGGAAAACCGCGACGGGCAGGCCGCGCTCCGTGCCACCGTCGTGCCGGTCGAGATCGAGGCGCGACACTTCGAAGGCAAAGGGATGATGGCGCTCCGCGATCCGAACGCGCTCACGATGATCGCCGACGCCGTCGAGATCCTCGCGGACGAGCCGGTCGTCGCCGCGCAGGCGCTCGTGGTGACCGCGTCGGTCTGGATCAGCGAAGAGGCGCCGGTGCGGCCGCTCGGCCTGCCCTACAAGGGCCACTTCAAGCTCTTGACGCTCGTGATTGCAGATTTTTTGCGCAAGGTCGGCGCCGGCTTCGACGAACTCGAATGGCTCACCTCGATCGGGCTCTTGGGCGCCTACCACAATCCGGACGAAGACCCCCCGGCCGAGCAAGTGCGCGCCGCCGCGCGGGAGAAGTCGTTGCGGTTGGCCGCGGAAGAAGAGGCGTGGATGGCGGCGCTCCTTCGCAATGCGGAGGGATGACGCGATCCGGGTTCAGGAGGGCGGGACGAACTCGAGGGCGAGCTGGAAGTCACCCGCGTCATTGAAGGGGTTGAACGTTGCCGGGTTCGAGCAGATCCAGCCGCAGAAGCCGCCGCCGCTCAGATTCACGACGCGGTTGTCGACGCTGTAGACCGCCGAGCCCGAGGAGCCTGCGCCGCCGACCTGGAACGCATCCTCCGCCACCGCGAACGGCGTGCCGGTGAGGTCGATGTTGCCAACACCCGAGGGCGACGCGTCGCACGACATGCCCACACCGAACGGCATCGAGGTGACCGGCCCGCCGCCGTGCGTGAGCTGGCCGCTCGACGAGGAGAATGTCTGGTCCCCGATATCGACGAGCAGCGAATCCGGGTCGATGCGGATCTTCGTGTAGCTCGTCCGCACGTTCGACCCCGAGACGGCGCCGCCCACGGTGTACTGCGAGAAATTCGCCGACGCGCTGGTGTTGGGCAGCGTGAGGTACTCGGCCGGCGAGGAAGCCATGTTGTGGCAGTACGCCGTCCAGCCCTTGGCCACGTCGTGGTCGATGTGCAGGAGGTAAGGACCGTCGCCGGCATTGGGGTTCCGGTTCCGGATCTCCTGGCACGTCGCCGGGGGCGGCGGGGGCGGCGGAGGCGGCGGCTGCGGGCCGAGGGCCTGCTCGGTCTCGGCGACCGAATCCTCGGAGAGGTCCGCGGCGTCGAGATCGCTGCTATCGGCAATGCAGCCCGACATGAACGGGGCGAAGAGGGCAAACGAGAGGGCGAAACGCGAGAGATTGTGCGCGAGGTTCATGGTCAGCTCCGAGAGGGCTCGAGTGTTTTTCTTTGGGGGCTTCGTCCCCCGTCGTTCGTGACCATGGCAATTGCACCGGTCGTGCCAAAGGGACCAGGCCGCGTAATTTCCGCGATTCGCGCGCGAATCATCGATGTACATGGCGAGCGCCTCCGGGGCGCAAGTCGTTCATGGCGGCGCCGTTGAGGGGGACAACCGCCAAGCATGGAGGCTGGCACCTCCAGATCGGGCTCGTGGATGTCCGCTCCACCCCGGCCTCGCGGAGCTGCGCCGCGCGTCGCGCGTCCGTCAGGAGCATCCACCCGAGCAGACCAGCGACCTCATCGGTCGTTTCCGGGACCAAAAACGCCCGGGCGATTTCGGTCGTCGTCCGCGGGTGCTACCGTCCTCGACGATGGAAGCTGCGCGCGCCGCGTGTCGTGTGGGTCTGCTCGTCGCGTTTGTCGTGTCGGGTTGCCAGCGGGGAGGGGGAGAGGCGGAGGCGTCGCGCGCTTCGGCCTCTTCGGCGGCGCCGAGCGCTTCGGTCGCGCCCGTGGCCCCGCTGCCGCCGCCTCCGGTTACCTCGTCGAACGCGGCGCCGAGCGCGGCGGCTCCGGCGCCCGAGCCGCCGTTCGATTCGGAGACCGTGACGGCCGTGATCGTCTGGCAGAAGGACGACAAGGCCGTGGGCGGGTTTCGCTCGTCGTGGGTGGAGCGGGTTGCGGACAAACCCGTCGTCCAGGGGGAGCGCCCGGGGATTCTCGCTGTCTCGTCGACCTCGATATGGTCGCTCGGGACGACGACCGTGAAGGGGTGCTCGCAGTACACGTTCGACGCGGAGGGGCAGGTCGTCGTTCGAAACGGGCAGCCGGTCCGGGAAAACCCGAACATGGAGATGCCCGAGCTCGTGCGCGCCGAGGACGGCAAGCGCGTGGCGCCGTGGAAAGACGGCCACGGGTATCCGACGATGGGGACCCAATGCGAGAGCTCGCTCGAGGAGTACAGCGTCGGCGTGCGATTCGAGGGCGGCATGGGGCCGTTCGTCGTGGCCAGCGTCAACACCTATGCTTACCACGGCGGCGCGCATGGGATCCGCGGCCAGAACTTCGTGACGATCGACCTCGACCGAGGGGTGGCCGTGAACCTCGCGCCGCCCGAGAAGGACAAGGCTGCGCTGGCGAAAGCCGCGGCGGCGGGCCTCGAGGTCGAGCCGAAGGAGGTCCGCCCCGCGGGCGTGGTGCTCCTGTATGGCCCG
The DNA here is from genome assembly GCF_029946465.1 of Polyangium sorediatum. Taxonomy (NCBI): domain Bacteria; kingdom Pseudomonadati; phylum Myxococcota; order Polyangiales; family Polyangiaceae; genus Polyangium; species Polyangium sorediatum. The sequence goes on from NZ_JARZHI010000002.1 coordinate 352,189, forward strand.
CGCGGCGCAGGGCTCGCGCTCTACCGCTTTTGGGCCTCGGCGCCGTATGTCGGCGGTCTCGGGGGCAACAGCTATAGCAACGATTTCGTGGTCAGCTCGAAGAGTTTGCCCACGGAGCTCGAACGGCACCAGAAGCTCCCTGCCTGGGTGGTGCCGCATCTGAACGGAAAATCGCTGAACGTTTTCATGGTGCCGCCGGCGCGCAAGGCGTCGCTCCGGCAGCAGTTCGACGCGGCCTATTCGAAGTGACGACGGGGCGCTTCCCCTGTGCGCGTCCTTCGTGCATGCTCGTGCGCATGAAGGACAAGATCATCGTCATCACGGGGGCGAGCGCGGGGATCGGCGCTGCGATCGCGCGCAAGGCGGCGGCCGAGGGCGCGCGCGTCGTGCTCGCTGCGCGCAGGCAGAAGGAGCTCTCCGAGGTCGCCGCTGCGTGCGGGCCCGACGCGCTCGCGGTGATCACGGACGTGACCGTGCGTTCCGACGTTGAATCTCTCGCGCGGCAGGCCGTCGATCGGTTCCGCCGGGTCGACGTGTGGATCAACAACGCCGGCCGTGGCATCACCCGCGCCCCCTCCGAAATCACGGACGACGATCTCGACATGATGATGCGCGACAACGTGAAAAGCGCGCTCTACGGTATGCAGGCGATCCTGCCGCATTTCAAGGAGCGCAACGCGGGGCAGATCCTCAACGTCTCCTCGATGCTCGGCCGTATCCCCTTTTTCGCCCTCCGGGCCGCGTACTCGGCCTCCAAGCACGCGCTGAACGCCCTCACCGCCGGCCTGCGCGCCGAGCTCAGGCACACGTTCCCGGGGATCGTCGTCACCACCGTCTCGCCGGGGATCGTCGCGACGGAGTTCGGCCTCAATGCCCTGCACGGCGGGCTCGATTCGCGATCCATGCCGGGCGCGCAGAGCGTCGACGAGGTCGCCGACGTGGTGATCGACGCGATCCGCAATCCACAGATCGATGTGTACACGCGCCCCGTGTACGCCGACAATGTCCGCCGTTATTACGACGACATGGACGCCTTCGAGCGTGCCTCGTTCGTCGGGCCGAAATGATGGGGAACTTGCAATGAATCGAGCCTCGATCGCAGTCTGCCTGATGGTCCTGTCGTGCAAGCCGACGGGCACCGAGCCTCCGCAGGATGCCCCGGCGCCGCGTCCGCTCGGCGAGCTCCTCCAGCAGCAGGATCTGACGTACGCCGACCTCGGTAAAGAGTTTCGCTGGACGCGCGGGCAGGCGTTCTCCAAGACCGGCACGCGGGACGCCGCCGGGTGGCCCCCGTCCGATTCGACGAAGATCACCGTTCGGTACACGAATCCCGACGGCTGGGGCTCGGATCCCAGCGCCCGCACGGGCAAGGGGCGGCGCGATTGCCTCGTCGGCATTTGCCCGACCACGAAAGAGATCGTCGAGTCGGGTCTCGAAGTGAATGGCACCCACGCGATCCTGGAGCTCCCTGCGGCGGATTGCCAGATCCGCCTGACGACCCGGGATTTTCACGGCTACCCCGCGGCGCACCTCCATCGCGAGCCGGGCCTCCCTGGCGGCCAAGGCTACGACGCGCCGAAGCTCCCCGCGGGCACGTCGGCGGGCGCCGTGGTCGATATGGGAGAAGTGACCCCGCGACGGGAATGACCGCGGGCCGTCGGCCACCAAATTCCCGGCTTCGGGCTCTTGCGGCGCCATCTCGCCGATACGCTATCGGGGCACGCCTCCGACGGCCGCGAAGGTTGAAATTCCGCGGTGATGGGGGCTAGGATGCCGCCGTGCCTAGCGAACGAGACGCTTCCTTCACCTTGACGAGCCTCGACGAGGGACGATCCCTGCGGCTGCCGAACCTTCGGGCCACCGTCACGCTCCCCGATCGGCAAACCTTCACGGCGCCCCTCGGGCTCGCGCCCCTCGTGCTCGGCAAGAGCCCTGAATGTGATCTCGTGGTCACGGATCCCAAGGTGTCGCGGGTGCATTGCGAGATCCGCCTCACCGAGCAGGGCGTCCTGTTAAAGGACATCCAGAGCCGGAATGGTACTTTCATTCGTGACGTGCGTATCGTCGAGGCCCTCCTCCCGCCGGGCGTGCCCGCCACTGTGGGTGATTCGACGCTCGTCGTGCAGCCGTCCGGTGGGGCCGCCGTCCTTCCCCTCTCCACGCGCGGCTCGTTCGGCGACGCGGTCGGCGAAGGCCTCGCGATGCGGGCGCTCTTCGCGCGGCTGGAGCGCGTGGCGAAATCCGAAGAGACCATTCTCTTGCTCGGCGAATCCGGCACGGGCAAGGAGGTGCTCGCCCGCTCCCTTCACCAGGAGAGCCGGCGCGCCCATGGCCCGTACGTGATCGTCGATTGTGGGGCCATCCCGTCCTCCACCATCGAGGCCGAGCTCTTCGGGACCGTCGCGGGCGCGGCCACCGGCGCGGTGAACCGGGCGGGCTTCTTCGAGGCAGCGCATCAGGGGACGATCTTCATCGACGAGATCGGCGAAGTTCCGCTCGAAGCGCAGCAGAAATTGCTCCGCGTGCTCGAGGCGCGGACCGTGCGGAGGCTCGGTTCGACGCAGGAGCGGGCCATCGACGTGCGCATCGTCGCGGCCACGCATCGGAACCTCAAGGCCATGGTGGCGGCGGGCAAGTTCCGGCAGGACCTGTATTTCCGCCTCTCGGTGCTCGAGCTCCAGGTGCCGCCCCTGCGCGAGCGGCGGGAGGACATTCCGCTGCTCGTCGAGCGCTTCCTTTCGAGCCGCAATCCACCGCTGAAAGCCTCGGACCTGCCGCCCGAGACCCTTCCGATGTTGCTCGGATACGAATGGCCGGGCAACGTGCGCGAGCTCCGGAACGTGATCGCGCGGCTCGTGCTGTTCCCCGAGCTCTTGCACGAGATCCTGGGCCCGGAGGAGGGCTACGCGTCCGAGCCCACCGCCGCGCCGGTTCGCGCCGACGAGGCGGCGAAGGTGGATCCGGAGGATTTGAAGCTCGGCAAATTGCTCGAACTTTCCCTGCCCGAGGCGCGTGAGGCCGTGCTGGCAGAGCTCGAACGCAAGTACGCGACGGCAAAGCTTCGCAAGTACGACGGCAATATCTCGCGCGCGGCCGAGGCCATGGGTGTCTCGCGGCAGCTCCTTCACCGGTTGCTCGACCGGCACGGGATACGCGCGAAGGACGGCATCTCCGAGAGCACGGCGGCGCGGCGGACCTGATCGACGCGATGAAATACGGACGGCTGCGACGGGACGAGCCCGGACAAACGCAGGACGTGACGGTCGAGCAGGCCGAGCCGCCTCGCGCGCCGCCCGTCGTGGAGCACGCATCTCCGAGCGCGGCGTCCGACGTCACGCATACGCTGGACGCGCCTGCGCAGAGCGTGCGCGCGGAACATGCGTCGCCGGACGCGGACGCCGACACGCCGGAGATCCCGCCGGCGTTGTATGCGCGTTTCGAGGCGTTCGAATTCCTCGGGCGTGGTGGAATGGGCGCCGTGTACAAGGCGCGGGATTTTCGTCTCGGCCGCGAGGTCGCCATCAAGCTCCTCTTCGGCGCCGATTTCGAGCTCGGCGGCAGCCTGCTCCGCGAGGCCCGCTCGCAAGCGCGCATCGACCACGAAAACGTGTGTGAGGTGTACGAGGCCGGGACGGCCGATCATGTCCGGTTCATCGTCATGCAGCTCCTGCATGGCGAGCCGCTCGACAAGGCGAAGTCGGCGATGACGCTCGAAGAGAAGGTGCGCGTCGTCCGACAGGTCGCATCGGCTTTGCACGAGGCGCATCGGCTCGGGCTCGTGCATCGCGACGTCAAACCCGCGAACATTCTGGTGGAGCACGGCGAGGACGGGGCGTGGAAGCCCTACATCATGGATTTCGGCCTCGCGCGGGAAATGGGCGATACCGGGGCGACGGTGACGGGCGCGCTCATGGGAACGCCGTCGTTCATGGCGCCCGAGCAGGCGGCGGGGAAGGTGCGCTCCCTCGATCGTCGCACGGACGTGTATGGCCTCGGCGCGACGCTCTACGACGTCCTCGCAGGCCGGCCGCCGATCGTCGCTGACAGCCTCACGTCGTTGCTCCAGGGGATCGTGCACGACGAGCCCCCGCCGGTCCGTAAGGTCTTTCGCGACGTGCCCCGGGACCTCGAGGCGATCGTAATGAAATGCCTCGAAAAGGAGCCTTCGGCGCGATACGAATCGGCGAAGGCGCTGGGCGACGATCTGCAGCGGTTCCTCGATGGGGATCCGGTGGAGGCGCGGCGGCAATCGGTCGGATACGTCCTGTGGAAACGCGCGCGGCGGCACAAAGGCAGGGTGGCGCTCGCGAGCGTCGCGCTGGTCGTCGCGGCGGTCCTCATCGGGGCCTGGATACGCGAGCGACAGCAGGCCTCCATGCAGATGACGCTCTCGCGCGAACTCGGCGAGAGCGTGAAGGAGATGGAGCTTTTCCTCCGAAACGCCTACGGCATGCCGCTTCATGACATGGATCGCGAGCGGAGGATCGTGCGCGAGCGGCTGAAGGAGATCGCGTCTTCGATGGACGCCCTGGGGAAGATCGGCGTGGGGCCGGGGCATTACGCGCTCGGGTGTGGGTACCTCGCGCTGCAGGAATACGCGGAGGCGCTCGCGCACCTGACGCGCGCGGAGGCCGCGGGCTTTCGGTCGGTGGGGCTCGATTCTTCGATGGGGATGGCGCTCAGCGAGATCTACACGAAAGAGCTCGCGGACACGAAGCGGATGGAGGGGGAGCGGAAGAGACAACGTATCGCGGTGATCGAGGCCGAATACAAGGAGCCGGCGCTCGTGCACCTCAGAGCTGCGCTCGGGGAGGCGATCGAGGCGCCTGCGTACGTGGAGGGGCTGATCGCGTTTCATGAGGGGCGGCACGAGGAGGCGCTCGTGAAGGCGCGGGAGGCGTTCGAGAAGGCGCCTTGGCTGTACGAGGCGCGGAAGCTCGAAGGGGACGTGCTCTTCGCGATGGGGAGGAAGTACGGCCACGACGCGGCGTTCGATCACGAAAAGATGTCGCATTGGTTCGGCCAGGCGGGGGAGGCGTATCGCGCGGCCGCCGACATCGGGAGCAGCGATCCGGCGGTGCACGTCGCAATGTGCGAGCTCTTCACGCAGGAAATGAATGGCTCGCGCGCGGCGCAGAAGGCCCTCCGGCCGAGCTTCGAGGCGGCGAAGGAGGCGTGTGGGAGAGCTATCGTCGCGAGCCCCGCGATCGCGCTCGGGCACCTGCGATTGGCGCAACTGCATTCGCATTTCGCGTGGCATGTCGCCGTCGGGGACGCGCCCGACGAGCAGCCGGAGGTCGCGATCGCGAAGGCCCTCGAGCACGCGGAGAAGGCGGCGCAGAGGGGCGCCGAGGAGCCGATGGCGTGGTACGTCGTGGCCGCGGTTTGGCGGACGCGGGTCCTTCACGCGAGCGAGCGCGGCCTCGATGTGGTGCCCGCCGTCGACCACGCCATTGCGGCGTACGACGAGGCGCTTTTGCGGGACCCTGTCTTCGTGTGGGCGCTGAACGAAAGCTGCTCCGCGTATTATTCCCGTGCCCAGCACGAATTCATGCATGGCATCGACGCGCGCCGCTCCATCGAGGAGGGACTTCGGCGTTGCAACAAGGCCCTCGAGATCGACCCGAGTTTTTCCTATGCGAAGCTCACAGCGATCGACCATCGATTGCTGCTGGCGGAGCAAGCGGTGGCGATGGGGCAATCCCCGCGCGACGTCGTGACGGAAGCGGAGGCGCTGATCGATGCGTTTCAGCAGCAATCGCCGCGCTCGTCGGTGCCGCATCGCTTTCGCGCCATGCTGGCGCTGATGGAAGCGACGTACCTGCTCGAATCCGGCGGCGATCCGACACCTGCATTGCTCCGGGCCGACGCAAACACCGCGGAGCACGCGCGCCTCGCGCCGACGTCGAACCTCACGCACAAGCTCCGCGGGAGAGCGGCCTCGATTCGCGCACGGCTTCATATCGAGCGTGGGGAGGACCCGTCGCCCTGCATCCTCGAAGCGAGGGATGCCTTCGAGAAAGCCATGAAGGCGAAGCCGAATGATCTCAAGTATCGGGTGTGGAGCGCCACGGTGGAGACGATCGCCCTACGCTGGGTGATGCAACGAGACAAGACCACCGAGGCTTCCTTCGACGCGGCGCTCGCCTCGGTTTTGCCGATCCTCGACGTGACGCGCGCCGATCCTTGGCTTTACGTCGCGCTTGGCGAGATCTACGAGCTCAGAGGCCGGTTCCGGAGCGGGCGAGGCGGAGGCGCGGAGTCCGAGATCACACAAGGGCTCGGGTTCATCGCGCAGGCGTTGTCCATTCATCCCCGCATGCCAGGCGCCCTCGCGTGTAAGGGCAGGCTCTTGCTCCTGCGGGCATCGATGGCCAAGGGGGAGAGCGACGCGCGGGAGGCCGCGAAGATGTCCCTGGAGGCATTCTCGGCGGCCATCCGGGAGAATTCGCTCGTCGAGAGGATGGACCGGCAGGCCATCGAGGCCGCGCGGCGCCTTGCGCGGGAGGCACCGGTGCGCGGCCCCTGAGATTGCTTCATCAAGGAACGTTGCAGTCTTTGGGGCCCGCGGCGATGACTTTGAGTGTGCTGAGCCAGGTCTTGATGGCCGGACGGCCGAGGCAGCTCCAGTTTTTCGTGACGGGGTTCTGCGTGCAATCCGTATCCGGGGTCGATCGCATTTCCACATTGCAGCCGGGGATCGCGTCGCCCGGGTTGTCCCCCGATGTGCACGTTCGCGTCAGCAGCGACATGTACGTGTTCGGGCATGGCAGGACGATCTCGTCCAAGGGCCAGACGATGTACTCGCGTTCTCCCGTGTCCGACAGGCGAGCCACCCAAAGGGCCTCTTCGATGTTGAAGTTAATGGAATTAAAGTACGACATGCCGTTGGAGGTGATAGAATCCCCCGTGAGCCGAATCTCCACCGGCGTCTCCTTGGGGTTGATGTTCACGATCATGCACGTGAAGAGGTCCAGCTTCTCGGAGAGGGTGAGGCCGCGCGTCGCCCACGACGCCGTGGTCTTCAGGTGGCCCCATCCGGCGTGACCGCCGGGCCCCTTGGTTCCCTGCGGCAATGCGCAGCGGATTGCATACGCGAGCGTGCGGCTACCCGTGTCGGCCAGCAGCGCGGCCACGGCCGTATTCTCCGGCGCGTTGATGCTGAGGTCCGCCGCTTCCCATAGCATATCCGCGTGCTCGTGGAAGTCGTCGGTGCCGAGGCTGTTGGTTCCGTGATCGCCGAGCTCGAGCGATTCGAGCCCGACGTCGTCGATGGGACGGACCCCATCCTCGGTCCCTGCGAGACACCCCGCCGTGAGGAGACCGGAACCGATGACAGCGGCAAGGAGGAGCGAGCGGTGGGGCGTCATGGCAGTCAAGTCCTTGAGTTGAAGTTCAGGCGACGTCTTCATCCGTCGCGTGGATACGATCCATCATAACAAGACCCATGCCAGGCCGAAAGGCGATTGGGCGCACGCTCCATCGCATGGAACATGCGCCGCAGCCCCGCCCCGCGAGACACGGCGCCGCGACACTGTCACGCCGCCGTGACACCCGGTGTTTCGCGTTCGTGACAGCGCTTCTGCGCGCCGGACATCGGGGGCTCGTAGACCGGAATGACAAGTGCCCATCGCCGCCCGTTGTCCTCGCCTGGCACGTCCTGTGCGAGACGGGGCCGTGCATTGAAAACTCCCACACGCAGAACGCCCCTGAAGAAGCTAGGCGCGCTCGGACTCTTCGTCCTTCTCGCGGCGAGCACTGCCCTCGCCCGGGTGACGAGTTCGCGTTCGGATCGTCTCGCTGCCGTGGGACGTCATTATGGCGATGCAGCGGGTTACATCCGCATCGCAACGACCAGCGACGGCATCAAGTACGTCGCCACCGCCGACGGACCGAAACCGTTCGTCGCGTACAAACTGGGCGACAAGATCACGGACGACGCGACGCTGGCGGCTTGCGGCATCCACGCGGCCGGGGGGCTCGTCGGTTGCGATCCTGCGTATGGCGCGACCATGCTTTACGCGCTGGAGGACCTGCAGAGCTCCGCGCCCGGCCCGAGCGAGATGTCGATCCAGTGCCACGTACCCTTCGGGACCACGGGCCACTGCAAGGTCACTTGGCTCGACGGGGGCGCGAGGTGTTATGTGTGCAGCGATCGCGCCTGCGCCAAGACCCATTGCTAGATAGGTCCAGCATTCAGCTCGGCCTACGGTCGGCATTCGACGGAGCCCACGAACTCAAACGGCTCGTCTACGCGTCACGGAGCCGTGGGCTCGGCAGGCAGATCGTAATCGAACGTGTATCGGTGTTCGCCGCCCACAATGTCGATTTGCATTCGGCCGCGCAGCCCCGTGAGGGCGCCCGTGGCGGTATCGGGCACCACGGTCACCGAAAGCGAGGCGGCCCCGCGGTCCATCGTGCCGCTGTGTTGCAGCACGAAGCTCCCAGCGCGCCTGTCGAGGGCGCCTTCCACGCGCTCGATCGCCACGTATCCGGCCGAGCCCTTCACGCCGGACACCGCGCTGATCATCTCCACGATGCTCGTGGCCACGAGCCCGCCCTCGAATCGTTTCTCGAAGCGGCTGCGCCCGAGCGTGGCGCCTTCGCGGGTATCGTAGGGCGGTTCGGCGGTGCGGGTGATATCGAAGCGTCCTTGGGCCTTGTGGTTCATGGCAGCGAACGGTACCGGGACAGACCCCGGCGCGCAACCCCGTCGGCGGCGTTTTCCTGCGGTACGGGCGCGGGGCCGTTGAGACTGCTAGGATCTCGGATGCAGAAGCGCCTGACGCGACGAGACCTCCTGCGCGTCGCGGGTTGTTGTGCGGTCGGGATCGCCGCGCTCGATGCCCTCGTGATCGAGCCTGCCTGGGTGGAGATCGTCGAGCACGACATCCCCGTCCCAGGCCTCCCGCGGGGCCTCGAGGGCTTCCGCATCGCCCACCTCTCAGATTTGCATCTGCGTTCGCTCGGACATGTGCACGACGCCGTTTTGGCGGCCATGAAGTCGTTCCAGCCAAACCTCGTCGTCTTGACCGGCGACTCGGTCGAGGATCCGAATGCGCTCGCCGTGCTCTCGGAGTTCTGCCGCGCGCTCGCCGCGACGGGGCGCGAGGTGGTCGCGACGGTCGGGAACTGGGAGCACTGGGGCGAGGTCCCGATGGACGACCTCCGTCGGGCATTCGTGCGTGTCGGCGCGAGGCTCCTCGGGAATGAATCAGCGCGGCTCACGAGCGGCATTGCCGTCGTGGCCACGGACGATTTTTGCAGCGGGCACGACGATCTCTCCGCCGCGTTGCGCGCCCCGCCCCCCGGACCCGCGCGGCTGTTTCTCACGCACGCGCCTGGCATTTTCGATGAGCTGCCCAGCGACGCGCCGCGCTTCGACCTCGGCCTCTCGGGACACACGCATGGCGGACAGGTGCGGGCCTTCGGCGCGCCGCTATGGCTCCCGCCCGGATCGGGGCGCTTTCGATCGGGGATGTATACGACGGCCAAGGGGCCCATTTACGTGAGCCGCGGCATCGGCACGAGCGTTCTGCCCGTGCGGTTCACCTGCAGGCCGGAGTTGCCCCTCTTGGCGCTCGTGGCTGGATGAGCGGGAACTCGCTGGATCTCGTCGCGCCCGAGGCTGAAATCGAGTAGACTCCGATGCTCCGCGCGGGAGGCGTCGATGCGCTTCATTCTCAGCAACTACGGGCACCGCTACCTCGTGCACCTCGCGCGCTCGGGCGCGCTCGACCAGGCCCTCGAAGCGGACGACGTGGGGCGGCTCGGTCGGATCTTCTCTCGCGGCGTCCTCGACGAGGACGAAAGCCCCGAGCTCTCGGCGCTCGTCGCGCGCGGGATGATCGAGCCGGCCCCCGAAGGCATGGATCGTGACGCCGCTCGCCTGCGTTACGATCGCAACCCGCTGGAGCACCTCCGGCGCGTGGTCTTCGAGTACACGACGGTCTGCAACCTCGATTGCAATCATTGCCGCAATTCGAACCTGGAAGCGCACGCCGAGGCCGATCCGACGCGGCTCCGGCGGGTCGTCGACGCCGTCGTGCCGCTCGGCCTGGGCCGCTTCGATTTCATCGGCGGCGAGGTCACGCTGTACGGTAAGGGATGGCTGGATCTCGTCGCGTACATCCGTGCGCAGGGTGGCACGCACGCGTCCGTCATCACGAGCGGGTGGTTCTTCGGCGAAACGAACTTTCGCGCGGCGGGAAAACGTTATGCCGACGATCGCGAATACCTGGGTGATCTCCGGGCGCGCGGCCTCACCCACGTCATTGTCAGCCTCGACGGCCCTGCCGCGGTGCACGACGCTTGCCGCGGGGTGCCGGGCCTCTACGATCGCGTGATCGAAGGGCTCGACAAGGTGCGCGACGCCGGCCTCGAACCACGCGTGTCTCTCGTGGTCGGCATGGGCACCTCCCGCGCGGAGACGCGACCGTGGATGGCCGGCCTCTCGCGGCGCATCTATGGTCCCGAGCCGGACGATCTCACGGCTGCGCAGCGGCTCGTGCTGGACGACTCCAATTACGTGAGCAATTTCATCGACGTCGGCGGGGGCGTGAAGCTCCGGCGCTCACGCGGCGATCTCGCGGCGTTCACCAATGATGAGCTCCGCTGCAAGAACTTTTTCCGCCCCGCCCCCACGTTGCGTATCAAGGCGACGGGCGAGATCGCGCTCTGCCCTCTGATCGAGGGCGGCGACGGGTACGGCAACGTGCATGAGCGGGACATCATCGAGCTGCTCAATCACATGCAGGACGCGTTCGTTTACAAGCTGCACGCCGAGCGGCGTGTCGGCGCACACCTTCGTTTCGTGAAGCCCGAGGTCTTTGGCGGGAGCATCGGGCACGCCTGCAGCGTGCGCGTGGCGATCAACATGATCGCCCGGACCATGCACGAGCGTGGCGTGGCCGCAGACGATCAGGCGGCGATTCACGCAATCAACGTGGAAGTCGCCGAGAAAATGGGCGTACTGCCACGGACCGGCATCCACCGCGCCAATGGTCACGTCCGCGCACGGTGATCGGTCGGACCTTGGCCGTGGGGTACCCGGCGCGGGGCATCACGATTCGGACAACATCGACGAGATCATAGCCAAAGCCATGGCGTGGCTCCTCGAGCGCTGACGTCGCTCGGTTTCCCGCGAAACGAACGGGCTGCACGGCTCGACCGGCGAAATTCTTCCCACACCACCACGAACGGCAGAGGCAACTCCAGGCGCTGCGCATTACGAAGCGGTGGGGTAGGCGCATGGGAAAAAGCGGTAAGGCGGACTGGTCCCGCACCCTTGGTTCTGCCGCCGCGTTGTTCACGAGTTACTTCCTCCTCGCGGACTGGGGGCTGCGGTGGGCGACGGTTCGCGGCGCGGGCTCGCCGGTGTTTCCCGCTGCGGGGGTCGCCCTCGCCGGCCTTTTGCTCGGCGGTCGGCGCTTATGGCCGGCCGTGTTCGCCGGCAGGCTGGTGGCGTTTCTCGTGGACGGGCGTGCCCTTCCGTTCTGGGCCCAGGCCACCATTGCGATGGGAAACGCGCTCGCTGCCGTGGGCGGAGCCTGGATCCTGGAGCGCGTTCGTATCCGGCTCGCGCTGACGCGCCTGCGCGACGTGCTGGCCTTGATCGGCGCCGGCCTCGTCAGCTCGGCCGTCGGCGCCACCATCGGGAGTGTCGCGCTCGCCAGCGTGGTTGCGCATGCATTCGCGTGGGCGCCCGTGTTGTGGCTCAACTGGTGGGCGGGCAATGTGGCGGGCGTACTGGTCGTCGCGCCCCTCGTGCTGAGCTGGACGCGCAGCGAGCCGATTGGCCGGAGCCTTCGGTGGTGGCTACAACTCTTGTTGAGCACGGTGACGGCCGGGAGCGTTGCATGGTTGATCTTCGGGCCTCACGTGCCCCGCCTCCCCCTCGCATGGGCGATTTTCCCGGCGCTCATGTGGGGGGCGTTGGCGGGGGGCGTGCGGGGCGCGACGACGGCCATGCTCCCGGTGGCAGCAGCCGCCGTCTGGGGCACGACGGCAGGGTATGGGGCATTTGCCACCCTCGCAGATCATTTCCAGCTCGTGCTTCTCCAGCAATTCGTCGCCGTGGCCGCAATGACCACGCTCGTCCTGGCCGCCGTCGTGGACGAATGGCGAAGGGGCGAGGTGCTCCGCGAGAACGAGGAACGGCTGCGCCTCGCCAGCCGAGCGGGGCGGACCGGCGTCTGGACGTGGAACCTCACGACGAGGAGGACATTTTGGACCACGGAGGCCTGCGAGCTTTATGGCCATCGAGGGGGCTGCATGGTCGATTACGAGCGGTGGATCGAGAGCGTCCATCCAGACGACCGCGAGCTGGCCCGAAAGACGGTCAACGAGGCCATCGAGCAGGCTCGGTCCGGAGGGAGTGGTCCCCATTCCTACAAGGATGAATATCGCGTCATCCACGCCGACGGTACCGTCGTGTGGCTGGAATCGAGCGGGGCCATCGAATACAAGGGGGACGAGCTCGTGATGCTCGGGGTCGTCCGGGACATCACGGAGCGGAAGCTTGCCGAGGCGGCATTGCACGAGAGCGAAGCGCACGTCCGCCGTGTCCTCGATAACCTGTTCGCATTCGTGGGCGTGATGGCCCTCGACGGAACGCTTCTCCAGTGCAATCGCGCGCCGCTCGAAGCGGCGAACATCTCTGCCGCCGATGTCCTCGGAAAGAAATTTTGGGATTGTTATTGGTGGAGCGGTTTGCCCGAAGCGCAGGCGCGGCTCCACGATGCCATGGCCCGCGCCAGGCGCGGCGAGGTCGTTCGGTTCGACGTGACGGCGCGTATGGCTGGTGATTCACTCATCTGCGTCGACTTTCAGCTCGCGCCGCTGCGCGACGATGAGGGGCACGTCACCCATCTGATCCCTTCCGGAATGGATATCACGGCACGCAAGCGAGCCGAGAACGAGCGCGAGAGATTGCTGAAGAGCGAGCGGGTCGCCCGCGCGGACGCCGAGCGCGCGAGCCGCCTCAAAGATGAATTCCTTTCGACGGTGAGTCACGAACTCCGCACCCCGCTCACTGCCATTCTCGGTTGGTCGCAGGTGTTACGCCGCTGGGCAAACGGCAAGGACCAGGACCTCCACAGGGGGCTCATGGCCATCGATCGCAATGCCCGCGCCCTGACACAGCTCATCGAGGACCTGCTCGACATGGGCCGGATCAACTCCGGGAAGGCGCACCTGGACATGCGAGCGGTGGACCTGCACGATGTGGTCGCGCTCGTCCTCTCGTCTGTCGCTCCTTCGGCTGCGGCAAAGCAGATCCAGCTCGAATCCCAGTCGAGACCTTTTTCGGGGAGGGTGCGCGGGGATCCGAACCGGCTGCAACAGGTCGTCTCGAACCTCGTGACCAATGCCGTCAAATTCACCCCAAGCGGCGGGAAGGTGCAGGTCACGCTCGACCGCGTGGATGGTCATGCCGAAATCACCGTCACCGATACGGGGCAAGGCATAAAACCCGAGTTCATGCCGTACGTCTTCGAGCGGTTTCGCCAGGCCGACAGCTCGACGACGCGCGAGCACGGCGGCCTTGGCCTCGGCCTCGCCATCGTGAAGAACCTGGTCGAGCTCCACGGCGGCACCGTGGGCGTAACGAGCGCCGGTGAAGGAATGGGCGCGACGTTCGCCGTCCGGCTCCCCATTTCCGACGCTCGGACGTCCGGGGCCGAGGAGGTATGCGACGTGCAGGATCTAGGTGGGATTGCGGTATGCCCCGTGGATGATTCGAGGCGACGGACGGGCTAGAGCGTTTTCCAGGTGAAATCGCCGCTGCGGAGGAACACGCGGATCGCGTCGCGCGCGACGAAGCCGAAGAGCCGGCCGTCGTGGCTGTTTCCGCGATTGTCACCCATCACGAGGTAATGGCCGTCGGGGACGCGCACGGGGCCGAAATCCGGACCGCCGAGGCGCAGGGGGTGGCGCGTCTCGCCGAGCGCCTCCCAGGCGCCGCCGCGCTCGTGCGTGACGGGTGCTTCCAGCCCATTGAGCGTGACGCGGCCGCCCTTCACGGCGATCATGTCTCCAGGCCCCGCAACGACCCGCTTCAACAACGTGCTGTCATTTTCGGGCGACGCCAGGACGACCACGTCCCCCGGCTTCGGCTCAGCGAGCGGCAGGATATACGTGTCGATCACGGGCAAACGAATTCCGAACGCGCGTTTGTCGACGAGGATACGGTCGCCGATCTGGACCGTCGGCTCCATCGAGCCGCTCGGCACGATGTAATGGTCGGCGAGCGAGGTCCGCGCCATGAGCATGACGGCAGCGGCGACGCCCATCGGCAGAAACTCTTTGAGGACGTGACGGCGGCGACGCGGGCGCGACAGTGGCGACGGCGAGGACGAAGGCGCAGGGGGAGGGGTGGAAGGGTGAGCAGAAAGAGGTTCGGCCATCACGCCAGAAACCGGTCGCGCCTGCGTCTATTCCCGCGAAGTTGCCCCACGACGTTGCGAGCGCCTCGGACGCGTGCCGGCCGGGCGTCCACGGCATCCTTGACAGTACGACCGATCGGTCATATGACTGATCGGTCGCATGCCGAAGAGCACATTTTTCCGGCTCCCCGACGAGAGGCGCGCGCGTCTCGTGCACGAGGCCATCGCCGAGTTCGCCGATCGGACGTACGCCGAGGCATCGCTATCGCAGATCGTGCGCCGCGCGAACATCCCCAAAGGCAGCGTCTATCAATACTTCGAGGACAAACTCGACCTTTACCGATGGCTCCTTACCGAGGAGGCGCCGCGCCTGAAGCGCGCGTTCGTCGGAATGCCGAGCCCGGAAGGCGATTTCTGGACGCGTCTCGAGGACTTCGTCGAGCGTGGTATGGCGTTCCTCGTCGAGCACCCGCGCCTCGCCCGGCTCTCTGCGGCTGCGGCCGATCCGACGGCGAATCCGGAGGTCCGCGGCCTGCACAAGGCCATCTGCGAAGCAGGCCTTCAGGAACTCCGGGCCGTGCTCGAAGTCGGCGCCGAGCGCGGCGCGCTCCATGCGCCCGATTTGGATGTGGCGACGCGCCTCGTGGCCACGATCATCGGCCCTGGATTGACCGACGTGGTGCTCCAGGAGCTCGGGGCCGAGCTCCACGAAGTGCTGGCATCGGATTCCCTCCGCAAGCGGCTCGGGCCCAAGCGCCGTCGAGCGCTGGCCCATCAGGCCGTCGATTTTATTCGAAAAGGCTTGGGCTCGGGGAAGCCCGAGCGCCGAAAGGAATTGTGAATGATCCGATTCGATTTCTCGGGGCGCGTCGCGCTCGTCATCGGCGGCAGCTCGGGCATCGGGCTCGCTTCGGCGCGCGGATTCACGCGGGCGGGCGCGTGTGTCGCCATCGCCGCCCGCGGGGAAAACGCGGGACGTGAGGCCTGCGCGGCGCTGCTAGCAGAGGGAGCGCGCGTTCTTTTCGTCCCGACCGACGTGCGGGAGGAGGCCGCGGTGTCGCGTGCCGTGGAAGAGACCGTGAAGCATTTTGGCCGACTCGATTTTGCGGTGAACTGCGCCGGCGGCGGGGACATGGCTCCGCTCGACGCCACCGATCAGGGCGTGTGGGACGACGTCATGGCCGTCAATGCCCGGGGGGTATGGCTCGCCATGCGCCATGAGATCCCGGCGATGATCGCGTCGGGAGGAGGTTCCATCGTCAACATCAGCTCGATTTTCGGGATGGCCGGGAGGCCTGCGCAGCACGCGTACGTCGCCTCCAAGCACGCGGTCATCGGAATGACGCGGTCGGTGGCGCTGGAGTATGCGACCCGGGGAATCCGTGTCAATGCGATTTGTGCGGGCGTCACCGCGACGCCCAGCATGCGCCAGTTCGAGACGTTTGCCCCCGAGATCGTCCAAAACCTCGTCGCGCAGCATCCGATGTCGCGGATGGCCACCGAGGAGGAGATTGCTGGCGCCGTGCTCTGGTTGTGCTCCGACAGCGCGGGGTACGTGACCGGCGCGCCTCTGCCGGTCGACGGCGGCTTTCTCGCCGCGTGATGAAGAGCGGAGGTTCTCCGATGGTCGACACGGGACGAATGAGAGTTCTTCGACGAACCGCGGTGGCGCTTGCCACGATGACCTGGCTCCTCGCGGCGCCTGCACGCGCGCAGCAAAGCGCGCTCCCGGCCGACCTCGTCGCGCTCGACACGCGCGAGGGCGAGGCGCTCCTCGTCGAATCGGCCGCGCGCGCCGATTACTTTCACATTGCCGGACACCACACGACGCAGGAGACACCTGCTGCGTGTGGCATTGCGAGCGCCGTCACGATTCTCAACGCCCTTCAGGTGCCCGCGCCGCTGGACGACAAACTGGGCATCCAGACCTTCACGCACGGCGATTTCTTCAACTCGTGCACGCGCACCGTCTACACGCCCGAGTCCGTCGCGCGAGGCGGGACCACGCTGGCGCAGCTCGCGGATCTGCTCCGCTGCCATCCTGTACGCGTCGACGTCGTTCACGGCGAGGACACGACGCTGGAGGATTTTCGCAAGCGCCTCGCCGAGAACCTCGCCGATCCGACGAATTTCATCGTCGTGAATTATCTACGGTCGGAGGTCGGTCAGGAGTACACGGGCCACCATTCTCCGCTCGGCGCCTACAACTCCGCGAAGGACCGCGTGCTCGTGATGGACGTCGCGCGATACAAGTATCCGCCCACCTGGGTGCCGACCGAGTCGCTTTACAAGGCGATTCGTACGACGGACCTCGTGTCGGGCCGTTCTCGCGGATACCTGGTCGTGGCCGCCGCGGAAAAGCCACCGGGGCCGTCGGGCGAGCGCTCTGCGCGCAGCCCGCTTCGTATCCTCGGCGGCATCGCAGCGGTCGTGTTCGTCGCGGGCTTCGGGCTGGGTGTCATCGTGGGAGCATGGCGCACGCGGCGCAAGCTCGCGAGGAAGGCATAGGCGCGTGATGGCAAGCCGCTGGAGGGGTTCGTCCGCTGTGCCGTTTTCCTTGGCCCCGATCAGTAGTTGTGCACCAAGACGCCGCCGGCGAAGTAATTGTGGAGGCCATCGACGGAGAGGTCGTACACCGTCGTGCGATGGTCGAAATCGGTACGCGCGTCGAGCGTCACCGGCGCGCTATCCACACCGAGCAAAACATCGCCGATTGCGAGGGCCCGCGCACGAAGGTATCCGCGACCCACCACGAAGATGGGATGCTCGGCCGTCACGCGTAACTCCTCCCCATTCGAGAGCCGGAACGTCGCCACCGGCCGCTCCTCGCGCTCGGCGAGGCGGCGCACCTGCAAAACGCGGCGTGCGGAGCTTTCGACATCATAACCGATCACGGCGTCGCCGGGCCGCAGGCGCTCGATGGGCACCTCGCCCCGCGGCGTCGTGACGGGCGTGCCCGCGGCGAAGCAGGACGCGCCGGCGATCCCGTGCACGGCATGGGTCGACGGACGCATCGTGCCCTTGGCATCACGCAAGCAGGGCATGAGCAGATACCCGCCATCACAATCGATGGGATCCCCGGAGAGCTGCACATCGAGCTCCGCGCCGTCCGCCGTTCGGAGCGCGCGCTCGCCGAGGAGCGCGTCGAGCAGCCGCCGATCGAGCGTACGAACCACGGTGCCCGCGTCGCAGGCGAGCGCGGTGCGCGCGCCCGGCGCTTTTTCCTGCGGGGCGGCCACGATGGCGACGGCGCGGGCCTCCGGTGGGAGCTCGCGGACGCGGAGCGTCACATCGAGGCTGCAATCGTAGCTGGAGGGCGCCGGCACGAGCTCGATGGGGCCAGCCGGCGGAGGGGAGAGTTTGTCGGGTTCACCGGGTCGCGCTTGGCTCGGCCGTTCGTCGCGTACGAGGAGATCGTCGATGAAACAATCGTCCGGCGCGCCGACGTCGAGCCATGCCGCATGAAACCGTCCCGCGTCGCTGGGGGCGGCGGCGAGGCGAGGGCGGGCCCCGGACGAGGTGAGGAGCACGTCACCCTTTTGCAACTTCGACGCGGCTCGGAACGTCCCGGCGTCTGGCAAGAAAAACCCGCGCGCCTGAGGGACCTGGATACGCCGTCCGTCGTCGAGGCGCAACCACACCGAAGGGAACGACTTCTCACGTACGGCGCGTACGCGTGTCGTGACCTGTTTCTTCTTGGCGACGTCATACGCAAGCACGTGATGCCCCACGACGAGCCGATCGGCCTGAACGCCGCCGGACGGCGTCGCCACGATATTGCGCTCCTCGGAGCCGTCGAGGAGCGAGACGGACGAGCCCCAGGCGTCGTCCACGGCGTGCAGGCGTCCTTCACGGTCGCGCACGCAGCCGAGCACCGCATAACGCCGGTCACGGCGGATTTCCGGCAGAGCAAGCCGGATGGGGAGGGTCAAATCGTCGCCGCCCGCGGCTGCAAATACGGCGCGTCCGACCTCGCGTACGACCCGTCCGTCGCGGCAATTCATGCGCACGAGTCCGCCGAGCGGCTCTCCTTTTTCGGCGAGCACGAGCGCAAACGAGACGGCGTCGTCGTCGAGCGGCGTGACCCGCACGCCGACCTCGATGGTCCCTGGCAAGGCGTGCGCAGAGAGCCAAGGCACGTGGCGCTCACCGGCGAGCGTACTGGTCGCGACCAGGCGTTCCTTCCGATAAGCACAAACGCGGTACGAATCGCCGTCCGACAGCGGTTTTTCCGCGGTCGTGGGCAGCGTGAGGCGGGAGCCGCGGAGCTTCGCCTGCGGGAACGTGGCAAAGAGTTCGCCCGCGTCACATGAGCTCGGAACGATGGGGCCGCGGCTCCTGCGCACCGTGAGACGATCAAACGGCGCCGAGGGCTTGAGCAGGCGGAAGCGCAGCGCCGGCAAACCACGGTCGTCGTTGAATTCGGTGATCGACGCGACGGCCTGCGCTTCGGGGAGCTTCGGCGCCGCGTCGGCTACGCCGAGGCCCGTGTCCGCGGCGCCGCAGCTTGCGCGCAGGCCCGCGCCGAGGACGAGGAGCGTGCGCCAAGCGCGTCGGCGTTGTGGATGGAGCGTGGCCATGGGGTCGTCGCGACCCGAGCACGGTTCTCCCTCGATGGGCAAGTATTCCGCCACGCATCAGGATGCTAGGATTGCGCGTGGCGCAAGCGTTCCCCTCGATCCTCGCTGTCCTCGCGACGTGCACGGCGCTGCTCGGGTGCTGCCGTCCTCCTCCTTGCCTCTCGGGCGCCTGTCCCCAGGTCGGTCTCGCCACGCCCGACGAGATGTTCCGCCTCGTGCGCCGGGAGCTCGAACGATCCGAGGCCGCGACGCCGCTCGTCGGCGCGCACATCCTCGAAAAACTCCCCTCGCTGTTTCCCGATGTCAGCAACCTGCACGACGAACCTCGATGCCGCTTGGATCTCGTCGACGCGGCTTCCGCGGCGACGTTCGACGAGACGCCGGTCGTGTTTTCGCGTTGGCTCATAGGGCGCCTCCGCGCCGTGGGGGACCTGCAGAGCACGCGGGACGTGATGGACGCAAAAACCGTCTATCTGCGAAGGCTCGCCGAGCTCGACGAGGCGCGCCTGTCCGCGTACCAGTTTTCCCCCGGCGAGTCCGGCCCAGCGCCGCCGAAATCGTATGTGCGATATGCGGCGCTCTCGATGCTCGTGAGCGACGGCATTCCCCTACACGAAGCGGAAGCGCTTTTCCGGCGGCTTCAGACGTCCACGGACGATCGCACGGCGTGGATCCTGCACGACAAGGTGATGAGCTATCTCGACACGGCCATCTACCGGACCCCATGGCACGCCATCGACGACCAGGTCAAGGGCCTATTTCGCTCATGGCTTCCCGATATGCAGCGGCGGCTCCAGGGCCCGCCCGACCCCCTCTCGCTCGAAATCGTGCTCCAGCGCATGTTGCCGCTGGGAGTCTTCAGCACCAAGCTCGGCCTGACCGACGAGGCGCGCAAGCTCCTCGAAAGCGTGATCGCGGCGCGGGGAGAATTTCCGCTCACGCGGGGCATTTCCGGAGCCGCGCGTGATCTGGCGGTCACCGCGCGGCTCGCGCTTTTCGACCTCGAGACACCGCACACCAGCACCAGCGTAAGGACGCTGCTGCCTTCGCCTGCGCGCAAGGTCTTCCGACCAGACGAGGAATGGCTCCGAGATCCTGCGCCGGCGCGTCCCGCCGCCGAGGCCGTTGCCGCGCGGACGCGCGACCTCGACGGGGAGCTTCTGGAGCTGAAATTCTCGTATGGTCGTTGCCACGTGCTGCGGGAGCAGGCGATATGGGTGCTCCCCGGCGACGCGGACCGCCTCTTCGACAGGATGGTCGCGCCGCTTTCGCAAGGCAGCAAGGTAGCGTTCAGCTCCGAAGCATTCTGTCGCTTGCGCGCCGCGACCGGGCTCCGCGCCGCGCCGGAGAGCAAACGCGTGGGCCTCGTGCTCCGGTGGTTGCGCGCGGGGCCAGCCGACATCGCCGAATGGGATCCGACCGGCGACAACACGCACAGCATGATCGGGCCCGACACCGACAAGAGGCAGGTCCAGACGCGCGCCGCGTCGGTGTTGTCCGAAAACCTCGAATGGGTCGAACATCACGCCGAGCTGCGTGCGTGGCTCTCGGAGCAAGCGCAGAGGCGGAACCCTTCCACGGGGCACGCGGAGCACGGCTACGTGTGGGAAGAGCTCCAGCCGGCCTACGAGAGGCTGCTCGCGTTTCATGCATCGGGGCACCCCGGTGCGAGCGTCGAGGTTGGTCGAGCCATTGTGCGCACGTGGATCGAGAGCGCGCGGGCCAGGCTCGCGACCGAGAGCGACGCCGCCTCCTACAGTTCTGCGCTTGCCTTGAGGCTCTTTGCCCTGGGCGATTTCGCCGTACGCTTCGGCTTGCGTGGCGAAGCACAGGCGCTCTTCGACGACATGGCGAAACGTGTCGTTCCACCCCCGGCAGAGGACAGCCCGGGGCTCCATTTGTCTCTTGCGCACGACGCGACGGTCGCATCGCTGCTGATGTCGTTCACCATTTCCCAATAGTGAATCGTCCGGACCGTCGTCATCGCGGGATCATGCATCAAAAGGCTCCGCCCACCACCGCGCCGCCCCCCGCGAGCGGCGCGACGTACCACGAAAAACTCGGCGCAGGCCGCCGCGCGCGTCCGACACGCTCGCCGCCTTCCTTGCTGTATTCGTTCCAATCGTCAATCGCCGCGGTCGGCATCGTGAAGATCTGTGCCTCGCTGAGTGCGATACCGATCGTCGCGCTCAACGCGCCCGTCACCGGCCGGCCATACCCCAACGCCAGCACCAGGCCGACGCTCGTCGATACCGTGCCGCAGAGCACGTGATTGAACCATTTGCGGCGGAGCACCTCTGACGCGGCGCTTTCCCGGAGCAGCCGCTCGCCGCGCGCGAGCTTGAGCTTTCGTTCCTCCGGCGTAGACCCCGGCATCGCTCGTAGATCCGCGGCGGCATGACGCGCGGGAAACGGCGCGAGCCCGAGAGGAATCAGGCCGAGGGACGAACCGACCGCGCCCACGGCGGCGTCGGCGCGGAGGCCGGGATCGGTGACGGCGAGGGCAAGGACGCCCTGTCCGACGGTCAGCACGCTCCACCCCGTGTACCAGCCATACCACCATCGATTCGCCGCGGCGGTGCCAGAGTCGAGGCGCGCCTGGAGGAAGGCGATGCGCCGCGTGACCTCTGCGTCCGAGGGAGACGCGGCGCCCAGCGGGGCCTCGGCCCGCGTGGAGGATGCGGCGAGCGTAATGGCAGAGGCGACGAGGAGCGCGAGGTGGGGCCGGACGAAGTTTGTCATCATGATGCGTTCCGCTCCTTGGGATTCCCTGCTTTACCATGACCGCGCCCGCGGGGCGTCGATTCTCGCACGATCGCGATGAACGCGCGCAGCGCCGCGCGGACGAGCCGGTGGCTCGGGTGAAACAAGCGAAGGCCGGGGAACGGCGGCGTCCAGTCGGCGAGTACGCGAACGAGGCGTCCCGCTGCGACGTCAGCGGCGGCCGCGCGATCGCTCACGAACGCGAGGCCCGCGCCTTCGAGGGCCGCTTGCAGAATGAGGTCGTCGTTGTCGAGCGTCAGCGCGCCGCGGATGTCGACGGTCACTTCGCGACCGCGTTTTTCGAGCTCCCAGCGGTAGACCTGGCCGCTCGCCATGCGGCGGCGGATGCACTCGTGGTCGAGAAGGTCCTTGGGCCTCGTTGGTTTCGGGCGGGCCGCGAAATACGACGGCGCGCCGACCACGGCCATGCTCAGGTGCGCGCCGCAGGGGATCGCGACCATGTCCTGCGGCACGGCCTCGGCGAGCCGCACGCCTGCATCGAAGCCCTCGGCGACGATGTCGACGAGGCGGTCTTCCGTGACGAGCTCGACGCGGACGTCGGGATGGCGACGTCGCATTTCGAGGATCATGGGAAGCACCTCGATCTGCGCGGCGCCTTTCGAGGTGTTGATGCGCAGCGTGCCGCTCGGCGTGTCACGCAGCTCGTGCACCTCGTCGAGCGTGGACGAGACCTCCCGGAGCGCCGGCTGCAGGCGCCTGACGAAATGCTCGCCGGCTGCCGAGAGCGACACGCTCCGCGTCGTGCGATGGAACAGCCGGACGCCGAGCCTCTGTTCGAGCGCGGAGATCGCATGGCTCAACGCAGAAGGCGACATTTCGAGTTGCCTGGCCGCGGCGCGGAAGCTCTTCTGGCTCGCGATGGCGACCACGGCTTCGAGCTCGATCAAGCTGGCGCGGATCATTGTTCCAAAATTTGCATCAGACCATGCCGGATTGCACGGATTGTTTCATCGGTCGGTGCACTTTAGATCGAGGGCATGAGCAAGACGGTTCTCGTGACGGGTTGTTCGTCGGGGTTTGGTCGTGACATCGCGAAGGTGTTCGCTGCGGAGGGCTGGAACGTCGCGGCGACGATGCGCACGCCGGAGCAGGAGACGGAGCTTCATGCGTCGGATCGAATGAGCGTGACGCGGCTCGACGTGCAGGATCGCGTGAGCATCGATGTCGCCGTGGCCTCAACGCTCGCCCGGTTTGGCTCGATCGATGTCCTTATCAACAACGCGGGTTTTGGTCTCTTCGGGGTGTTCGAGGAGACGACACGCGAAAAGATCCACGAGCAGTTCGAGGTAAACGTGTTCGGGATGATGGACGTGACGCGGGCCGTCCTTCCGGCCCTGCGAAAGCAGCGATACGGCGTTGTGCTGAACGTGAGCTCGGGCGCAGGGGTGTTCACGCTCCCGATGCTGTCCGCGTATTGCGCGAGCAAGTTCGCGCTGGAAGGGTTCTCGGAGGCGCTCTCGTACGAGCTTTTGCCGCTCGGAATCCGGGTGAAGATCGTGGAGCCGGGCGGCGTGACGAGCACGCGCTTCGGCGAGCGCAGCGGCAAGGAGGCGAGTCACAGGGAGCCAATCGCCGATTACGCGCCGTTCGTCGAGGGCGCGGCCCAGGTATTCGCGGACCTTCGAGCGGCGCGCGGCCTCGCCACGTCGGAAGAAGTCGCGCGTGTCGTGTTCGAAGCCGCGACCGACGGCACCGACCGGCTGCGGTATCTCGCCACGAAGGACATTGCGCCGCTCGTCGAGGCGCGGCGACAAACCTCGGAGGAGGCTTACATCGAGATGATGCGGTCGAGGTTCTCGCCCAAGATGTGAAGCGATCGTCCTGCGCGAGCTTTACTCCGTCACGGCGCGCCGCACCGCGACTGCCAAGCTGCACGCTTCGAGTTCTTCGCGGTGGGTCGCTCCCAGCGAAGTCAAAGTGAGCTCCTCGTGTCGCCGGAGCACCCGCAGGAGTGGCTTTTTCGCGGCCATATCAAAAAGTGTCACGCGTGCCCCGGCCGGGGTGTCCGCGACGACCAGCATCAGCTCCGCGGCGGCTGCCTTCTTGGCGAGATCCACCGGAGCTTTCTGAAGGTCTTTCCGCATTCTCTTCAGCACATTGCGATCCTGCGCGGTCCGCACCGAGCTCTCGAATGCCGGCGCGAGCACCGCGAGGCCCACGCGCAGCTCCGCGAGCCGTCGCACGTTCGCCGTCTCGTTGTCGACCTTCGCCCCGGCGAAGTACACGCCCCGCACCTTCGCGAGCAGATCACGCTCCGATGTCGCTGTAGGCGGGTACATCAAGCAAACGAGGAATGCGTCTTTGTCCGAGCCGCGCGCCGCATCGTCGATGCCGCGCACCTCGCGGAGTTCGGCTGCCGGCGCGCGCACATAAAGCGCAGGCCGGCGCAAGGTCGCGTCGAGCGCGCCCGCTGCGCGCAGCGCTGGATCGATGATCTCCGGCGGTTCCCCGTCCGCCGCAGCCTCCACGAGGAGACGCTCCGTGTCCGCGACGAGCACCTCGTGCCCCGGCGGCAGACCCGGCCGAAGCCCGTCGATTTCGCCGAGGAGCGCGGCTCGATCTGCTTCCAGCTCCCGCCGCTCGTGGATCGTCATGGCCGCAAAAAGCCCTCCGATGAGCACGATCGCGAGCAGCGGCAGGAGTTTGGCCGGCCGGAACCCCTCGCGGCTCGCGAAGGGCGAGGCCATGCTGAGGCCCGCCGCGTGATGGCGCGCCCTTGCTTTGGGGCTGACGGCCCGCTCCACGCGCGCGCGGAGCGCCGGATTCATGCGTGGCGTCACTAGAAACGTCGCCACGTCAGCTCTCCCGCGCCCGCGCGGCCGGTGCGCGCATGTTGCGATCGATGAGTCCTTCCAGCTCGTCGCGGCTCACGCCGAGTCGCGCCGCCGCATGCGATGCGAGCGATGTCGTGGCCACACCAGCGACGAACTGATACGTCGGCCGGTGCGCCGCGTCGAGCCCCACCTGGATGAATCGGAGGCCCGCGATCGCATTTTCCCGTGCGAGCCGCGCAGCAAACGTCAAGAAATGGGTGGTGATGAACGCCTGCGGCCGCAGCTTTGTGAGCAGCGTGATCACCAGCTCGAAAATCTCCTCGCCCTCGGAAGGGTTCGTCCCGGAACACAACTCGTCGAGCATGACCATCGCGCCGGGGCCGAGCATTTCGAAGAGGGCCCGGATGCGCACGAGTTCCATTCCGAGCCGACCCTCGCTCTGATCCACCCGCGTCTCCTGGATCAGCGATACGACGAGCCCGGGGACCCGCACGAGGCTCGCCTCGCGCGCGGGCACGAACATCCCCCCTTGCGCGAGGAGTTGCGCCAGCGCGACCGATTGCAAGAGCCGCGTTTTGCCGCCGGAGTTCGGCCCGGTGATGAGCACCGTCGCGCTCGTCCGATCCGTCACGAGATCACACGGCACGGCGCGGACGCCGCTCGCGACGAGGAGCGGATTGAAGAGCCCGATTAGCTTGCGCGGCTGTTCCTCCGTGCCTTCCACGGCCGGGCGAATCTCGGGTAGGCAAACCTCGAGGCCCGCGGCCTCCGCGAGCTCCCGAAAGCCGAGCGCACCGAGGTACACTTCCATCTCGCCGAGGAGCGGAATGAACCGTAGGACGTGCGCCTCGATGCCCTCGAAGACCGCGTCGAGCAGCCGCGCCATGACCTCGCCGTCGCTGAAGCGATAACCGCGGAAGAACATCTCGATCTTGGCGAGCCACCTTCGTGCCGGCGACAGGACGAAGGGGTTGTCCTGACGCTCGCGGAGGTTTCGGACCTCGAACCCGCGCACGCGCCCGTCGGCGCCGACGCGGATGGTCACGCCGAGCGTGGCGAGGTGCTCGTCGTAGTCGAGCAGATCGACCATCGATCGATAGCCCTCGGTCTCGCGGACCGACGCGCCGAATTCGCGCAGGCCCGAGAGGCCGGATTTCGCGCCGTCGAAGGATTCGCTCATCCGATCGAACGCCTCCTTGACGAGCACGAGCACGTCGAGCTGCCGTCGCGTCGTGTCGAACTTCTTTCCCGCCGTCGCGCCTTCGAGCGCCGCGCGCAGCCGGCAAGCGAGCACGTAAAGCTCCTCGAACTGGCGGCGAAAGACGGTCGAGCTGGAGAGCTCGCGCAAAATTTCGCGCCGGAAATCCGCCACGCGAGGGTCGGTCGGCGGATGCGCGAGGACGCGGAGGATGAATGCTCGGTTCACGACCGTGTCGCGCTCGCCGCCCGCGCGCACGCGGAATCCACGGGCGACGAACTCCTCCAGGAACAGGTCCTGCGCAAAGCTCTTCGGATCCCATGTGGACGGCGCGAGCGGCGCCCGATCGAGCGCCTGGCTGAAGAGCCCGCCGGAGACGCCGCTCGCGAATGCGAACGAGAGGGCCTGGCGCATCTCTTCGAGATCGGGCCGCGCGATCGGATCGGGGTGGAGCAGGCTCAGAATCTCGTGAGCCGGCGCGGAGTTGGGGGCAGGTGGAGAGGGCTTCATGGGCGCGTGGGGACGAGGTCGTTCCGCGAGAGAGACCGCATGGTCGCCGAAAGTTCCCGCGGCGACAAGCCCGCCGAGCGCACCTCGAACGTATCAGGGGGCGTCGCGCGGGGTGGCATCCTCGTACTCCACCTCGGCGATCCAGTTCCGTTTGCGACGCGCGAGCCGGGCTTCTTCGTTTTCCTGGTCCAACTTCGCAGCGCCGCGCCGGAGGAGCGTCGGGTCGACGTCTTCGAACGTGTTGACATTGACGACGGCGTAGAGGCGACCGTCGATGCGGCAGGTGACCACCGGCGTGATGCCGCACTTCGCGCAGACGTGGAAATCGGCGGTTTTTGTGCCAAATGCATATTTTGACACATGGGAGGGCTCGTTCACGCGCACGCGGAGCGATCCGGTCGGGCAGGAGGTCCACACGCCGCCATGCTTGGTGCAGAACGAGCATGTGCAGGCGCGCGCGGGAATCTCGGAGGGCTCCGGTGTCCAGACGAGCGTGAACGAGATGTTCGCACAGTGGCATTGGCCGTGGATCTGCATCGAGGTCCTGAGCTCATAGCAACGTTCGGCGGCGAAGTCGAGCGCTCGTCGTGACGCGTGCAGGTTGACGTATCTCGCCGCCCGAGGGACACTCCTCGGCGGAGAGGGCAATGCGCGTTCGTGACGGCTACCTCGTGATCGGCCACTTCCGGCGGGCACCGATTCGCATCCACTGGAGCATGCCGCTCGGCGCGTTCGTACTCTGTGGGTTCAGCTTTGCGCCGGGTGCATGGCTCGGGTTTTTGATCCTCGTCCTCGTGCACGAGCTCGGTCACGCGTTGCTCGCCGGTGCGGTCGGGGGCCACGTCTTCTCGATCGACGTTCACGCGGCCGGCGGGTCTTGCGATTGGACGGGAGACGTCACCATGAAGCAGCGCGCGATCGTCGCGTGGGGCGGCGTCCTCGCGCAGCTCGCGGTGCTGCTCACGGCGCCTCTCTGGTCGAGCCTCCTGCCCTCGGGGGGCTTCGGCGGGGATCTCGCGTCGACGCTCACGAGGACGAACCTTGCGTTGATCGCGCTGAACCTGATTCCCACCCCACCGTTCGACGGAGCCGAGGCTTGGCGGCTGTTTCGGCGATAGGTTACCCCGGATGAAGCTGACCATCTTTTGCGACACGACCTTTCCGGAAGAGGCGCTCAGCGCGCTCTCGGAGGGGGCGGCCGGTCATTCTCTCGTGTTCGGCTCCGCGAAGACGTCCTCCAATCTGGCGAGCGGAGCGCCCGACCCCGCGCTGCTCACGGCCGACGTCGCGTTCGGTCAGCCGGCCGTGGACGGGCTCCTCGGTTCGTCACGCCTTCGCTGGGCGCACCTGACGAGCGCGGGGTATACCCGTTACGACGTCGACGCGATTCGCGTAGCGCTCACCTCCAAACGCGTCGCGCTCACGACGAGCTCGACGGTGTATGCCGATCCGTGCGCCGAGCACGTGCTGGCCATGATGTTGTCCATGGCGCGGCGGCTGCCCGAGTCGCTCGACGCGCAACGAACGACGCGCGCCTGGGAGAGCGTGTTGCGGCGCGAGCGGTCGATTCTGCTGCGCGGACAAACCGTGCTGCTCCTCGGATACGGTGCCATTGGACGACGGCTCGCGGAGCTGCTCGCGCCCTTCGAAATGCGGCTTCTGGTGGTTCGTCGACGCGCAGAGGGAGACCCTCACGTGACGGTGGTGCACGAAGGGGACATCGATCGTGCGCTGGGCGAGGCGGACCACGTGGTGAACGTGTTGCCGGAAAACGAGAGGACGCGCGGCTTTCTCGATCGTGCGCGGCTCGCGCGGATGCGCGAAGGGGCATTCGTGTACAACGTGGGGCGAGGAACGACGGTGGATCAAAGCGCATTGCTGGAGGCGCTGCAGAGCGGGCGGCTCGGGGGCGCCTATCTCGACGTGACCGAGGTCGAGCCGTTGCCGGCGGATCATCCCCTGTGGTCAGCGCCGAATTGCTTCCTCACGCCGCATGCGGCGGGCGGGCGGCGCGGGGAGCACCTCGCGCTCGTGCGGCATTTCCTGGACAACCTGCGGCGGTTCGAGCGGGGAGAGGCGCTCCTCGATCGCGTGTTGTGAGTCGGATCCTCTCCGCGTCGTCCTTCAAAACCGTTGCGCTTCGCCAGGGGGCCGAGGTTCTGCTAGACCTGGCCGAACCATGTCTGCCCTCAAGCTGCCGAAGGATGTCGTCGCCGATCCACGCCACGATGCGCTCGTGCGCCTCCTCTCCGCGCACGCGGGTTTGCTTTGGGAGCGCGGTCGGAGTCAGGTCGCGACGCTCCCGATGACCGACGCGCTTGCCGCAGAGCTTCGAGGCGCGCTCGCCGTCGGGCACGCCTGCCAGGGCCTCGAGCTGATCAGCGAGAAGCTGGCCAGTGAACAGAAGGGCCTCGACGCGCTGAATCAGAAAACCCCTGACAGCCCTCAGAACGCCCGTGTGTCGCGGATCCTGTTTCTCGCGAACGACGGCAGCGAGCGATTTTATCGAGACTGCGACGCCCTCCTTTCCCGCTACCCGCAGCGCCTCCTCGCGTGCCGGCTCGAAATTTCAGGCGAAGCGCTGGGGACGGCGCTGTTCGGGAGCGCAAAAATGGTTCGGAGCGTGCTGGTCGTCGACAAGAAGGTCGGCGCGCGAGCGCTGCTCGCATTGCTCCCGCCCGTCTGATCTACGAGGCCTGCGCGTCGTCGTCGGCGTTTTTTGCGCGACGTCGCGGGCCTCACGAAATTTCTTGCAAATTCCGGCTGCGTCGTGTTTGGTGAATCATGAACGGTCATTGCCGTTCGATCCGCTGGACGCTCGATTGGCGTAGCCACGAGACTGCGGCTGCGCTGCACGAAAGGAGAACGCTTATGCGTTTCTTGAAGCACGTGTTCGCGGCCCAGGGTGACAAGGCGCGCGTGAGCCGTCGTGATTTCCTCGGCGGCGCGGCGGGCGCGGCGGGCGCCTCCGTCCTCGCGCAGATGATTCCGGGGCGCGCCCTCGCGAGCCCGCCTTGCCCTGCGCCCCCGCACGCCGCCGGGCCCTTCACCGACGACCCTGTCACCCTCGATTGGATCTTCTCGCGCTGGGATGATCTCGACGTGTGGGGTGACACCGTCGGCACGCTGGTCGAGATCAACGAGGCAAAGCGCAAGGACGCGCTGAAGCTCGGGGCGCGCGGTGACGCGAAGGTATATTCGCTTGGCGAACCCATGCGCGCGGGAACCCCGGCCTTCCCGCACGATCCGCCGCGCCGCGCCGATTACTGGATCGCCGCGTACGGGCCGGTCGGGGAGAACGAGTTCTTCTACCAGGACGAGCGGTTCGAGGCCTTCACGTTCCAGCAGGCGACCCAGGTCGACGATTTCGGTCATCCGAGCTTCGGCGGCTGGTTCTACGGCGGCCACCGCTTCGAGCAGATCACGCCGCGCCCCGAGATCCTCGACCCGCTCGATCGGCAGGCCCTCGCCCGCGCTGATTCCGAGGCCGCGAACTACGGGCCGGGCAGCATCCTCGGGGGCACGAAATCGCTCGGGATCCAGAACATCGGGCCGATCGTCACGCGGGGCCTGCTCCTCGACGTGCTCGGCTACAAGCGCGCGGTTGGGCATATGAGCGCGATCGCGCCAAACGGAAAATCCCTCGCGCCCGGATATCGCATCACCATCGCCGATCTCCAGGCGACGATGGATTGGGAGGACCTCGATTGCATCGAGCCCGGTGACGTGGTCGTCATCCGCACGGGCTGGAGCCATTACTGGGCGAACGAGGCGCTCTGGCCGACGTACCTCGGCGCTGCGCCTGGCCCGTGGATCGCCGAATGCCATTGGCTCGCGCAATTCCGTCCGGCCATCGTCGCCTCGGATACCTACGCCATGGAGGTGTTCCCCGGCCCGCGGGCCACCGCCCTCGCCGAGGGGCACCAGGTGCTCATGGTGGCGAACGGCATTCGCATCGGCGAGGGCTTCAATTCCGCGGCGCTCGCCGCCGACAAGGTCTACGAGTTCATGTTCTTCGACACGCCGTACAACCTCGCCGGCGCGACCTGCGCCGGAAATGCCCCGGCCGCGATCGGCGGGCGCAAAAAGAAGTAATACTTACGAGCGGCGCGCGAACGCCCAGGCGATTCCGCCTTGTAGCGTGCTGCGCGTCACCAGCCCCGAGAGGTCCACGCCGAGCTCCACGAGTGTTTGCGCCACGCTCCCGCGGATGCCCGTCAGCACCACCTGCGCGCCCAGGAGACGTGCCGCCTGCGCAGCGCGGACCAGCGTGGTCGCCACGTGCGAATCGACCACGCTCACGCCCGTGATGTCCAGGATCGCCACGCGCGCGCCCCGCTGCGCGATACCCGTGAGCAGCGTGTCGAGCACCAGATCGGCGCGCCGCGCGTCCACGGTGCCGATGAGCGGCATCGTCACGATATCGTCGCGGATGGGCACGAGCGGCGTCGACATTTCTTCGAGCATATGGGCCTGCGACCGCACCAGATCCTCGGCCTCCTTGCGCGCCGTGATATCCGTGAAAGTCGCGATGGCACCCGTCACCACGCCATGCTCGTCGAACTGCGGCGCCGCGCTCACCAGGAGCCAGACGCGATCGCCCAGCGCAGGGCGGTCGACTCCATGCACGAAATTGCGCACGGGTTTGCCCGTCCGCAGCGCCACGGAGATCGGATGCACCTCGCCCGGGCACGGCGAGCCATCTTCGTACACCGCGCCCCAGCGAGGATCGAACGAGGTCCGGCCGAGGAGTTGATCCTCGGTCACGCCGAGCAACGTGAGGGCATGCGGGTTGAAGAGGACGTTTTTCCCGCTCGGCTCCTGCATGACCACGCCCACGTGCAGGCCCGCGAGCAGCGCGCGGAACCGCTCCTCACTCGCGCGGAGCCGGTCCTCCATGCGCTTGCGCTCGGTCACCTCGCGCGCGGTCACCACGAACTCGAGGGGCTCGCCGTGCGGGCCCCGGATGAGCACGGGGCGGCACTCCATCCATACGTACACGCCGTCCTTGCGCCGGAGTCGCAGCTCGATCCGGGATGGCGGGCCGCCCGCGAGCAAGATCTGTTGCTCCTTCTTCGTGGGTTCGACGTCGTCCGGGTGGAGGAACTCGAACGAAGCTTTTCCGATCATCTCGTCGGGCTCGTAGCCGAGGACGGCGCGGCAGGCGGCGGAGATGTAGAGGAAGTTGCCGGCGAGGTCGAAGCGTTGCAAGAAATCGCACGAGCCGTCGAAGATCCGCTGCGCTTCCTGGGCGGTTCGTCGGAGTGTCACATTTTCGCGCTCCAGCAGGTCGATGCGGGCAAGAAGCGTCTCCCGGTCCTGGTCCCGGTGCGTCTCCGTGGGATGCTCGTTCAAGTCCAACCCTCGCTCGTTGGCGTGTGTGGCAGGTGGCCGCTGTTACGAATGTACTGCCTGCGCAGGCCATACATCAAGAGTTTTCGCATGGCGGCTCACGTTGGTTCGTCGTTTTTCGTCATGGGGTTGATGAGTCGGGCAATCGCCTCGAGTCCAGGGCGATTTGGCGTGCATAGTCCGCGATCACACGCAGGGTCGAATGGTCTGTATCGTAAATACCGTACCAACCTTGCGCTTCGTGTGGTGGATCGCCGATGAACGGGTCGTTCCTTTGCCAAAGGCCGCCGGCCCTGCGCGGACGGCCTCCTCCGGCCCAGGCCCAAACATTGACCCCGCCCACGGGCGCGCCCGCGCGCACGGCGTCGAGCACCACGTCGAAGACGGCACGATAATATCGATCGCGCGCTGTCGTGGTCGCGCCGGGATCGTGGCTGCGGGCATCGCGCGGGAACCCGAATTCCTCGACCACGATGGGTTTTCCCAGGATACGCGCCTTTTCGATATGCCGCTGGAGATAGGATCGCATTTCACGTACAGCGACCTCGTAGGTCTCCCGGGGCCTCGCTGGATCGTACCAGCCCCAGTTTTGCGGCCAAACGTGCGCCGTGACGTAATCGATCGAGGAGAACCGGTGGTTCGTGACGACGTCGAGGCCACTCGCGCGAGGCCAAGGCGTCTCGCCCTCGGAGCCGGTGGTCACGAGGTGCTGGGCATCGAGCGATTTCATGAGGCCCGACGTGCGCTCGATCCATCGGTGGAACGCTTCGACGTTCGTCCCGCCCCGAGGCTCGTTCGCGAGCTCCCAGGCCATGATCGTCGGGTCGTCCGCGTATCGCACGCCGGTATATCGGTTCGTCCGGCTCAGCAGCATCCGCACGAGATCGTGAGATGCTTCGACGGCGGCCGGGGTCGAATAAAACGCCTCGGTATAGGCCTGATAGGCGCCCCAGCTCCCTCCGGGCTCGGGCGGGGGATAAGGAATCGGCCCCGCGCCGCTCCAGCGGAGGTATTGCGCCATGCCGCCGGACCAGGGCCAGAAATTGTTCAGGCAAACCACGGCGACCATGCCGCGCGTTTTCATCTCTTTCAGCAGAAAATCCAGGCCGAGGAGGAGCTCTTCGCGGTATTCACGCGGGGAGGGCTGGAGCACGGGGAGGATCCGCCAGGGCGCGGACTCCGGGCCTTCGGTGGCCGCGAGGATACGCAGGTTCGTCACCCCGAGGGCCGCGAGGCGATCGAGCTCCCGCGAGAGCCTTTCCCGATTTCCCGAAGGTCCCTCGGCGCCGAGGTTCATGCCATACCAGAAATTCGCTCCGAGAAAGGTGTAGGGCTTCCCATCGCGCTGAAAGCGGCCTCCGGCCGCGCGCACGAAGCCCGAGGCCGACGTGGTCTCCGCGTGCAGCGTGATGGCGCAGGCGAGCATCGGCCAAACGTACCTCATGAATCCGCTCCCCGTTCAAGATGATACGGAAGCGGTCGTCGTCGAGGCGTGCTCAGCAACGACGGGTCGAAGCTCTCAATCGCTTCTCTTGCAGGAACATCTGACGGGCACATCACGGAAGCCGGGTACCACGCGCGTCGCGCATCGCGGATCCCGTGAACATTTTTCTTGCTTGACTCTCCAGCAGGTGGAGACCTCAGAGTGGCCGCCATGCCGAAGAGGGAGGCGCTCACCATCGGGGAGCTGGCGCGGCGGACGGGGATCCCCGTCAAGACGCTCCGATTCTACTCGGACGAGGGGCTCTTGCCGCCGGTACGGCGATCTCGCGCCAATTATCGGCTTTACGACGAGGAGCAGGTGGTTCGTGTCGAGCTCGTGCGGACGCTCCGCGAAGCGGGGGTCGACCTCGCGACGATCCGCAAGGTGCTCGCCAGGAATCTATCGCTCGAGGACGCGCTCCGCTTGCGCCTCACGGCGGTCGAAGCCCACGTGGCCTCGCTCTCGCGTATCGCCGCCGCGCTGCGCGCCGCGCTTCGGGGAGAGACCAGCGAAAACGATTTGAGGAGGTTGTGGACCGTGACTCGACTTTCCAATGAAGAACGCAAAGCAGTCATTTCCCGCTTTTACGACCAGGTCGCCGACGGCGTGCCCATGGACGGCGAGTGGATGCGAGGAATGATCGAGGCGAGCGCCCCGAAGCTGCCGGACGATCCCACGCCCGCGCAGCTCGAAGCGTGGATCGAGCTCGCGGAGATTCTCGCCGATCCGACGTTCATCGCGAACATGCGCGTGATGGCGGCCGTCACGTGGAGCAAAGAGGTCGACCAAGCGGCGCTTCTCCGCGCGCAGAGCGAGGGCATCGCCGCCGCGCGCGAGGCGCGGGCACGGGGCCTGGCGCCCGATTCCGCCGAGGCCCGCGTGATCGCGGAGCGGTTCGTCCGCGGGGCCGCGAAGGCGAGCGGCAAGGACCTCGACGACGCATTCGAGGAGCAGATGAGAAGGACGCAGGATCCACGCGCGCTGCGCTATTGGGAGCTCGTCTCCGTGATGACCGGCGAGCCCCTCTCGCCCGCCTACGAGGACGGACGCTGGCTCGGCTCCGCGATCGCGAGGTTCCTCGAACGTTGAAGGGAGGAGCGGGCATGTCACGTCGTCTGCCCGCCATCCATTACGAGGTTCACGGCCAGGGAATCACGCTTCTCCTGGGCTTTCCGATCATCACGTCCGCCTGGCAAGGGGAAGCGAGTCTGCTCCGACTCGCTCGCGGTCGCGGGTGCGGCTGGATTCGATCGGAGGCGGCGGATCGGCGCGGGCCTATACACATATAGGCCCGCGGTGCAAGAGATTTCGACAATCCCAGGATCGGTGGAAACGAGACGCTTGGTCCCATGGCTGCCCACATGGGACCGTGAACCTGTCCGACCCAATATCGTGAGGTCACGTAAAGAGACACTCCGAACGCACTCCCCCGATTCGTGAACCTCTCAGGGCGGTGAGATGCTTCGCTCTTTCCCCCGCGCCTCCTGCGCGACCGCGGGCGGGTGAGCTTTCGTTCTAGCAGCAGATCATGAAGTGTGGTGGGATGTGGTCGTCAGGCTTTCTCGGTGAAGCATGCAGACCATCGACGACGCGGAACGATTGCAAGAGTTCTTCCGTGAGCATCCCGACGCGCTGATCGTCGCCAGCCGCGAAGGGCATTGTCTTCACGTCAACGAGGCGGCCGCAAACGCGCTCGGAGGCGACGTCAGGCCGGAGACTTTGCTCTACGAGCGGGTACATCCAGGGGATTTCGGGCACTTCCTCTCGGAGTGGGCAGCGATCGTCGCGAGCAGCGAGCCGTCCGTGTTCACCGTGCTCCTCGGCGGCAAGGGCGCGAAGGCCCGGGCCTTCGTCCTCCACGCGCGCCGCGCGTCCTCCGGCGACCGCGTCCACGTGTCGCTGCGGCCCAAGGAGGGGGAGGTCGACGTGGAGCAGTCGTCCGTGCGCCGCCGCGAGCAGGTGCTGCGCGTCGTTCTCGACAATCTCCCCATCCTGGTATGGGCCACCGATAAGGAAGGCGTGTGCACCTATGCCGACGGCAAAGGCCTGGAGCTCTCCAGCATCAAGCCCGAGTACCTCATCGGAAAGAACGCCCTCGCGCTTTACCCGCCGGACAACACCACGGGATTGAAGAAGGCCCTCGAAGGCACGATGACCCGGCACGTCAGCAGCGACAACGGCCAGTACTGGGACAACCGCGACATCCCCGTGCAGGACGCGGACGGGAACGTGATCGGGACCGTGGGCATGTCGCTCAACATCACCGAGCTGCAGCAAGCCAAGGCCGAGCTCGAAACGAAGCTCGCGCTCATCGAGCGTCAGCAAGAGGTGATCCGAAACCTGGAGACCCCCATCATCCAGGTATGGGACCACGTGCTCACGCTGCCCATGGTGGGCGTCGTCGACAGCCGGCGCGCCGCGCGGGTCATGGATGACGTGCTCGGCGCCGTCAGCCGCTTGTCCGCGCGGTTCGCCATTCTCGATTTGACGGGCGTGGACGTCATCGATACGGCCACGGCCGGCCATCTGTTTTCGATCATCGGGGCTGTCCGCCTTCTCGGCGCCGAGGGGATCATCTCCGGCATCCGGCCGAACGTCGCGCAGACCATGGTCAGCATGGGCATCGACATGTCCAGCGTCATCACGTTATCGAGCCTGCGCGACGCGCTCGCGCTTTGCATGCGCCGCATGCGGGAAGAGGGGCGGAGGTAGCAGAAATCCGCCCGATCCGCGATTACGCCGCCGCAGCGGCCGTGGGGTACCGTGCGTCGACCCGCACTTGCACGCCTCGAGGCGGCCGTAGGGCGAGGCTGCCGCTGGGCACGAGCGGTTGTTTGGCGAGGATCGACACCCGATAACGTTGCGCCACGGTTGCGAGGGTGAGCACGGCTTCCATCAAGGCGAAGTGCTGACCCATGCATACCCGCGGCCCAAGGCCGAAAGGAATGTAGGCCCCCCGGGGGAGCTGCTTCTCGGCCCCCGACCGGAAGCGCTCGGGATCGAAGCGTTCGGGATCGGGGAAATACGTCGGGTCCCGATGGATCACGTAGGGCGATACGTAGAGCATGCTCCCCTTCGGGATCGGATACCCCCCGAGGACGAGGTCCTCGGTCGTCTCGCGCGGGAACAAGAGCCAGCCCGTCGGGTAGATGCGCAACGTCTCTTTGATGATCATCGTCGTGTAGGCGAGACGTGGGTAATCGTCGGCCGTCGGGGGGCGCCCGCCGAGCACGCGGTCGAGCTCCTCCCATAGCGCGGCTTCCACCTCGGGATGTCGCGCAAGCAGAATCCACGCCCATACCAGCGTGAAGGCGGTCGTCTCATGACCCGCGGAGAACATCGCGATCATGTTGTCGCGCAAGTCGTCGTGCGTCACGTCGCCGCGTTCGCCGTGGGCGAGCATCAACATCGACAGGAGGTCGCCCTTGTCTTGCCCGGTCCTCCGCCAGTCCTCCACGAATTTCATCACGATCTCGTTGATCTCACGGATGGCCGCTTGCTTGCGGCGGTTGTACTCGCTCGGCACCCACATGGGGATCGGGAACGCGATGTCGTACTCCCTGCCGAGGAGCCCGAGGATGTCGGTCATCGCCGATGCGGCGCGAGGGACGATGTCAGTCGCGTCCGCGCTGAAGAGGGTCAAGGAGACATTCTGGATCGTGATCCGTAGCATTTCAGTGTCGATCTCGTATTCGCCGCCCGAGCGCCACTCGCGGATCCCCTCGAGCGCCTGTTCCACGAAGATCCGACAATAATTGTCGAGGCGCCGCGGCTGGAAGGCAGGCTGCGCCAGCCGCCGCTGCCGGTCATGGACCGCGCCGTTCGAGGTCACGACGCCGTTGCCAAAGAACGGCGCTACGATCCGCTGGTGAATCCATTCCTTCGGCGTCCGCTTCGGCTGCTCGACGAGGACCTCGTGGACACAATCGGGGCGGCTCACGAGATATGCGTTGCGAGGCCCGACGCGAAAATGGACGAAGTCGCCGTACGTTTTGGCGAGGCTCGTCAGGAAGCCGAGCTTGTCTTTTCGCAGGTCGAGCAGGCTGCCCAGGAGTGGCAGCCCTTTGGGTCCAGGCGGAGATGCAGTTTTCATGGGTGTACCTCGATTCCTTCAGAGGACGACGACGGCAGTGGTCAAGAGCAGGCAATACCAGCCCGTGAAGAGCAAATAGGTGATGTGATCCTCCCTCGGCGTGCGGAAGAGAGCCACGCGCAGGCCGATGGCGAGCGCGACGGCGCCGAGGGCGGTGTCCGCGGCCCATACGATCCCTCGCGCGCCCGCGGGCTCCAGGAGCGCGATGTGAACGGCGATCGGCAGGAGCCCGAAAGACACGGCGAGCAGGATTCGTGTTGCGCGCTCGCCGAAGACGAGCGGGAACGTTAGCCGACCAGCCGCGCGATCCCCATTCATGTCGCGCAGGTCCTGCACGGAGACCAGGGGAAAAATCACGGCCGCTGGCAAGAGGATCCACCGCCACGCGAGCGGCGAGAGGGGCGTGACCATTTGCCACGCCGCGGCGAGCTGAACGAGGATCCCGAGCGACATGCAAAGGTTCTTGACGACCCAGTTGCGCGCGCCGAGCACGACGTTGTGCACGAGGATGATGAACTGCCAGCCGATCGCATACTCGAGGACCCCGAGCCACGCGCCCGTCAGGGTGAACAGCGCCATCACCACGGCCCAGCGCAACCACGCGCCGCGTACCGACACGAGCCCCCTCACCAGGGGCCGATGGGGCTTGTTGCGCCGGTCCTCTTCGAGCCCCGTGGCCTGGTTGGCGAGACAAAAGGCATAAAGATAGAGGGAGAAGTAAAGCAAGCTGCGCGTGATCACGCCCGGCAGCCGCGCCGGATCCGCGCCCGTCGTCTTCCACGCCGCCAGCGTGAACAGGAACGCCGGGACGATCGCGGAAGACACGTCGCCCGCGACGAACGACCAGAAGAGCGAGAGTTCGCGCGCGATGGGGTTTTTCGTGGCGCGCGCGGCCCGCACGTCGGAAGGGAAGGTGTTCATGTCGAACCTCTATGTGCCGGGCCTCATCAAAGGCTTTGGGCGAGCGACGCGGCCAGGGCCACGAGCGGCGTCGCGCGGTCGCCGAAGCAGGCGAGGTCGCTCATGGCGTGCTCGATCAACAGCTCCACGTGGCGGCGGGACTCCGCGAGCCCCAGCACGCTCGGATACGTCGCCTTGCGGGCGGATGCGTCTTTCCCGACGCTCTTGCCGATCGCCTCGCACGTGGACGTGAGGTCGAGGATATCGTCGACGATCTGGAAGGCGAGCCCCAGCCTCTGCGCATAACGGCGGAGACGCGCCGTGGTGAGCGCATCCGCGCCGCCGAGGATCGCCCCGGAGAGCACCGCCGCCTCGAGGAGCGCTCCCGTCTTGCGGGTATGAATGTCCTCGAGCACGTCCACGCCGACGCCGTATTTGCCTTCGTGCGCGAGATCCTCCACCTGGCCGCCGGCGAGCCCCCTCGGACCTGCGGCGCGGCCGAGCTCGGCGATGACCGCGAGCGTTCGTTGGGCCGGGACGCCGACGGTGCGGCGGGCGATGAGCTCGAACGAATGGGCGAGGAGGCTGTCGCCGGCGAGGATGGCGAGCGCTTCTCCGTACATCTTGTGGTTCGTGAGGCGGCCGCGCCTGTAATCGCCGTCGTCCATCGCCGGCAGATCGTCGTGGATCAGCGACATTGTGTGGATCATCTCGATGGCGCAAGCGGTGGGCAGGGCGATCTCGGCCCGAGCGCCCGCGAGCTCGCAGGCCGCGAGGCACAGGATGGGGCGCAGCCGCTTTCCGCCGGCGAGCAGGGAATAGCGCATGGCCTCGTAGAGGGCGCGAGGTTCTTCGAAGGCCAGATAGCTCTCCAGCGTCGCATCGATCCTCGCTCGACGGATGCTCAGGTAAGCCCTCAGATCGAACGAACGGTTGGGTTCGACATTCATTGTCATTGCGGCCTCCTGCGGGCAGAGCAATACCGTTCGCGCGTGCCGGATCGCGCGTCGACGGTCTCGCGCGGGCGCTCCGGCACATGCCGGAGACACCGAGCCGCGCGATGCTCCCCACGGATGATGGATGTTATCGATTCGTCCGCGAAACATCCGCAGACGACACAAACCTCATGACTTCGGCAACGGACCCGACGACCCCGCAAGCCCCCCCTACGAGCTTGGTTCGTTCCGGGCCCCCTCCGGCACACCCGCGTGAGCAACTCACGCGAGCACCACTACATGCAACAGACGTACAGAGTGTGTCCTGACATAACTAAGTCAGTCGTCAACCGTCGAAAATTTGCTCCGTGTCGGCAGGAGTACGGGACCATCATACCGCCCTTTGCGGCCTCGTGGTCCAGGGAGCTTGCCGGTTCTCTTCCGTCGGTGCGTTGAACATCCGTGGGATCCCATGAACGACGATGACTTCCTCCGAACACGCCGCTCTGTCGACGGTACGTTCGAGCAGTCCCAGTTCGAGTGGGCGAATGGTCTTTACGACGAGCTTGCTTTGACGGCACGATACATCCATAAGAGGCGGCATCATGAACGGCACGCTCGCAACGACCGAACGGCTCGAGATTCGTAAACTGACGCTGGCAGACGCTCCGTTCATTTTTCGCCTGGTCAATGATCCCGACTTCCTACGGTACATTGGCGATCGCGGCGTGCGGACGCTCGAAGACGCCGAGGCGTACCTTCGCAACGGACCGCTCGCCAGCTATGAACGCAACGGGCACGGACTCTGGGGCGTCGCCCTCCAGACGACGGGTGAGCTGATCGGTATGTCGGGGCTGCTGAAGCGCGAGCAATACACGGACATCGATATCGGCTACGCCTTTTTGCCGGAGTTTCGCGGCGGCGGGTACGCTTTCGAGTCGGGAACGGCGATGCTTCGGATCGCGGCCGAAGTGTTCGCGCTCCGCAAAGTGATTGCGCTCGTCTCGCCTGCGAACGCCGCCTCGATCGGCCTCCTGAAAAAGTTCGGATTCACTCGCTCCGCGATGGAGGCGGACGATCCGAACACGATCCTCTACGAATGGGTTGCGTCGCCGCTCTGACGAGCCGCTTAGACTGCTCCTTCCAACGGGGGATGGGACCGAGGCCAAGATCCAAGCGCGCCCCGTGACGATTCGCGCAAAGGTCGAGCGCCTGCGTGAGATCGACGTCCAGCTTCTCGAAGGAAGCGTGAAGGTCACGCGTGCCCGGAGGTTGGTTTGCATGGTCCGCTACGAAGGGACTTGACAGAACCACGTTCTCAAACGCTTACTCCTCGCCTGGGCTCCAGGAGCCGTTCTTATATGAACCAGCTCGCAACACGCACCAGGCCTTTCCTGGGCACCCTTCGCTTGAGCCGCGTCGAGGAATTTTACGGCAACACCATTGCCCTCGTCGCGCTCGGGACGCTCTTCAATCCGCGGCTTTCGGCAGCGGACATCGCCCTGCTCTTCATGGGCAATCTCTTGCTGACGATCTTCGCCTTTGCCATCAACGACGTCGAGGACGCCGAAGACGATAGCAAGGATGCGCAAAAGGTCGTTCGCAACCCCATCTGCGCTCGTTTGCTCACGCAGGGCCAGGCGCTCGTGCTGAGCTGGCTCTCCGTGCTCGTGGGCCTCGCGCTCCTCTGGCCTTTCGGGGGGCGCGTGGTCCTCCTCGGAACCGTGAACGTCGCCCTCGGGTTCTTGTATTCGTACAAGCGAGTCCGGCTCAAGGCCATGCCTTTCATCGATCTCGTTTCCCATGGCCTCTTCCTGGGCACGCTCCAGTTTCTCACCGTCGCGTACGCCCGCGCCCCCGAGCTCCCTCGTTCCGCCGCTCTGGGCGCCGTCTTCATCTGCACCATCTCCATGGCGGGCGACCTGTGGAACGAGATCCGCGATTTCGAGGTCGACCGAAAGACGGGCATCCGAAATACCGCCTCGGTGCTCGATGTCCGGCGTATCGAGCCCATGCTGCCGCACCTCTTCGTCTGGCCCTCGGTGGGCGTGGCGTCGCTCGTCCTCCTGAACCTCTCGGGCACGCAAAGGCTGATCGTCGGGCTCGTCGTGGCTGTGCTCAGTCTGGTCTTCGTGCTGCTCCCGTCGGGCCGCAAGAAACGAATGGTGACCGACCAGGCACAATGGCTCGCGGCGCTCGCGGGCCTCATGCTCCTCGTGATATGCCGCGTCACCTCCACGGTGCCCTGAAGCCATGCAAATTCATTGGCTCGATGCTCTTTTTGGTCAGATCGTCTTGTCGCGATCCCCGCGATATTTTTCCGATGGGTGGGGGCCGCTTTCCGAGCGCGACGCGCTGCTCGAGCCACAGCGGACACCTGCCGTACTCCACGACCTGGTGATCGGGCGGGCCGTGCGGGAGGGACAACTCCTCGTGCAGGAGGGGCGCTTCAAGAGCCC
This sequence comes from Polyangium sorediatum, assembly GCF_029946465.1. Lineage (NCBI taxonomy): Bacteria > Pseudomonadati > Myxococcota > Polyangiales > Polyangiaceae > Polyangium > Polyangium sorediatum. The sequence continues at coordinate 393,641 of NZ_JARZHI010000002.1, forward strand.
CGCTGCGAGCGAGCTCATGCCTTCCGTTTGTCATGCCGCACGATTTCAGCTCGTGTTGCCTGCTGGAGCCGGCGCGCGTCCGCCTGTGTGCCTGCTCCTCGCCGCCTCGGGAGACGAAGGGTTTGGTCGGCGCCGCTCGCTGGCCGACGGCCTCGCGCTGCACGGGATCGGCGCGTTGCTCCTCGAAAACCCTTATTATGGTGCGCGTCGTCCTCCCGGGCAACGGAGCGTGGCGGTTCGTACGGTCATCGACCTGTTGCTCATGTTTCGTGCGGCCGCCGTCGAGTCCCTCGCCCTCCTGCAATGGCTGCGCGCGCGCGGCCACGACTGCCTCGGGATTTCGGGCTTCAGCATGGGGGGCAGCCTTGCCGCCTACACGGCCGCGCTGCATCCGGAACCCCTCGCCGTGATTCCCGTCGCCGCCGCGCACGCCATCGCTCCCATTTTCGAGGAGGGGGTGCTCTCCGATATGGCCGACTGGAGAGCTTTGGGCTCGGAAGGCGGTGCGTCTCCTGCCATTCGCAGGCAGCTTTGTGACGTCCTCGCGCCGGCGTCCATCACGGCCCTTCCTCCGCCCCCCGCCCTCCACGGCGCCATTCTCCTTGCCGCTCAGGAAGACGGCTTCGTCCCTCCGAACTCCACCCAGCGCCTCGCGGAGCATTGGCATGGCGCCGAGGTGCGGCACCTGCCCGGGGGCCATGTGAGCGTCGCGCTCACCCAGCGCAACGCCATCATCCGCGCCGTATGTGATGCCTTTACGCGCCTCGCGCCGGTACGCCCATCGAAGGCCTCTCCGCGCGATCCAGGGTTTCGACCATAACATGGTGAAAGGGTCGGGGTCTCCGATGTCGTGAACACCAAGCCTGGCGGGCTCGCCCTTGCCGAGGCGCTCGCGAGCCGGGTACCGCTGGTCTTCTTCAGCGCGATTCCTGGACAAGAGGAACGAAAGGTTCGTGTCCTGGCCGAGCACGGAATCGGCGTGGCCTCTTGCCCCGCTACGCTGCGCGGGGTCCGCGAGCGGACCGCGGCGCTCGCTCGCCTCGATTTCGTGGCGACGATGATGGAGCACCTCATCGGCACGTCCGGCGGGACCATGGCTGCGAAAGCGAAATTCCAGAGATGCGCGCTCTGCGCGCAGAAGATGCGCGTTTGCGATGGACGACGCAGCGCAGCAGACAGGCGGGCTCTACAAGATTTAACAAATTTCCAAAGTGCCTGCCCTCGAACGGCGATATGCTGGGGCCATGCGTCCTTGGTTTGCTCCTGTATTCCTCACATTTGCTGCCGTGGGCTGCGGCACGGGTGGCCTCGAGACCCCCGTGCCGCACTTCGACCCTCCCAGCGCCACCACCCTCTCGGAGGTGAACTCCCTCGTCAAGGTGATCAACCTCGATGACGAGCCCGTGATCTGTTTCACCACCGATGGAACGGTGCCGGAGTGGAACGGCGGAAACTGCACGAACCGGCTCGATGCGAGCCGTCAGATTGCGGTGCCCAAATGCGGGTTCAACCTGATCCGCATCGCGTGGTCGAAGGGCACGGACGAGGCCAACTATAAAGTCGAGAGCGAGGCTTGCAAGGAGAACTGCGAGCCGGTGGTGCCATGGTCGAATCAAGAGCTCGCGCGCGCATTCGCCGTCTGGCAGGACGAAACGAAGTGCATGCTGAACGGCTGCGAGAATCCTTCGGGTACGGGCGATTGGCTCGAGCAGTGCGATTCCGGGCAAGTCGCCTGGGACGTGAGCTTGAGCGGCCTCCGCGCCATTAGCAAGTTCACCTTTGACGCCTGCGCGCACGCCGTCACGATCGACGTCGAGGAGGGCGGGGTGATGGTCCCGCGGAAGATCAACCTCGTGGGCACGGGCACGTTGATTCAAGATACCGATTTCAGCGGCAATGGCAACGAGGGCGGGACCGTCACGCTCTCCGGCGATTTCACGGGCAGCGTCACGTCGCGCATCGTGCTCGGCGACAAGAAGCGCAGCGGCGGCAGCTTCGACGCCGCCTGCACGGCCGATTCGCTGGACGGGAAGGAGTGCGCGCCGGGGGGCGCGAAGATCGCCTACGATTTCCCGCAATGGAGCTGCCACGGTGATATCTGCCCGGTCGCGGCCATGGGCTCCTGCCAGGGCGCCGACGGCGATGGGGACGCCATCCCCGACACCGAGGACAACTGCCCCGAGCATCCGAACACCGACCAATCGGATATCGACAAGGACGGCGTCGGCGACGTCTGCGACAGCCAATCCGATTTCGTCGTCATTCGCTTCAAGGTCGGAAACCGGTGCATGATCCTCGGCGACGGCAAGGTCGAGTCCACGAGCACGTGCGAGCCGACGGATCCCAAGCAGCAATGGGAGATGTTTCCCGACGGTGACGCCTTCGGGTTCCGAAACGTTTCGAACGGAGAATGCCTGGCCCAATCCGGCATCCTGGCCGGCCCGTGGACCGTGGTCACCGCCCCGTGCAACAACAGCGACGAGCAGCGGTGGAAGCTCGAGGCCTACGAGCAGGGCGGATTCGACGCGAACTTCCCGATTCGCCTGCACAACGTCGACGACAATTTCTGCGCATACACCGACTTCACCGGGGAGGTGTACGGCACGGCCGGCAACTGTGGGCTCGCGGGGACCGAATCGAACCGGAAAGTCGGGCTGTATTACGGCGGCGCGTTCGACACGCAGCCCTATCAGCCCTGACACGCGCCCCTTCCAACACGCCGAACGTCGAGAACCGACCCCGGACTTCGAGAGCCCGGCGCGCTGCCCCTACTGGCAGGCGGAGGCGAGCTTGGGATATCGGTAGAGGCCGAGGAAGCACATCTCGTCGTCGGAACTGATACCAAAGCCGATCGTCTTCGAGGTCGTGTTCATGTACGAGCACTCGAAGTGGATGCGCTCTCCCGTGAGAACCGGGACCGGCGTGATCGGATAGTTTTTCTGCTCCGTAAAGCTGAAGGACCCGTCGTGCAGGGTGACCTCGCCCGTGTTCATCTGGTGCGTCACGCGCATATGGGTGCCGTACTTGTGCATGTGGGGCCATACGCTCATGAGGGTCGCGTCTCCCGGGAAGGCGCAGTCGCCTTGCACGGAGCCTGGGCTGTTCGGGGGCACGGAGATTCCGCTTGCGCCGGGCATGATCATTTCGGCCTCCTGCTTGACCTCCGAAGGAGCGAGGGTCTTGACGAGCGTGCCCGAAATGCCGGGGAGTGGGTCCGTGGTCGTGTTGAAGAGGTGAAGGTTCAAGAGGAGCTGTGTCCCTGCTGGGATCTTGAGCGCGACCCCTTCAGGAAAAACCAGGTCGTCCGTGCCGATGCCCGATGCATACAGCAAGCTCTCGTGGAGCGTCGGTCCGCAGACGTTCTCGCTGTCGGGCAGATTGCCGTGGGACCACAAGAGCAGCGTGTGATGCGTCCCCGTCGAACCGAGGGGTCGAAAGGCGTTGATGTAGAGATCCTCGTGGAAGGTCTTGGTCGCGCACCAATAACTTTCGCTGCCCCCACCGATCTCCCAGCTCGTGTCGATGAGCGTCGTCCACCCATCCGTGCTGGTCCCTGACGTCGTGGTCTGTGGATGGGGCTGTTCGATCACCTCAGAACCACAGCCGGTGAGCGCTGCGCACGCGAGCACCAGCGAACCTCTTGCGAGCCGAACTCTGCGTCGTTGTGTCCTCATAAAGCACAGTATACTCGCCCACCGAGGACGCAGGTTGCAGAATGCGAGGCTGCGCGATGCGTCAATGCAGGCGCAGCGTGCCGCTCGTCCTCGCCTCACCCCTGTCACCCTGAGAGAAAGTGTGGCCGATCGGCCACGTGCTCGAAATTGTCGAGCTTCGGCAGTATCCGCCGGGCGATGTCCACGAGGTGTTCGTACGGGGCGTCCTCGTCGCCGTCGATCAGGACCTCGACCGCACAATGATCCGGGGGCCACGCGCACGCCCATCGGTTCCGGGAGGGACGTTGTCGAGCATGGGTCGCGTCGAGCGGAGCCGTCTCGAGTTTCGCCTTGATGCTGTCGATTACCGGAAAGGGTAGCTACGCGCAAGGAGCGCATATTCGTGCTCGCCCCAGATCGTCTTTCCGGTGTCATGCACCTGCTCGCGCACGTCCAGGTGTTCCAGCAGCAATCGGAGGGTGCCGCGCGTATCCACGCTCGCGGCCCATACCGTGTCGTCCCCCGCGTGGCCGAAACGCTCCGCCCAGCGCTGTTCGCCCTCGGGACCGATGCCTACGACGAACCCATCCGGCGGCGGTGTACTGCCCCCGGGCTCCTCTACGCGATAAGCCTCGCTTTCGAGCACCTGATCACCGAAGCGCATGGGGCCCGTGAATGCACCGGTCGCAATCAGTCCGCCATGCCCGTCCCCGCCGAGGTGCGTCACGCGATCACGTCCTGGCCCACCAAAGCGCTGCGCCCATCGCTCGACCCCGGGCGAGGCGAGCCGCACCATGATGGCGTCCTCCCAAAATCGCCCGAGCGGCGGCCAATCACGACCTGCCAAGTGCACCGGCCCTCGAATCTTACCCCCGACCACGACGTCACCTCCGGCCAAGGGGGTGATCGCATCGAGGTCCAGCTCGACGGGATCACTATGCCAGCTCCAGCGCTCTTCGCCTTGCGTCGAGAAAGCGACGACGGCGGCGCCCACGGGGCGCTGCTCCGACGCGAGCCTCCCCGTCGCGGCGACGACGTCGCCCGTGGGCGTCAGGGCAATGCTGGCCATGCGCACGCCGGCGCCCACATACGCGCGCGCCCACACGAGTGAGCCGTCCGGTCGGAACCGTGCAAGGAGGCCGGTCCCGGTGGGCTCTTCGAATGTGACGTTGCCGATCGTCATTCGTCCCTGAAAGCCGCCTGCGACGTAAGCATTGCCGGCCGGATCGACGGCGACCGCGTCGAACGAGGCGAGGACCGATGCAGGAAACGTGCGCGACCACAACACGCGCCCGCTGCTCGTGATCTTGGCGATGAATGCGCTCGACGCGTCGCCCACCTGACCGAGCCATGCGACCTCCGCGGCGTCGCCTCCGGGACGCCGCGCGATACCCACGGCGATTGCGTTGCCATCCGGATCGAATGCTACCGCACGGGCGGATGCGCCGCGGGTGTCGAGGCGAAAGACGCGGGCGCCGCGGGCGTCGAAGCGCGATAGAAAGTCGGTGTCCGCGCCGCCGACGAGCGCGTCGCCGTCGCCCGTGACAGCGAGGCTCCAGGCGCCGCTCGGGTTGATTCGGGATGCGACGACGGTCGTCCCTACCGACGAGCGGTCGGCAAAACGAGCCGTTGCCGTCATCCAGAATTGATCAGGCATGAGCTCGCAGATGCCCGTGCCAGAGCACGCGCCGGCCCAGCCCACGAACGTCGAACGATCGTCGGGGACCGGCGTCAGCCGGAGCGCGATCCCTTTGCCCCAATGATCGAGGCACTCGACGCCGCAACCTTCCGGCAGCTTCTCGACGACGACACGGCCATTCCCGAGCCCGGACATTTCGACGCTCGGCTGCCAGAGCTGCGGCTCGGGTCCGTACACGAGCGCGCGCGCGTTGCAACCCCCGAGCGCGGCGGACAACGCGGCAACGGTCGCGACCTTGCGCATTCGCTTCGTCATGGGAGCCCGACCTCGTGGGTCCTGCTTACCGCGTCTCGGCGGTGGGCTCAAGCGGCTTCAATCGAATGAAAGCTCGGAAAGCAGGTACGCGAGCGCTTCGGTCTCGTTGACGAACACGGGCGCCCGAGACTTCTCGCGCGTCATCCGCGCGGCCTGGAGCTTGCCCGTGGCGCTCGCGACAAGGACGGCCGCACGGGCGAACCCCGAAAGGAGCCGCGCGCCGGCCTCGTGGATACGCCGCTCCATGTCGCGATCGATGACCATGGGCGCGTCCCGCGAGTCGAACAGCAGGACGAATTGGGTGCGCATGAGCGGCGGGAAGAACCGGTCGAAAAACGCGAGCACGTCGGACATGGCCCCATCGTCGAGGGGGACGTCGGTCCGGCGGATGCGCACGAGCTTGCCGCCGGCTTCTCGCATGAGCACGAACTGGCTCGACCGGAAGACCTCGCCTTCCGCGAGCTTCCCTTTGCTGGAGCTGCTCGCCATGACGAACCTTTCTATCGCATACGGAGGCGGGGCGGAGCAAGGAAAGAAGCGGCGACAATGTGCCCAGAAGCCTCCCGGGCCCGCGGAGCTGGAGCGTCCGGGGCGACTACTTGCTCCGCGACGCAGTGCTCGTGGTTTTGGTTTTGGGTGTCGCGCCCCGTACACGGGCGAGGAGGTCATCGCGCATGCTTTTCAAGGTTTCGACGAGGACCTTCATCTTGGGTTGCTCCTGCATGCGCGCGGGAAAGTAGAGGCAGAACCCCGGACCGGGGGTCACGAAGGGCTCCAGCACGCGCTCGAGCCGGCCTTCGGCGACGGCGTCGGCGATCGCCTCGTCGGGCACGTACGCGAGCCCCGCGCCTTCGAGGGCCAGCGCGACCATGAGGCCGATGTCATTGACGACGACGGTGCCGGGAACGTCGATCGTCATCGGCTTGCCCTGCCGTTCGAGCTCCCACCGATAGACGACGCCGGTCGTGATCATGCGCTGGCGGATGGCGTGATGGCGGAGCAGCTCTTCGGGTTTGCGCGGCCGCCCCGCCCGCGCGAGGTAGCTCGGCGCGCCGACGATCGACCACGCGGAGTGCTTCGTGATGGGGACACGCACCATGTCCTTCTCGATCGCGTCCCCGAGCCGGATTCCCGCGTCGAAGCCGGACGCCACGAGGTCGATGAAGGCGTCATCGAGGCAAATCTCGATGGAGAGCTCCGGATAGAGCTCACCCATTCGCGTGACGAGCGGCGGGAGCAGCCAAGCTCCGCTCGCGCGCGGCGCCGTGATGCGCAGCCGCCCCGACGGGCGACCGCGGTAATCGCCGAGCGCGGCGAGCGCGTCCTCGACTTCCGTGAGCGCGGGCTTCAGGCGCGCGAAGAGGTTCGCCCCCGCCTCGGTCAGCGAGACACGCCTCGTCGTGCGCTGGAAAAGCACGACGCCGAGGCGTTGCTCGAGCAGCTTGATCTTCTGGCTCATCGCCGTCGGCGACACCCCCATGCCGGCGGCGGCCGCCGTGAAGCTCTTGTGGTTCGCCACCGCGAGGAACGCAGCGAGCCCGTCGAATGTGCCGTCCATGGGCGGATTATGAACCAGGACTTCATGACCCATCAACCGTTGGCCTGATTTTCTTCACGATCGATCGGCGCTAGGTTCCTCCTCGTCGAAAGGAGCTCATCATGGAAACGAAGCAAACGAAGCGGGTCTGGTTCATCACGGGGGCGTCGCGAGGGCTCGGCGCGGAGATCACGAGCGCCGCACTGGCAGCGGGGGACTACGTCGTCGCGACCGCGCGTGATCCGAAGCGCATCGCCGAGCGCTTCGGGGACGCGGAGGGCCTCTTGCCCGTCGCGCTCGACGTGACGAGCGAGAGCTCGGCCGCGGCTGCGGTCGAGGCGGCGCTTGCGCGCTTCGGCAGGATCGACGTGCTCGTGAACAACGCGGGCTACGGCCTGATCGGCGCGGTCGAGGAGACGTCCGGCGAGGATGTGCGGCGGCTCTACGAGACGAACGTCTTCGGGCTCCTGGCGGTCACGCGCGCTGTGCTCCCGGTGCTCAGGAAACAGCGATCGGGGCTCATTCTCAATTTGTCGTCGGTCGGCGGCTACCGGTCCGCGCCCGGATTCGGCGTCTATTGCTCCACGAAGTTCGCCGTCGAAGGAATCTCGGAAGCGCTGCACGTCGAACTCGCGCCTCTCGGGATCGCCGTCACGATCGTGGAGCCTGGGTACTTCCGAACCGAGTTCCTGGAGGCGAAGTCGGTGGTCGAATCGAATGCCGTCATCGCCGATTACGCCGAGACGGCGGGCAAGGTTCGTGCGGTCGCCAAATCGGTGAGCCTTCAGCAGCCTGGCGATCCGGCGCGTCTCGCGCGCGTGGTGGTCGAGCTCTCCCGCGCGGACAATCCCCCGCTCCGGCTGCCGCTCGGCAGTGACACCGTCGCGGCCATCGAGGCGAAAAACGCCCTCGTGTCGAAGGAGCTCGACGCGTGGCGCGCCGTCGCGATTTCGACCGATTTCCCGCGCTGAGCCGGATGCCGTCGCGCCGGGGGGCGAGAGCGTGCCGCGTTGGTGACGGCGAACCGCGCGGCGAACCGTCTTCATTTGCAGACTTGCTTGCCATTCTGGCAGGTGCCCGAGCAGCACGCCGCGTCGTCCGAGCAGCTCTCGCCGGCGGTCCTGCAGGTGTCGACGCTGCTGCTTTCCTCGATGCTGTCGCTTCCAGCGACGTTGCTGATACCCAACAGGGCGTTGAGCGCGGCCTTCGCCTGCACGAGGCCATATCCGAACGACGAATCGCGGCCGGCAGCCCCGAGGTCCAGCGCCGTCGAGTCGATCGCATTGCGGATCGCAGCGTTCGTCGCCGTCGGCTTCTGGCTCCAGAGGAGCGCCGCGACGGCCGAGACGTGCGGCGTCGCCATCGACGTGCCATTCCACCACTCGTACCCGCCGCCCGGCACGAGCCGGGCCGTGTTCAGCGTGGCGCTCGCGCCCATCGACTTCGCGATGAGGGCCTGGCCGTCCTCCATTCGCAGGCTGATGGCCGGGATTGTGCTCGTGACGCCCGTGCCGAGCGTGCCCGAGAAGAAGCCGGCGGTGTTGTTGTAGATGATCGCGCCGACCCCGCCTCCGCTTCGCACGTTGTCGACCTTGGCCGCGAGGCCTGTCACGCCGCGCTGGCAAAGGACGATCTTGCCCTCCCAGGCACCGACGTTGTCGCACAGGCCGCCATGGACGAGCGCGCCGGTGGCGGTCTTTTGCGCCGCGCCTTCGATGAGCCCGCCCGAATCGACGTTCGAGCCCACCGCGACGCTCGGGGTCGCCCACGGAACGGTCGAGAGGACCTCCACGCCCGGCGCGGCGATCTCGACGTCGGCATTGCGCTGCGAGAAGCCGGCGAGCGCCTTGTTCCTGTCGATGGCCGCCACCGACATGACCGAAGCATATCCGGCCGGATAAGTCGTCGACGTATTGCCTGCATTGCCTGCGGCCGCGATCGAGAGGATGCCGTCGTTGTAGGCGGCCTGGAAGGCGAGGTCTTCGAAGAAGCTCTTCACCGTGCCGCCGAGGCTCATGCTGACGACCTTCGCCCCGGCCGCCCTGCACCTGCCGAGCGCGTTGATGATGGACGACGAATACGCCCATGAGCAATTGTTGCCGAAGACGCGCACGATATAGAGCGATACGTTGCCGGGTGCGACGCCGACGACGCCCTGCGTGTTGTTCGCGGCGGCGATCGTGCCGGCGACGTGCGTGCCGTGGCCGCAGCCGTCCTCGTTCCAGGGCAGATTTCCATTGTAACCCGAGACGGGCACGCCCTGAAGATCGGGGTGTCCGGTATAAAGACCGGAATCGATGATGCAGATCTTCGTGCGACCGTCGTCCAGGCTCGCCAAGGCCGGATCCGACGCTTGCACCGTCGCGATGCCATAAGGCGGCCATTGCGTGAGGAGCTCACGTCGCGGGTCGACCTCGACGTACTCGATGTTCGGGTTCTTTGCGAGGGCTTGAACGGCCGCGTCGGGGAGCTTGGCGGCGATGACGCCGTGCTCGGGGAGCTCGAGCTCGAGCTTCCCACCCGCCGCCGCGAGCACGCTGCTGCGTTTTGAAAAATCCTTGAACTTGAGGATGTACCGCCCATCCGGGGAGAGGGCGGCCGGGGCGGTCCCGACGTCTTCCGCGTGATCGTCCGTGCCGGTGCCGCAGGCCGCGAGGGCCGACGAAACGAGAACGAGAATGAATCGATGTCCAAGCCTCTGCATCATATAGGTTCCTTCCCGGATGGACGAGCGCCCGACGTCCCGATCGATTCACGATCGACGACGCGCACGCCGAAGCCGCCCCCCAGCGCCGGGGACTTTGCTCCGCGAATGAGGTTGTTGCAAAGATCCCATTTTCCGAGAATGGCGACCGTCGTCGTGTTTTACGGGGTACCCAGCTTCGCGTCCCCAGCGATGGGCCGAGCGCGTGCGGGACGATTCAGACGAGGGTCCGCACTTCCCGCAAGGGAGTGGCAGCAACCCCGAGGAGCCATGGCGGACGTGGGAGGACGGAGGCGGTGCGTTACGTGGAGTTCGTCATGGCATCCGCCACGAGCGGCAGGTACGTACGTTCTGCGCGGAGTCATCCAGGAGGAGCGCGGTGAGCGTGTCTCGGACCTCATCAGCGAGCGCGCATACGTGCCAGGGCGGCAGGGCTTGCTTGCACGTGCGCGGTTTTGCTACGCATCGGCCCATGACACCGGAAGAGTTGCTGGCCGAGGCTTTCGAGCGGATCAAGGCATGGATGGCGAACCATGGGGCGGAGCTTTTGGTCCAGAACCTCGCGCCCGGCGCGAGCGCGGAACGATTGAGGGACGCCGAGGCGGAGCTCGGGTTTTCGCTGGGGCGTGATCTGCGTGCGTTGTGGTCGCTCCACGATGGACAACACGAGGAGATGAACGGTTTCGTCGGAGCTTTCGACCTCTTCACGATCGAAGGAGCGCTCTCTGGAAGGGACACCGTCATGTATGCGCTCGCGTTTCTGCGCGAGAACCCTCGGACCGTGCCGGAATCGGGGCTCACGCAGGACGAGCTCTTTTCGGATGCTTGGCTTCCTTTTGCCGGCCGCGACGCCGATGGGCTCGCCGTGAACACGGTGAGCGGGCGCGTGTTCGAGATTCTCCACGATGATTCGCCTCCCCTTCGCATGCACGCGGCTTCACTCGTGGCTTGGGCGACCGCGTACGCGTCTCGCGTCGTCGCGGATGACTACCGCGTGGAGGAAGGATTCGGCGACTATTATCTCGAGCTTCGCGACCGAAAAGCAGAGCGCAGACAGGAGGAGCGGAGTCGATTCGAACGGGAAGAACGGCAGCGCAAGGCAAAGATGTCGGTGAAAGAGCTTCTGGAGGAGGCGGTCTCGCGAAACAGAGAAGAAGCGGCGCAGGAGGTTTTGGAGCGAGCGGAGCAGACGTCGCAGGCGGCGCTCGCCGAAGCCGTCGCGTTGCTGTTCGCCACGGGAGCGTCGCCGGCGTTCCTCGCAGGCACGTTGCGCCCCAGGTTGAACCGGCTCACGTTGTCCGCGGCGAAGTGGAAAATCGTTGCAGAGGGCGGCGCTCGCATGGGCAACAACGCCATCCGCGACATTGCCCTCGCGCGAAGCCGGACCGCCGCTTCGAGCTGATTTTCTCGACCCTGGTCGCGCCGAGTCATCGGCTGCATCCTACCCTGCGACGCTCGAGGGGCATTGACAGGATATGAGAAATTGCCTTACCAACATGGGATGAATCACCTCAACATCGCGATCCTGGGCGACACCCACGGCCACCTGACGCTCGCCTACCGCGTGTTGAAGCGCTGGCAGGAGGAGGAAGCGCAGCGGATCGATCTGATCTTGCAGGTCGGAGATTTCGGGGCCTTTCCCCCACCCTATCGATTGGACAAGGCCACCAAGCGCTTTGCGGAGAGTGATCCGGACGAGCTGGGCTTCACCGCATACTTTCACGGTGAGCCCGAGGCCGAGGAGATCTTGGACCCCGGCGCATCGGAGCACCGCAGGATCGACGCCGACATGATTTTCATCCGCGGCAATCACGAGGATTTTTCATACCTGTGCGAGCTGGAGGGCACGGACGAGGGGCCGGTGCCCGTGGATGCTTTCGGAAAAATTCATTACCTCAAGAGCGGTGTGCCATTCACGTACGAGAAGAGCGGGCATTCGTTACGGATCGCAGGTCTGGGAGGGATCGCGGACGAGCACGGAAACCCGGTCAAGACGGACGGCGGGGAGTGCTACACGAAGCAGGACATCAAGCGGCTCCTCGCCTTGAAAGAGAGGCTCGATGTCTTCTTGTCGCATGAACCGCCGCTGGACGCGGCGGTCGTCATCCACCCCAAGTATGCGGGCGCCGGGTCCCCAGCCGTTCGGGAATTCATTCAGAACTTTCAGCCGGCGTATCACTTCTGCGGGCACTACCATGAAGAAGGCCAGGAGATCTCGTTCTGTCCGACCACCAAGAGCTACCACTTGAACGCGGTGGGCTTCTGGCGCCCGCACCGGTTGAACCGAGGGTGTATCGGTATCCTGCAATGGCAGGGGAACCACGCGCTCGGAATGACATTTTTGGACGCCTCCTGGCTCAAAGAGTACACGAAGAGCACCTATCGATACCTTTGAGCGCCGATCGCTCTTGCCTCGAAGCGTCTATCGAGGTCCGCACGTCACCGCTCTCGGATACGAACCACGTGGGCAGTGTCACGTGACCGCCATCCTCGCCTTAATTTCCATGTTGTACGGGATGAGCGAGCCGCCCAAGCCTCGTTTGCGCCACGCCTCGCGGACGCTTGTATGCGAGAATTTTGTGTTCTGATACACGTGTTGTTCGACAACTTTCCATCCTGATCGCAAAATTCTACATCGAAGCCCGAAATCTCGTCGCGGTCAACACCGTTGTCTTGACAGTTGATAATGGTTCTCATTATCATTTTCAGCAAGATCGCAGGCCGTATGCGGTTGTAGGTAGGGCCACGTTGCCCCGCCCGCGCTGCGTCGGCTCGCCCTCCGGCGCCTCCTGGAGTCTTTTCGTGGCCGATTCCCCCATAACAAAGCATGAGCGACATCTGCTTTGGCTGCTGGCTGCCGTGCAGTTCACGCACACGCTTGATTTCATGATCCTGATGCCGCTCGGGCCGGAGCTCATCCAGCGTTTCGGCATCTCGGCGGCGGGCTTCGGGGCGATGGTGTCGGCCTACACGCTGGCCTCGGCGATCATGGGCCTTCTCGGCGTGCTCTGGCTGGATCGGTGGGATCGCAAGCACGCATTTTTGCTTCTTTATGTGGGGTTCGTCGCGGCCACGATTTCGTGCGGTATCGCGCCCAGCGCGACGTGGCTGCTCTTTTCGAGGACATTGGCGGGCGCGTGCGCAGGCCTGATGAGCGCCGTCGTCATGGCCATTCTCGCCGATTGTGTGCCGGCCGAGCGCCGCGGTCGCGCCATTGGCACCGTGATGTCGTCCTACGGCCTCTCGGCGGTGGGCGGCGTGCCGCTGGGGCTCTCGATCGCCGGTCAATGGGGCTGGCGCGCGCCCTTCTGGGCCATCAGCGCGCTCGCCGGCGTCCTGTGGCTCCTCGCCTGGCGAATCCTACCCCGCGTCGATCGTCACCTCGCCACGGCGCGCGAAAAGGGCACGAGCGATGGCGCTCCGACCCTCTGGGCGCCAGGGCTTGCGCTGGGCTGGGGGCTCACGTTCAGCGTGGTCTTTGCGGGCTTTTTGCTGATTCCGTACCTCAGCACGTTCATGGTCGGCAATCTCGGGCTCCGTCTCACGGACCTGTCCTGGGTGTATCTATGCGGTGGCGCGGCCACGCTCTTCAGCTCGCGCTGGATTGGCCACCTCGTCGACCGTCACGGCCCGCCCCGGGTGCTGGGCACGTTGCTCGTCGCCACTTTGTGTCCCTTTCTTCTGTTCACGCACCTGACGCCCTCGCCGAAGGCCATCGTGGCCGCTGTCTTCGTCCTTTTCATGACGTTGACTTCGGGACGGGCCATTCCGACGATCGCGCTCATCACGTCGCGTGTCCCGCCCGCGCTGCGCGGGCGTTACCTCGCGGTCAACATGGCGGCGAGTGACGGCGCCTCCGGCCTCGCCGCGTGGATGAGTGGTCTTTTTCTCACCACGACGCCGGACGGGGCGCTGGTCGGCTTTGGCCACATGGGTTTTCTCGCGGTGAGCGTCTCGCTCCTCGCGCTTTGCATTCTCTGGCTGCTCGGGCGCAGCCCCGTTCCACAGCGCGCCGCGCACACCTGATCCGGAAGTCTTCGATGATGCACGAAATCGCCATGGGCACGCCGGCGAGGATCTCCTCGGACAACGAGGTCGCCGAGCCTCTGCCCGGGGAGCGCCCGCTCGCGCGCACGCGCCCCTCTTCACGCGTGGGCGGCTGGAGCCCGACGTCCTGGAAAGCAAAGCCCGACCCGCAAGCGATACGGTACGACGACCCCGTCGCGGTCGAGCGCGTGGTAGCTCGGATTGAGGCGCTGCCACCGCTCGTGAGCTCGTGGGAGGTGGAGCGATTGCGATCGCTCATCGCGGATGCTCAGCTCGGCCGGCGTTTCCTGCTCCAGGGCGGCGATTGCGCCGAGACGACGCGTGATTGTCGTGCGGATACGATCGTCAACAAGCTCGACATCCTGCTCAAGATGTCGCTCGTGCTCATCGTCGGGGGCCGGAAGCCCGTGGTGCGCGTGGGGCGTTTCGCCGGGCAATACGCCAAGCCGCGCTCGCGGCCGACCGAGGTCCGCGGCGGGGTCGAGCTGCCGAGTTATTTCGGCGATCTCGTGAACGGGCCCGAATTCACGCCCGAGGCGCGGCGCCCGGATCCGGAGCGGATGCTCTCTTGTTACCAGCACTCCGCGATGACGCTCAATTTCGTGCGGTCGTTCTCGGCCGGCGGGCTCTCGGATCTCAAGCACCCGGAGTGCTGGGACCTCTCGTTCTCCGAGCGCGAGGACCTGCCCTTGTCCGTGCGCGAGAGCTTCCAGGCGACGACGCGGCAGCTCGGCGACGCGCTCCGATGCATGGACGCGCTCGGCGGTGCGGGAAATGAGCTCTCCCGCATCGAGTTCTTCACGTCCCACGAGGGGCTCAACCTCCATTACGAGTCCGCGCAGACCCGCGCCGCGCCGTCCCGGGACGAGCATTACGATCTAACCACGCACATGCCGTGGCTCGGCGAGCGCACGCGGGCGCTCGACGGCGCGCACGTCGAGTTCCTCCGCGGCATCAGCAATCCGATCGGCATCAAGCTTGGGCCGACGGTCTCGCCGGTCGACGTCCTGCGCCTGCTCGACACGCTGAACCCGCGCGAAATCCCGGGGCGCATCGTGCTCATCACGCGCATGGGCGCGGACCGCGTCGAGGATACGTTGCCGCCCCTGCTCGAGGTCGTGAAGCGCGCGGGCCGGCGCGTGCTCTGGATCTGCGATCCCATGCACGGCAATACGATCACCACGAGCTCGGGCATCAAGACACGTGAATTCGGGTCGATCATGCGCGAGATCGAGCAGACGTACGACGCGCACGACGCCTGCGGGACCCACCTCGGCGGCGTCCATTTCGAGCTCACGGGGGACGACGTCACCGAATGCATCGGCGGCGGCGTGCGCGAGGAGGATCTCACGCGCGCCTACGAGACCCTTTGCGATCCACGATTGAACCAGGCGCAAGCGCTGGAGCTCTCGTATTGCATCGCGCGCCGCATGCGGGCGAGCCTGTAACCCGCGCAATTTTGATCATGACCCCGTCCAAAATTGCAAGGAGAGTCGATTCATGACATCGATTCCGGCGTCCGAAGCCGCCGTTGCCTCGGCGCGCAGCGGTACAGAGCTCCTCGGAGCGTACGACCTCGAATCGTCGTTCTACTTTTCGTCGAACGTCCGCACGATCCTCGGGCAGGGCGTGGGAGAGATCATCGCACGATCCGGCGGCTCGGCGCCCGCAGAAGCGTTTGCGGAGCGCGTCGCCACGGTGCTCGCGGGGCTCGAGAGGGCCGGGCACGACCGTCCCATGGCGGTCGGCGCGCTCCCCTTCGCGGCCAATTCCCCCGCTCACCTCTTCGTGCCGACAGCCATCCGGGTCGGCGGGCCCGTGGACGCGGCGTCGATATCGCCGCGCCCTTCGCCGCCGGCTTCCGTGGAGGGGATGCGTATGTCGCCCGAGCGGGACGTGTATCTGCGCGGGGTCGAGCGCGCCCTCGATGCGATACGCGACGACGAGCTGTCGAAGGTGGTCCTTTCCCGGATGCTGGAGCTGCGTTTGTCGCAGCCGGTCGAACTTCACGCGCTGCTCGAGCGGTTGTCGAAGCGAAACGCAAGTGGGTATACGTTCGCGGTCCGGCTCCCCGAGGGGCGCAGCTCGGGGACAACGCATCCGCGAACCTTGATCGGAGCGAGCCCGGAGCTTTTGGTGTCGCGATCCGGAAACACCGTATTCGCCAATCCGTTGGCCGGGTCCGCGCCGCGGAGCCCGGATCCCGAGGAGGATCAACGGCGGGCGAACGCGCTGCTCGCCTCCGAGAAGGATCGGCGCGAGCACGCGGTCGTCATCGAAGCCATCGCGGCCGCGCTTCAGCCGTTCTGCCGGAGTTTGTCCGTCCCGTCGTGCCCGTCGCTCGTGCACACGGAGGCCATGTGGCACCTCGCGACGCCGATCAAGGGCGAGCTCGCGGATCTTTCGACCTCGTCGCTGCAGCTCGCCATGGCCCTGCACCCGACGCCTGCCGTGTGTGGATATCCGGCGGCGCGCGCGCGCGCCGCCATCGAGGCGATCGAGCCCTTCGATCGAGGCTTGTTCACGGGCCTCGTGGGGTATTGTGACGCGTCAGGCGACGGGGAATGGGCGGTGACCATTCGCTGCGCCGATATCAGCAGCGACATGATTCGGCTGTACGCCGGGGCCGGCCTTGTCGCTGGATCGGCGCCCGAGCGCGAGCGCGCCGAGATTTCGGCCAAGATGCGCACCGTTCTGACCGCGCTCGGCCTGGGTTCCTTGCCGGAGGACCTCTGATGCGCGTCGATGCAGTCCCCGAGACGCAGCCGTTCGAGGGGTTCACGCCGTGGCCTGCCGATTTCGCCGAGCGGTATCGGCAAGCCGGCTACTGGCTCGGTGAGACGTTCGGGGAATGGCTCCACGCGCGGGCCGAACGGTTCGGCGATCGGATCGCGCTCGTCGGCGAAAAGCGCCGTTTGAGTTATCGCGAGCTCGACGCGCGCGCCTCGCAGCTTGCCGCGGGATTCCTCGGCCTGGGCATCCGCCCGCGGGATCGCGTCGTGGTGCAGCTCCCGAACGTCGTGGAGTTTTTCGAGGTCTGCTTCGCCTTGTTCCGGCTCGGCGCGCTTCCCGTGCTCGCCCTGCCTGCACATCGACGGTCCGAGATTTCGTACTTTTGCCAATTCACGGAGGCCGTCGCGTACGTCATCGCCGACAAGGACGGGGGATTCGATTACCGCACGCTCGCTGCGGAGATCCGGGCCGAGGCGCCGACCGTGAAGCACGTCCTCGTCGCCGGCGAACCAGGGTTGTTCACCGCGCTGGAGGGCCTGTACGGCGAGAGCGCGGCGCTCCCGGAGACCACGCCCGGAGACGTCGCATTTTTTCAGCTCTCGGGCGGCAGCACCGGGGTGCCCAAGCTGATCCCCCGAACGCACGACGATTACCTTTACAGCGTCCGTGCGAGCGCGGAGATCTGCGCGCTCGATGCAGACAGCGTTTATCTCGCGGCATTGCCCGCGGCGCACAACTTTACGCTGAGCTCGCCCGGGAGCCTGGGCGTGCTCGATGCGGGAGGTCGCGTCGTCCTCAGCAGGCGCCCGAGCCCGGACGAGGCCTTCCTCTGGATCGAAAAAGAGCGCGTCACGGTGACCTCCGTCGTGCCGCCTCTCTGCGCGGTCTGGCTCGAGGCCGCGCGCAATACACGGCACGATCTTTCGAGCCTCCGCTTGTTGCAAGTGGGCGGCTCCAAGCTGAGCGCGGAAGTCGCGCGCCGCGTGCGAGGCACCTTCGGCTGCACCTTGCAGCAGGTGTTCGGAATGGCCGAGGGGCTCGTCAACTACACCCGTTTCGATGACCCCGAAGACGTCATCATCGAGACCCAAGGTCGGCCCATTTCCCGGGACGACGAGGTCCGGGTCGTCGACGACGACGACCGTGACGTCGAGGTCGGGGAGGTGGGGCACCTGCTCACGCGGGGCCCGTATACGATCCGTGGGTACTACAAGGCCACTGCCCACAACGAGAAGGCATTCACGCGCGACGGGTTTTATCGCACGGGGGACCTCGTGCGGCGAACGCCTTCGGGTCATCTCGTCGTGGAGGGGCGGGCGAAGGATCAGATCAACCGCGGCGGCGAGAAGATCGCGGCCGAAGAGATCGAGAATCACGTCCTCGCCCATCCGGCGGTGCGCGACGCGGCGCTCGTCGCCATGCCCGATGCATTTCTCGGCGAACGCTCGTGCGTGTTTGTCGTGGCGCGGGAACAGCCGCCCGCGGCGCGTGAGGTCACCGCATTCCTGCGGGCGCGTGGCCTCGCGTCCTACAAGATCCCCGACCGCATCGAGTTCATCGATGACCTTCCCAAGACGAGCGTGGGGAAGGTGGACAAAAAGGCGCTCCGCCGATGGATCGCTGACAAGATCGCCCCGAAGGGGCAGTGACGATTCGGAGAACATCGACCATGGGAATCCCCAGCATCCAGCCGTATTTCATGCCGCGGAAGGAAGAGCTCCCGAAGAACCGGATGTCGTGGACGCTGGACCGGGACCGCGCCGTCCTCCTCATCCACGACATGCAGCAGTATTTCATCGATTATTATGACACCCAGGCTTCGCCGGTCGTCGAGCTGCTGGAGAACATCCGGCAGCTGCGCGAGCGGTGCCGGGCGCTCGGGATCCCGGTCGTGTATACGATGCAGCCGTCGGAGCAGACGGCCGAGGAGCGTGGTCTCCTCCTGGATTTCTGGGGACCCGGGCTGACGGCGCACCCGCACAAGCACCCCATCGTGAACGTGCTCTCGCCGGAGGACAAGGACACGGTCCTCAAGAAATGGCGCTACAGCGCATTTCAGCGCACGCAGCTCCTCGACCTCATGCGTGGATGGCGTCGTGATCAGCTCATCATTTGTGGCGTTTACGCGCACATCGGGTGCATGTTGACCGCAGGCGAGGCTTTCATGAACGACGTGCAGCCGTTTTTCGTGGCCGACGCGACGTCCGATTTCACGCGAAACTGGCACGAGATGGCCATGACCTATGTGGCGCAGCGGTGCGGCATCGTGCTCTCGACCCGCGACGTGATGGATGCGTTCGAGGAGGGCTCGCCGGAGGAGGCGCCATTCGACCTCGAGCGCCTGCGCAGCGAGATCGCCGAGCTTTTGGAGCGGCCCGCCTCGGAGATCCTGGACGGCGATTCTCTCCTCGACCTGGGCCTCGATTCCATCCGCCTCATGACGCTCGTCGAGCGGCTCCGGTATGCAGGCATCGAGATTTCGTTCGTGGAGCTCGCCGAGCGAGCGACGCTCGAAGAGTGGTGGGACATGCTCTCGCCGCGATTGCAGCACGCTCGCTGGCCCCGACCGGAAGGGCAGGAGGCGCATGGCGTTCACGGGTAAAACCGCGCTCGTGACGGGCGCTGCGCAGGGCATCGGGGGGGCGGTCGTGCGAGCGCTCGCCGCCCGCGGCGCACGGGTGGCCGCGGTGGATTCGAACGCGAAGCGCCTCGGTGAGGTGGTCGCCGAAATGCAGGCGAGCGGCCAGCGCGTCGAGCCGTTTTCCGCGGACGTCACGAACAGCGAGGCGGTCGACGCGACGGTGGACCGGATCGAGCGTGAGCACGGCCCCATCGATTTCCTCGTCAATGTCGCGGGCGTGCTGCATGTGGGTCCCATCGAAGCGCTGCGCGACGAGGATTGGGAGCGGACCTTCGCAGTCAATGCTCGGGGGGTATTCTACCTGTGCCGGGCCGTGGCTCGGCACATGGTGCCGCGCCGCTCCGGGGCCATCGTGACCGTCGGATCCAACGCTGCGCGGACGCCGCGCATGCACATGTCCGCGTATGCGGCGTCGAAGGCCGCGGTCGCCATGTTTACCCAATGCCTCGGGCTCGAACTCGCGAAGCACGGCATCCGATGCAACGTGGTCTCACCAGGATCGACGGATACGCCGATGCAGCGATCGTTGTGGAAGGACGGGAGCGGGGCGCAGGCCGTGATCGACGGCGCGCCCGCGGCGTTCAAGGTGGGGATTCCCCTGCAAAGGATCGCCGAGCCCGCCGACGTCGCGGACGCGGTGTTGTTTCTGCTCTCGGATCAGGCACGGCACATCACCATGCACGATCTCTGCGTCGACGGCGGCGCCACGCTGGGGGTGTGACGCCGCCGTCGCGCCGTGCTCAGGGGCCGTCGCCCCGCACATTGCCGAATTGAATCTCCGAGGCCGTCCCGCGCATGACGAGCGCCGCGGCAGCGATGGCGACCGTGATCGCGAGCGCGCCGAGGACCCGCGTGGGCTTCATCTGCCACCACATCGCGAGGCCGCTGAGCGCCCACACGATGAGCGTGATGCCGGTGATGTCCGCGAAGAGCGCGAAGAACCAGGCCATGTCCCCGTGAATGGGGAAATGGTGCGTGGTGTGGAGCCTCTCGAGGAGCTCGACGAAGCGGAGCTGGCCCGGGCCGGCCGGCCGGCCGTCGACGCGGCCCGTGCTGAGGTCGTACACGATGTTCCACGTGCGGGCATTGGCATCATGCACGCGAAAACGTAGCTCGGGGTGGGCCTTCGGATGCGCCCGCAAAGGTGCCTCTGCGTCGATGCCCAGCTTCGGCAGGAGCTCTTTCACCTGCTCCTGCACCGCCGCCATTTTGTATTCGGGCAGATCGACCGTGGCGCCGGCGAAGGGGGGAGGATCGGATTTCGGCTCCGGGGCATGGGTGGAGACCGTCGCGCCGCCGCCGTCGAGGCTGACGATAAGCACGTGGCGCCCTCCGCTCCGGGCCGGCGTCGCGAGGAGCGGCCAGCCCGAGAAGGAGCGCGGGGCGCCCGAATCGAGCACGTAACCCCCCGGGGATCCGGCATTGAGCTGCGCGACGACCTTCTGCGCGATGTCGTCCGGATCCCAGGGTTTCATTCCGGTGAGCGTGGCGAACTCCGCCGCGGAGAGGTCCCGCTGCTCGATGTCACGCCCGATCTCGGGATGGTTGAAGAGCGCGCCGCTCATCCCGAAGAGGAGCACCCACGGAAACACGAGCAGGCCGAGATACATGTGGAGGCGCCGAATGAATTTCATGACGGCGCCATACCCTCGGCGGCGAGGGGTCTCGGTCCGCGGCGGAGGGGCCTCTTTCGCGGATTGCGGAGGTGTCATCGGATCTTCAGGCCCGAGAAGACGAGGCCAGGCGTGCTCAGCGCGATTTCACCCGGGCCCTTCGCGCCAAGCTCGAGGAGCTTCGTGGAGTCCTGGCCCTGGAAGAGCGAGACGAAGCTCCGGTCACCGAACTGCAGCGGAATGACGCTCCCATTGTTGGGGGCGGCGTCGAGCACCTCGGCCGTCGGGGTGTCGCCGAGCGTGACGGTCGCCCATTTCCAGGCCGAGGCGCTCGCGAGGACGCGCGGGTGCGTGTCCGGCATGATGGGGAAAACGTTCTCGTCGAGCACCCGCAAGAAGGCCTCGTTTCCCGGGCCGCGGATCAGCGAGCCGGCTGTTTGTCCGCCAAAGAGCGTGTTGAGTTCCACGTGGAACGCGGCGTCGAACGTCTTCGTCGTCGGGTCGAATCGGAGCATGCAGGGCGGCGCGGCATTGGCCTCGTTCAACCGGTGCACGGCCGAGCCGTAGGCCTCCGTGGCGAGATAGATCTTGCCGTCGGGCCCTTCGATGCCATCACGCACGTAGCCGCAGCGATCGTCCGTGACGACCGTCGCCTGGTCCGTCTTGCCATTCACGACGACGACCGCCGACCGGCTCGGGACCTCCGGTCCCTTTCGATACGCGGCGAACGTGATGACATCGTCGCCCAGGCGCAGCGGCGCAGCCGTGAACGTCAACGTGGTATCAGCAATGACGAGCTCATTGAGCTTGATGTCCCCGGTGATCGTCATGTCCTTCGGATTCCAGACGATGACCTGGGCCGTGGCGCCGTCGAAGAAATACGCCTTCGTCTCGGAGACGAACTGGAATTGTCCGTGATACTCGCCGATCGTGGCGATTCCCTTGCCCTGGAAGCTCATCGTGGTGCCCGCGCGCAAGGTGCCGTCCGCCTGGAGGTCGTAACGCGTCACGGTCGGGCCGGCGTCGCCCACGATGAACACGGCGCCTCCGTCCTCGGGCCCGACACCGAGAGCGCGGCCCGCGATTTCGACGCCATTGTCGAGCGTGAGCGTGGCGTCGCCCCCGAGCTTGTCGGTCACGAGGATATAACTCGTGTTGTCCCCGCCGTTGGCGCCGAAGACCTGGGTCGTGAGGGCATACAGGGGGCCGGTCGCGGAGCCGCCCCCGCCCCCCTGACCGCCGGTACCGCCAGAGCCGCCGGTGCCGCCGGTGCCGTCGCCGTCACCGCCGCTGCAGGCGGCGAGGGCAGGAAACGCAAGGGTGATCAGAAGCGCCGTCATTTTTTTCATGGATGTATCTCCTTGGGAAGCAATGGTGGGTCAGAGCTCGAGGACGAGCTTGGCGTTCGCCGCTCGCCCCGGCTGCTGGACCCCGAACGAATCGAAGACCTTTTCATCCGTCAGGTTCTGCACCTCGAGGGTCCCGCTGACGGAGCCGTCGCCGTGCTTCATCGAATACGTGAGCGCGAGCGTGTGGACGAGCTGCGAGGGAATGACGAGCTTGGAATCCACGGCCCCGATGCTCTCCCAGCCGCGGAAGTAGGCCTCGACGTAACGAGCCTGCCACGTGAGCGAGAGGGCGTCGCGCGGCCGGAGCAAATCGGACCCTTGTACGCGGGCGCTCGCGCCGGCGAACAGGTACGGGCGGTTGGGGATGCGATCTCCCTCGAACTTACCGAATGCACCTTCGCTCGCCGTGTTGCGAAAATCCTGCCAGGTGACGTATCCGTCGAGCGCGACCCAATCCCCCGGAGACGTCCAGCCGAGCGCGCCCTCGACGCCGACCGATCGCGCCGAGAGGACGTTCTCGTGCTGAAAATAATTGCCGTTGCTGAGCAGGACGATGAGGTTCTCCGCAAAGCGCCCGAAGCCGTTCACGTTGAACCGAAAAAGGCCGGCGGCGGTCTCGGCGCGCTCCAGGGTGAGGCCGAGGTTGACATTGTGGCTCGCCTCCGGTTCGAGGTGCAGGTTTTCGATGATGAGCGCGCCATTGCCAAACACCTCGTCCGGGTTCGGCAAGCGGGTGGCATACTCGTACGATGCCTTGGCGTAGAATGCTTCGGAGAAGCGGAACCGCAGGCTGTCGCCGATCCCCCCGCGCTGGGTCGTCCGGTCGAGGTCGCGGAGGGTGCCGTTCGGCAGTTGCTCCTTCGTCCGGGCCATCTGCAGATAGGCCTTGGCGAACGCGATGTTCGCGAGCTTCCCGGCGAACGGGCGCGCTTCGTATTCCGCGCCGGCCACGCTGCTCAGGAGCCCTCGCTGCGCGGTGAGCGGGTCGTAGTCGGTCGCGGCAATGGCGTGGTCTTTCCCCGTTCGAGCGGCATAGGTGGGCGAGAGCCCGAAGCGGAGCGAATGCCAGGGCGCGGGGTTCCAGGCCAGGTTGAAGCGGGCGAAGGCGTTGTGTTGCTGGATGACCTGATCAATCGCGCGGGCCTCGATCTCGCCGCGTTGCGGGAGCTCGAAGACGCAACGGCCGTTCCAGTCGTACCGGCACGTGGAGAGGTCCTGGAATGCCGTGCGCGTGTACGTGTACCCGGCCACCGCGTCGAACCGGGTCCTTCGGGAGAAGGGCTGCGCATACCGGAGGTGCGCGCCTGCGGATTGTTTGCCGTAGGTGACCGCGCCATAAGGGACGGACATGAGGGCATTATGCTGAACGTCCCTTTGATGCTCGGTGTAGAAGGCGCGCAGGAGGAGCCGCTCCACCCGCGGGCGCCCGACGAGCCCCACCTCGACGCTCCCGCCGCCGGCGCGGTAGCCGTCGTGGAACCGATGTACGCGGGCCGGCGAGAGGCGGCCTTTCTCGTCGAAGACCTCGACGTCGATCGGATAATCGTTTTGCGTGTAGTCGTAAAAGCCATTCACGCGCGCGAAAAAGCCGCTGGGCTCGTGCAGATGTCGGGCGCTCAGCGTCAATCGATAGGTCTTGAAGGATCCGACCTGGTAGGATGCCGAGGCGTGCGTGCCGCGGATGTCCGCATCGGTCACGAGGTTTACCGCGCCTCCCAGGGCATCGGCGCCAAAACGCACGGGGACGACGCCGCGGTAAATCTCGATGCGCTCGACGAGGTTGACCGGGACATTCGTGATCCCGTGCGCATACCCGGCGAGGTCGAGGGGCACGCCGTCGAGGAAAAGGCGGATCTGATCGCCCGTAAGGCCATTGAGCGAGAGGCGCGCGTTCGAGCCGAGCCCGCCGGCCCGGCGCACCCCCACGCCCTCGGCGCGCGCCAGCACCTCGCCGAGGTCCGCGGTGCGTCGTTGCGCGTCTTCGGTTTCGATGACCTGGACCGCCTGTGCGGACCGGCGCAGGCGGTCGGCCTCGGAGGCGCCGCGGACCATGACGTCGATCGGAGGTTTGGCAGGACCGACCGTGACGGGCGCTGCGGGGGCCGTCGGCTCGGGTGCTGCGGGGGCCGTGGCCTGCGCCGGCCGGGCCTCGGGGGCTGGGGCGGGCTCCGGCGGCAATCTGAATTCGTAGGCGTAGAGGACGATCGCCGCGACGGCCTTGTCTCCGCGGCGAGCCGGCGTGAAACGGAATCGCAATACCGCCGCTTGTGCGGCTTCGTCAAACCCGTTTCCGGCCGGCTCCACGACTTCGGCTTTCGTGACGTGCCCCGCTGCGTCGATGCGGAGCTTCAGCACCACGCGGCCCTCCCGCCGGGCCGCGCGCGCCTGCTCCGGATAGACCGCCTCGGCCACTTCGAGAAGCTCGGGCGGGTGCACCGTGCGCTCGGTCGTCGGGCTCGCCTGCGCAGGCGCCGAGCCACTCGGCTCCGCGTCCTGCGCAAGGGCGGGCGGACAAACCGAGAGGACGAGGGCCAGGCCCCCGGCCCATCCGGTGCACGAAAGACGACGCGCACGGGCCATCGGAGATTCAGGACCTCGCGCCGGCCGGGCTGCCCTCGAATGCGCCGCGCTTCGCCATCTCGGTGAGCGCGTCGTGCGCCGCGTCGATGGTGAAATCGATCTGCGCCTGCGTGTGCACGCCCGAGATGAAGCTCACGTCGCGGCGCAGGAGCACGCCGCGCGTCGCCATGGCGCCGACGAACTGCGCCGCAAATTTCGTGTGCGTCGGCAGATCGTCCGCGAAGAGGAAGAACGGAATCGCATCGTAGCCGACCACGCGCAGCGGTGTCCCGATCTTCTTGGACTTCTCGTTGATGCCTTCCCGAAGCCGTTTGCCGAGGGAGGCGATCCGCTGGATGTAATCGGTGTCCCGGTATTCTCCGAGGACAGCCTTGCAAACCTCCAGGGAGAGCATTTCGCCGCCGAACGTCGTCGAGACCTGGAGCTCCGCGAGGCGGCTCATCACCTCCCGCGGACCGGCGATGGCGGAGAGCGGCATGCCCGCCGCGATGCCCTTCGAGAGACACACGAAATCGGCCGCGATCCCGTAATACTCCTGGGCGCCGCCGAGCGCGAGCCGGAAGCCCGTCACGACCTCGTCGAGCACGAAGAGCACGCCGTGGGCGTGGCAGGTCTCGCGTAAGGTGCGCAAGAACTCCGCCGAGACGATGCGCTTGTAGGGGAGCGAGAGCAGCACGAGCGCGATTTCGGAGCCCTTCTGGGCGATCAAGTCGAGCAGCGGTTGCTCTTCGGCCTCGGCCATGAGCGGCATGC
The DNA here is from genome assembly GCF_029946465.1 of Polyangium sorediatum. Classification (NCBI taxonomy): domain Bacteria; kingdom Pseudomonadati; phylum Myxococcota; order Polyangiales; family Polyangiaceae; genus Polyangium; species Polyangium sorediatum. Next base: position 419,205 of record NZ_JARZHI010000002.1, read on the forward strand.
GATAGGTGTAGTCGCGCAGCACCGCCGGCACGCCGGGCGTGTCAAACATGAAGTGATCGTGCCAGCCATTGTAGCCGATCGTGACGACCTTTTCGCGCCCCGTCACGTGGCGGGCGAGCCGGATCGCGGCGGAGGTCGCGTCCGCTCCGGTCTTGAAGAAGCGGGCCATCTCCGCGCCGGGGATCAAATCGACCAGCGCGCGCGTGGCCGTGACCTCGATCTCCGTGGGCAATGAATGCAGCACGCCGTTGCCGAGCGGTTCGCGAATGGCGCGGACGACAGCCGGGTGGTTGTGCCCGAGCGTGTTTGCCCCGAGGCCGCAGATGTAATCGATGTACTCGTTGCCGTCGACGTCGCGCACGAGCGCGCCCTCGCCGGTCTCGAGGTACACCGGGAACGAGCCGAGCGCGTACATCTCCGGCCGCTTCATGAGCGACTGGGTGACGCCGGGGATCAACCGGCGCGCATCGGCGAGCAGCGCATTCGAGCGATCGAGCTTCAATTCCCCGACGATGGGGCGCGGGAGACCCAGCTCCCGACTGCCTTCGTCTACACCAAGCTTCCGTGAGGTCATGCGAGATTTCCTTTGGTTCGGGTGGAGCGTCGCTTCAGGCGCGGCCCTCTCGCCGGTTCGATGGGCGCGGCAGCTTGCCGGTCTCGACGCAATGATCCAGATAACGAAACACGAGCGAACGATCGATGGTGGGGCAATCGATTCCGCTGCCCGACAGGCCACGAATCACGTTGTCACAACGTACGCGCCCCAGGCCGAAGGCTTGCGGCTGCTCTCCGGGATCTGCCTGGAGATCAAAAAAGGCGAGCGTGGCGCTCTCGGCGGCGCCGGCGTCGCTCCCCAGGCGAGCGCGGAAGGCCGGGACAGAGCAGGTCTCGACGGCATACCCATACTCGTGGACCCAGCGGAACACGTCCTTCAACCGAACGTCGGGCGCGGGGGCCAGGTTGTACACCGCAGCGCGCGACGGCGCGGGGAGGGAGAGCTCGACGATGGCGCGCGCCACGTAATCGACGGGCGTCCATGTCTCGGAGACGTCGAGGTCGGGCAAAGTCGCCTTGGGGATGCCGGCGAGGAGCAGGCGGAAGACGAGGTCCTGCTCGTTGACGACCCCCGTCTCGGGAGCGCCGACGACGCGGCCGAGGCGATACACGGCGACCGGCAATCCACGCTCGCCCGCTTGCTCGACGAGGCGCTCGGCGATCCATTTGCTCTGCTTGTAGCCGTCGCCGAGCTCGGGGTGTGCCGCGACGAACGCCTCGTGGACTTCGGGGTTTTTCGCGATCGACGGCGCCACGGCAAGCGTCGAGACATGGTGGACGGGCTTCGGGCGTGCTGTCGTGGCGAGGCGCAAGACCTCGCGGGTCCCGAGGACGTTCACCGCGCGCATGCTGCGATAATCACGGACGAGGCTGACGATCGCGGCGTCGTGGTAGATCGCGTCGGACTCCGTGGCCAGACGGTTCCACGTCTCCTCCCCGAGCCCGAGGCGGGGCAAGGCGAGATCCGCGGGCATGGCCACGACCCGATCCTCGAAATGCGTTGTCGGCAGGTGCTGTTTTTCCAACGCGGTGCGGAGCCGGTCCGCCGCTCGTTTCTCGTCCGCAGCGCGCACGAGACAAACCACGCGGGCCGTGGTGCGTTGCAAGAGGGCATGCAGGAGGTGCACCCCGACGAACCCCGTCGCGCCCGTCAATACGACCTGGCGGGGCGACGAAGGCACGGCCGCGAGCGCGGGAGGGACGATGTCCTCCGGGAGCACGGCGTCGGCCAGCATGGCCTCCGTGAGCCCCGCGGAGGCCTTCGTGACGCTCCCGGCTTGCTCCAGGGCGCGCGAGAGCTCCGCGATCGTCGGGTGGCGAAACACCATGGCGACGGGGATCTCGCGCCCGAGCGTGACGCCGAGGCGCGTGGCGACCTGAATGGTTTGCAGGGACTGTCCGCCGCGTTCGAAGAAATCATCCTCCACGGAGAGATCACAAATCCCGAGGATTTGCTCCCAGACGCCCATCACGATCTTTTCGAGGTCCGTCGCCGGGGCATTCGACGCGGCGGTGCGGGTGGCGCCTGCGTCGCGCAGGGCGGCGCGGTCGATTTTGCCCGTGCTGGTCCGCGGCAATCGATCCGTGAAGAAGAAGGCCGACGGGATGGAGGCGGGCGCCAATGCCGATTGCGCGTGCTGGCGGAGCGCGGCCGGGGAGGGCAGGGGAGCGTCGGCCACGAGGTGCGCGGCGAGGCGCTTGATGCCCCCGGGCAGGACGGATCCCACCACCGCGACCTCGCGCACGCCTGGGAAACGAAGCAAGACGGTCTCGATTTCGCCCGGATCGACGCGGTGCCCGCTGATTTTGAGCTCCTCGTCGACACGACCGATGAACACGAGCAGGCCGTCCTCGTTTTGCCGGACGAGGTCCCCGGTGCGGTAAGCGCGCGGCTGATTGGGCAGGTGTTCGAGGGTCGGGAAACGCGAGGCGGTGAGCTCCGGTTGCCCGAGATATCCCGTAGCCAGCCCTCCGCCCATCAGATACAGCTCCCCCACGGCGCCCCGCGCGACGAGCCTTCCCTCCGCGTCGAGGATGGCCGCGCGGACGCCGGGCAAGGGGGTGCCGATCGGGACTTCCTCGTCACGTCCGGCCGTGGTTTCGCCGCCGCACAACGTGGCGAACGTGGCCACGACGGTCGCTTCCGTGGGGCCATACGTATTGAACAATCTGACTGTGGGGCCGACGGCGCGACGAAACCGCGCGACGTGCTCCGGGAGTGCAGCCTCCCCGCCAATGATGACGATGCGGACGCTGGGGGGAAGGGATGCCGCGCCGGTCGAGAGGCTGTAGGCGACCTCGTGCCAGAAGGCCGTGGGCAGGTCGAGCACGGTGATGGCGTGCTCGGCGCAAGCGTCGAGCAGCCGGAGGACCGATTGCAACATCGCCTCCGTGCGCAAGACCAGCGTGGCGCCCAGGCACAGGCTCCCGAAGATTTCCTCGACGCTCGCGTCGAATTGCAGCGGCGCGAACTGGAGCACCCGATCGTCGCGGCGGAAGCCATACCCGTGCGTCGCGCCGGCCACGAAATGCGAGAGGGCCGCGCGGCTGATCACGACACCCTTCGGCCGGCCCGTCGAGCCGGAGGTGTAAATCACGTACGCCGGATGCTCGGCTCCTCCACGAATCGGCGCCTCGGGCAGGTCGGAGGGGCCCTCCTCGTCCACCCGCACGATCGGGGCCGTCGTGGTCTGCTTCGCTTGCTCGGCGTATTCAGAATTCGTGACCAGCGCCACGGGGCCGGCGTCTGCGAGGATCGCCGCCGTTCTGCTGTTCGGCCCCTTGGGATCGAGGGGCAGGTATCCCGCGCCGGAGAACAACGTGGCGAGAATGGCGGTGATGGCCTCCACGCTGCGGGGAAGCATCAAGGCGACGAGCGTGCCCGGGCCGGCGCCGAGCGCCACGAGGCGGGCCGAGAGCCGCTGGGCTGCGAGGACGAGCTCGCCATACGTCATTCGTCGCCCCTCGTGCTCCAGGGCGACGGCGTCGGGGTTGGCGTGCGCGTGCTCGAGGATTTGTTCGACGATGTCACGCGGCGGGGCGTTCAGCGGTCCGCCGTCGAGGATCTCGCCGGGTCGCGATTCTGCCGTGGATGCCGAAGGCGCCGCGGCGCCGGGGATCGTGAATTCAGCGAGCGGCTGCGCGGGAGCAGACAGCGCCGCTTCGAGGAAATCCAGGAATCGCTGTTGATGCGTCGCGAGCTCTTCGGCGCTGTAACAATCCGGGTTGGCGTCGAAATCGACGCGAGGCCCGCGCCCGTCCGACCGCGCGTACACGTTCATCGCGATGTCTTCGACCGGCCCGGCGGAGATGTTGTGCGCGATGGCGCGGTGGCCGGCGAAGCGCAGGTCGTAATCGAACGGCATGATGTTCACGACCGGGCCGAACAGACGCCGATCCCCGCCGAGCAGCTTGAGATCGCGGCGAAGCTGCTCGTACCGGTAGCGCAGATGGGGCCGGATCGCGCGCATCTCGTCGGCGACCGTCTTGACGAGCGCGGACAGGCTCGTTCCTTTTGCGACAGGGACGCGGAGCGGCACGATGTTCATCACCATGCTCGGAATTCGCAGGGAGACGGAGCCCAGGCGGCCCATGACCGGGAGGCCGAGGACGATCTCCGGCGCGCCGGTCATGGCATTCGTATAGGCTGCTATTGCGGCGACGATCACGTCGGGCCAGCTCGCGCCGGCGCTGCGCGCCACCACCTGCATTCGCTCCATCGTGGCGGGGGAGAGCGATGTGGTTTTTCGCAAGGCGCTGCGCGACGCCATGGCGGAGCGAACGCCGAGGCTGACCGGCACGGGGCGATCGGCAAAACGTTGCGTCCAGAAGGCGCGGTCGCGCTCGTAGGCAGGGGAGGCGCGGTAGGCGAGGTCTTCCTCGACGACGCGCAGGAGCGAGCCGAACGGCGCGCCGGTGCTGGTGCGGCCTTCGATGCGGGCCGTATAAAGCTCCGCCACGCGCCGCGCGATGAGCGAAAATCCAAAACCGTCGAGCGCGATGTGGTGGGCCCGCTGGTACCAGTACGTTCGGTCGGCGCCGGCCGTGAAAAGGGCCTCCGTGAAGAGCGGCCCGCGGCGCAGATCGACGGTCGTTCCGAGGTCCGCCCGCATCCATGCGTCCACGAGAATCCACGGATCGGCTTCGCAGGCGACGTCGATCCGGTGCAGGGGCCAATCGAGGGAAGGCGCGAGGTGCTGCCGGGGTCCGTCTTCGGCCAGGAAAAGGCGCATGTGCAGCGCCTCGGCCTCCGTGACCGCCTGCCGCAGGGAGGCCTCGAAGACGGCCGGATCCACGGCTCCGCCAATCTCGATGCATTCGCCGGCGTTGTAGATCGGGAGCGTCGGGTCGAGCTCCTGGCCCAACCAGATGCCGTGCTGCGCGGCCGAGAGAGGCCAGCGCGCATTCGAGGGCTCAGGCATTGCGCGCCCCTCCCGCGAGCCGCCCCGCGACGATGGGCCCGCAAAGGAGTCGGAGATGACCCGCTCGTTCGATCATGTTGGCTTGAACACTTCCTTGACGCGAACTGCTCCAACATTTGTTGAAAATGAAGTTCAAAGTCAAGTCCGTTTTCGTGGCTTCCGTGGGAGGTGGGACACGACGGGGCGAAATGTGATTCGCGCAACGTCGTGTTGTGCCGGAGGGAGGAAAGGAGGGTGCGCTGGGCCACGTGTGCCCAGCGCGGGGATGCAGGGAAGGGCGGGCCGGCGGCGGGAGGACGCCAGGCGGGGATGTGGCGCGTGGGGGGAGCGACGAGGGGGTCGTCGCTGCGCGTTACTGGAAGGTCGCCTGGAGGCTGAACGGACCGCCCTTGCTGGGCAGGATCGTGTCGACGACGACGGTCACCTCGTGCCCCGCGACGAGAGGCACCGCGACATCCTCGACGCTGTTCGGGGGCCAGCCCCAGTTCGAGCACCCGAGGAGCGTGCCCTCGGTCGCCGCCGCGCAGCCGTCGATCACGTAGAGGGCGTAGTTCGCGTTCGTCTCGTCGAGGTGCAGCGTCAGCGTCCCGTCCTTCGGCGCGACGTAGCGGTACATGACCTCGCCGCCAGTGTTGTAGGTGCAGTAGCCGTCGGTGTTGTTGAGGTTCGGCGCGCTCGTCGTATCGCCGACGTTCGGCGACGCGGTGGAGAGCATCGCGAGGCCGCCGCAGGTCGTGGGCCAGTCAGGGCTGAGGCAATCGGCCGAGCAGAAGCCTTCGCCCTGCACCGTGTTGCCGTCGTCGCAAACCTCGGGCCCGACCGCGACGCCGTCGCCGCAGACCGCCGGCGTGAACGCCGCCCGCAGCGTGAAGGGCCCTTCGTCCTTCATCGTGTTGCCACGCACGACGATCATCACGGGGCCGCTCGGCGTGGTCGCGAAGTCGAAATCGAGCTCCTCGGGGGTGTTCGCAGTGCTCTTGCAAGCGAGCTCGCTGCCGCTCGGATCGGCGCAGTCGCCGAGCACGAGCAGGTCGAGGTCCTCCGCCGACGTGAGGCGGAGCGAGAGCCGGCCCGGTCCCGGCACGTCGAAGGTGAACGTCTTCGAGGGCACGACGATGTAGAGCTCGCAGCTCCCACCGTAGCCGGTGGGCGCGCCTGCCGTCGTGCTCTGGATGTCGACGTCGAGCGGGAGCGGCTCGGCGAGCTTGCAGAGGACGTCGAACTCGGCCGTGTCGCAGTCGCCCGAGCAGCCATCTCCCGACGCGGTGTTGCCGTCGTCGCAGATCTCGTTGAGCGGGTCGAGCACGCCGTCGCCGCAGACGGGGATCGTCCAGCAGAGGCCGACGTTCGGGTTCGAGAAGAGGCCCGCGCAGTACTCGCCCGCGGGGCACTCGTTGATGTCCGTGCGGCAGATGCGCTCGCAATGCTCGATCGGCTCTTCGGGGTAGAGGCTCAGGCAGATGCCGCGGAACGCCTCGCCGTCAGCGGCGCAGCCGCGATACGGCACCCAGCTCGGCTCGCACGCGCCGTCGATGGGGGCCGGATCGCCGCTCTCGGGCGCGAGGCAGACGTTTGACATGCCGCAGACGCGGCCTTCGGGGCAGCCGGGGTCGGCCGTGAGGTACGAGCAGGTCTTCTCGCACGCGGCGGGCACGCCCGCGCACAGGCTGCCGGCCTCGCAGCCCGTCGAGATGTCGGGCTCGCTGCACGCCTCGCCGGGCGCGCCGTCGCCCGTCGGCCGGCAGACGCCGTAGTACTGCACCGGGTCGATCGCGATGCACTCTTCGCCGGTGGGGCAGGCGCCCGAGGCGAAGGGCGTGCACGTCTTGTAGCAAGCCCCGATCGAGTTCTCCGCGGGCACCTGCGCCATGCACTGCTCGCCCTCGGGGCACACGACGTCGAAGGTGAAGAGGCACTCGTAAGGCGCGCACGTGTTCGTCTTGGGCGAGCAGACCTGGCGCGTGGTGTTGCCGCAGTCCTCGGCCTTCTCGCACGGGATGCCGTCGACGGGTGTCGTGTCGAACGACCAGGAGGGGATCACGAAGCAGCCGCCGCCCGGCACGGCTTCCCACGTCCCGTCCTCCTTGCGCGTGACCTCGGAGAGCGTGACGTCGGTGATGTTGCCGGCCGCGATGCTCCGATCGTCGGGGTCGAGCTTCGTGAGCTCGAACTTGCCGCTCGTCTGGAAGTACGTGCGCGTAGGAATCTCGCTGGAGTCCGGCGTGATCACCGTGACGCAGTGCTGGCAGCTCCCGAAGCGGTCGTTCGGCGCCGCCGCGAGATCGAAGCTTCCCGGCACGAGCGGAGGCAACCCCGGGGTGATCCAATCGTCGTAGAGCTCGAGGACGGCGAGCGTCTGGTACGCGTCGTCAGCCCTGGGCGAGACGTTCGCCTGCACGGAGAAGGAGGCGTCCGTGAAGTGGTAGATCTGCGTGCGCGAGACGTCGAGCGTGATGCAGCCGCCGCCTCCGCCCTGTCCGCCGGCGCCGCCGGCGCCGCCGGCGCCGCCGGAACCGGTGTCCGATGCGGGGGGGACGTCGTCGGCGCACCCCGCGAGGAGCGCCATCGTACAGCCGACCGTGGCGAAAATAAGCTTGCGAATCATGGTGATGACCTCGTCGTTAAGCCTGCGCGTGAAGGATGGCGCCGGCGCTCGCGGGGCCGCGTTGAAAGTTTGTTGAAAGGCGGGTGCTCCCGCCGGAATCAGCTCAAGACGACCGGGCACTCGGGGGAGAGGAGGTACCCGCCGGCCTTCTGCTGGATGACGCCCTGCAGGCCCAGGCGGCGCAACGTCGCCACGGCGGCGTAGACGCGCTCGGCGGCCGCGGAGGTGAGGATGCGCTCGCCAGGCCATCCCGCCTCGACGAGCGCCGCGACCGAGGCGGCCTCGCCCGGGCGCTCCTCCCGCTGCCGCGCGAGGGCGCGCAGCACGCCGCGGATCGCCTTGCGTCGTTCGAGCGGGATGGAGGCGTCGCTCCCGGGCGCGCGGAACCAGCTCCCGTCACGCGCGAGGAGAAGCGGAGGCGCCGCGTGCGGCGCGGGGACCGGGCTCCGCAGGCGCAGGGCGAGGCGCACCTCCGAGCTCGTCGCGAACGCGGCCGGCGGATCCGCGCCGAGCAGCACGCGCACCGCCGCGAGGAACATCGGCTTGGGGTAGGCGGAGAGCGACGTTTCGGCGCGCCGGTAGAGCGTCGCCGCGTCGCCGGTCGCGCCCCGCCGCGCGGCGACGACGCCTTGGGCCGCGAGCACGACGCCCTCGTATTCGCCGCAGTTCTCACGCGCGATGGGCAACGCGGCGCGCAGGTGCTTCGCGGCAGCGGAGAGCTCGCCCGCCTCGATGAGCGCGGTCGCGAACTGGTACAAGGCGACGGCCTGGGCGCGCCGCACGCCCGCGGCGTCGAGGCGGGCCACGGCGTCGGAGTACAACGTGAGCGCGCCGGTGAGATCGCCCCGCTCTTGCTTGCAGCGCGCGAGGTACGAGAGCGTGATCCCCTCCCAGTGCGGCGAGCCGATGCGCGTGAGGGCTTCGAGCGCGTCGCCGAGGAGGCGCTCCGCTTCGTCGAAGTTGCCCGCAGCGAGCAGGATCACCCCGAGCGCGAGGCGCGACGTCGCGGAGGTGTTCTCGTCGCCGGCGCGGTCGGACTCCGTGATGCACTGGCGAAAGAGCGGGATGGCGCGGTCGTATTCGTCGGTCCCGCCGAAGCTGTTCGCGAGCATCGCGAGCAGCCGCGGGCGGAGCTTCGGCTCGGCACACGCTTCGAGCGCACGTTCGAAGAAGGCGCGCGCGCGTCCCCAGTCCCCGAGGCCCGCCAGCGTGTTGCCGAGCCCCGCGAACGACTCGGCGAGCAGCGCGCGGTCGCCGGTCGACTCGCCGATCGCGCGCGCCCGATCCAGATCGGCCGTCGACTCCGACATCCGGCCGAGGAAGCGGCGCACCGTCCCGCGCGAAAAGAGCGCGCGACCCACGAGGAGAGGCGGCGCACCTTCGGCGGCGTCGTCGCCCAGCGCGCCGCCGAGCAGTTCCTCGACCGTGATGTACGGCAGCCCGGACGCGGGCGCGGCGAGCACGAGCGCTGCGCGGAGCGCGAGATCGGCCCCCAGGAGCCCTCGCCGATGGACGATCGTGGCCAGGTTCTCGCGCTCGTGTTCGAGGGCGCGGCGCGCGCCGGCGTCGGCCGAACCGACGAGCCGCTCGCCGAGGCCCACGTAGTAGCGAGCATGCCGCGCGGCCGCGCGTGCCGCGCCACCTTCCCGGCGCGAAAGCTCGCTCTCGGCGAACTCGCGGATGCAGATCAGGAGGTCGTAGCGGCGCTCGTTCGGATCCTGGTCGACCGTCAGCATCGACTGGTCGAGCAGCGATTCGAGCAGGTCGAGCGGCCACGACTCGCCTTCCTCGCCGAGCACGGCGTCGGCGGCGTCGAGCGAAAAACCGCCGCGGAACACGGAGCTCGCGAGGAACGCGTCCTGCTCCGGCGGGGCGAGCATCACGAACGACATCTCGATGCTCTCGCGGAGGTTCGCCCGGGTGATCGTCCCGTCGGGCCGCCGGAGCATGCGGAAGCGCTGCGAGAGGCGCGCGAGCACCTGCTTCGGCGCGAGCATGCGGAAGCGCGACGCCGCGAGCTCGAGCGCGAGGGGCAGGCCATCGAGCTCACGGGCGAGCTCTTCGAGCGTCGCGCGATCCTCCTGCGGATCAAACGCGTCGCCGGCGAAGGCCGCAGCGCGCGTCACGAGCAGCTCCGCCGCTTCGGACCAGGGCTCGCCTGGGCGCCGCTCGGTCGAGAGCGGCGCGAGGCTGATCGTCGTCGCGGGCGCACCGGCGAGGCGCCGCCGCGACGTTACGAGCACGCGCGCCCCCGGGCGTTCGAACCACGCTGCGAGCGCCGCGTCGGCCGACGCGGGGAGCTGTTCGAAGTTGTCGAGCACGAGCAGCAGGGCGTCGTCCGCCGAGACCTGCTCGCGCACGCGCCGGGCGAGCTCCTCCGGGGAGATGTCGAGCGGCACCGGCACGCCGAGGCAACGCGCCACCTGGAACAGGAACGCGCTCAGCGAGGCGGCTTCCGTCAGGTCGCAGAACCGAAGCGCGGAGAGGGGCGGCGTGCGCCGCGCGAACTCCGTGGCGAGCCGTGTCTTGCCGACGCCCGGCGGCCCGACGAGCTCGACGAGGCGACCCCGCGCGAACGCTTCAGCGATTTTCTGAAGCGCGTGCTCGCGTCCGACGAAACGGCTGGGGCCTCCGTCCCGAGGTGATTGCGTCTTGCCGGGCCGCGGCGGCATCCGAATCCGAGCCTAGCGCGAACGGCCGTGGACGTCCCTGACCGAAGCCATCCCGAGCTGGCGAACGCGAGCGTCTGCAAGGGCGGAGCCTTCGGTGGCGAGCCGCGGGGCCCGGAGACGATCAAGCTCGCGGGGGCTCGAGCGGCGACGGCGCATCTCGCGTCCCTCAATGCGCGAGCAGCCACTGCGAAAGCGGCTCCCACGCGAGCGCAGGCGCGTCGTCCGCGTAGAGCAGGTCGCCGTGACCGAAGTCTTCGGGCTCGTCTTCGGCCGGGAGCCGACGCACGACATGCGTGGTCACGTCGGTGGAGCCGACGACCGTGGTGGAGTAGAGGCCGTGATCACCGAAGCCGCCCGCGGCGCCGAGGTAGAAGAGCGGGACCGTGACATCGGCGAGGTGGTCGCCGAGCGGCAGGGGCGCCTCTCCGCACCAGAGGGCGTCCCGGTCGGCGCTCTCGACGAGCGCTTGGTGGGGCGGCGAATGCGCGAGCCAATCCGTGATCAGCCCTTCGGACGTATACCGTAGCCCGGTCGGCGCGCCGTCCGTGAAGGTGCCGGCGATGAGGTGGTATTTCGGCTTGGGCTCGTAAATCTGGTAGGTCTGCGTCACGAAACCCAGCATGACTTCACGGTTCGTATAGCCGTCGTAAAACGGCGACGGGTCCGCGGGGGCGGAGGCGGCGAGCTCGCCGACGGGCTGGAAGAACGCGCTGTTGTCGCTGTCCACCTCGCCCTGCGCAACCAGAGCGCGCTCCTGGGCCGCATTGTCGCAGGCCACTTGCTTGCTGGCCGTGTCCTCGGGGGCCACCTTTGCATAGATGTCGATGGGGACGATGCCCTTGACGTGCCGTTGCTCCGGCTGCTTTTGCGTCTCCTCGGCGGCATGGAGGTACGTGATCTGCGCGCCGCTGCTGAATCCGCCCAGGAACAGGGGCTCTTGCCCCGCGCCGGTCAGGCCGCGGAGCGTACGTGCGAAGAGCAGCGCGCGCCCCGAGTCGGAGACTGCCTGCACCACGCCCATGTCCGCGAAATCCGAGAAATCGGCGCCTTCTTTGGGCGCCGTGGTCCACCGTCGATCGAGGCCCCACACGTCGATCCCGCGCTGGGCCAGATACACGGCCAGACCGTGATCGGGCTGGGCAGCGGTGCTCGTCAGTGATGGCGCGAAGTTCGTGGGGAACGTCGAGAAATCGCCGTGCAGCAGCAGGATCGCGCGGGCCGCGGGGCGCGCCCGGAAGGGTGCGTCCTCGCGCACGATCCGGTGCACGCGGACGCGCGCATTGGCTGTGTCCCCCACCTTCACGAGAAAGCTGTAATGATACACATCGACGACGACCTGCTCGCGCACCACTTCAGCCACCTGTGCTGTGATCGCCGATGCCGCCGTCTCCGCGGCGGCTTGCAGCGCCTCTTCGTCGTTCTGTTCCGGCACCGGCTCCTGCATCGGCTCCGTCGTCGTGCACCCCCCGGTGGCGACAGCCAACAAGCCCAGCACGACGAAAGCATGATTCCTCTTCATCATCCGTCTCCTTGCTCGACGTGCCAGGCACACTGCATGCCAAGAGATCTCGGGAGCATGGTGAGGATTTCGCCGTCGGCCGCGCTGATCAGATCGCGCAACCTTGCGCAACCTGCACGTGGTTGCTCAATTCGTGAACCGACGTCCCGGCCGTGACGGGCATCCCTGCCTGCTTCGGTTGCATACAAGCTCGAACACGCGGCGCGGAAGGGATGCTATCCTCGGCCGCATGCGCGTACGCTCCCTCGTGCAGATTCGCCACCTCCGCCCCTCCGATTATCGCGTGATGCCCTGGAAAAACGGCCTCGGCACCACGACCGAGATCGCCGTCGAGCCGCCTGGGGCTGGGCTCGACGATTTTGCCTGGCGATTGAGCATCGCCGATCTCACGGCCTCGGGCCCGTTCTCCACGTTCCCGGGTATCGAGCGGATCCTCCTCCAGACCGAGGGCGCGCCCATGGAGCTCATGCACGACGGGCAGGGCCGACGGAGGCTCGTGCTTTTTGCACCTCATCGTTTCGACGGCGCGTGGCCGACGCACGGCGAGCTCGGAGGGACGCCCGCGCGTGATTTCAACGTCATGGCGCGCCGTGCGCTCTTCCGCCCGAGCGCCGCCGTGCATTCGCTTGCCCGTGGCTCGATCGTCCACCTCTGCCTGGCGGCGGAGACGCAGATCCTTCATGTGTTCCGCGGGAAAGTCGCGATGCGTATCGACGGGTCCGACACGGCCATCGATCTCCTCGGCGCGGAGACGTTGATCGTGAATGGCCAGGCGGAGATCGAGGTCGCCGCGGACGGGGACGAGGCGGTGGTGTGCGTCGTGGCGCTCGTCGGCGCCCGTTCTTGACGCGGCGGGAAATCGTGGCGATTCCGGCTTGACAGGCCAACCGAATTTCATTCCCATCCTGCCATGGCTCCCTGGATCTCCGCCGGCGCTCTCTTTCTCGTCGGGGCGTTGATGTTCGCGTGCACGGAAAAGGGTCCCTTCTCAGCCACGGGCGGCACCGGTGGCGCGGGCGGCGCGGGCGGGACCGCGGGCGCTGGGGGAACCGCAGGTGCCGGGGGAATGGGTGGGGGCGGGGGAGCCGCAGGCGCCGGGGGAGCGGCGGGTGCAGGCGGAGCGAGCCCGGGGGACGTGCTCGTGCATGCAGATTTCCAGCAGCGCGAGCCGGGGGTGTACAGCGAGGACATGGTGGCGGGTGATTTCGTCGGGGCGCCGAGCTGGAACAATGGGCTCGACGAGGGGCGCGCGAGCATCGTCGACGAGGCAGGGAATCGATTCCTGCGGGTCACGTATCCGGCGGGCGAAGTGGGCCCGGCTGAGGGCGGCGTGCAGTTCAAGGTGCCGCTCGGGCAGACGTACCAGGAGCTTTTTCTCTCCTATCGGGTGCGGTTCGGCGCCGGATTCGCCTTCGTGAAGGGCGGCAAGCTCCCCGGGCTCGTCGGTGGTTCGGCCCCCACGGGCTGCGTCGAGGACACGACCGGCTTCTCGGCGCGGATGATGTGGCGCACCGGGGGCGCGGCGGTCCAGTACATGTATTTCCCCGAGAAGCTCAATGACTGCGGCGACGATTACGACTACATGTCCGGCGGGAGCGTGGTCTCTTTCGAGCCCGGGACCTGGCACACGGTGGAGCACCGGCTGGTGATGAACACGCCCGGCGAGCACGACGGTGTCCTCGAGGCCTGGTTCGACAAGCAACCCGTCCTCGGCGAGCAGGCCTTCCTCTTCCGGCTCGCGGGCGCCACGTACGGCATCGACGCGCTGTACTTCTCGACCTTCTTCGGCGGCAGCGACGCTAGCTGGGCGCCGCCGTCCGCGCAGACCGTCGATTACGACGATTTCATCTTCTCCACGGGCCCCATCACGCACTGAGGGCCCTGGATTCGCCGGCCGAACGGGAGGGCACGTGCTGTCGCTGATAGGGATCGCCGTGGTGGTCTTGGGCTTCATGGCCCGCCTCAACCCGCTGCTCGTGGTGACGGCGGCCGCCCTCGTCACCGGGCTGGCCGGCGGCATGGGGCCCGTCGAGGTCGTGGCGACCTTTGGCAAAGCCTTCAAAGAAAACCGATATGTGAGCGTGGTATGGGTCGTGCTCCCCGTGATCGGGCTGCTCGAACGGGCCGGATTGCAAGAGCGGGCCAAGACCCTGATCGGCGCCATCCACGCGGCCACCACCGGCCGGTTGCTCCTGCTTTATTTCGTGTTTCGCCAGATCACCGCGGCGCTGGGCCTGACCTCGCTCGGCGGCCACGCGCAGATGGTGCGCCCGTTGATCGCCCCCATGGCCGAGGCGGCGGCCGAGAGCCACCACGGGCCGCTCCCCGAGGAGGTCCGCCAGACCGTACGGGCCCACGCCGCCGCGGCCGATAACATCGCGCTGTTCTTCGGCGAGGACATCTTCATCGCGATCGCCTCGATCCTCCTGATCAAAGGCTTCCTCGCGCAAAACGGGATCCTCGTCGAACCGCTCCAGCTCTCCGTATGGGCCATTCCCACGGCGATCTGCGCCTTGTTGATCCATGGCACGCAGATGATGCTCTTCGACCGACATCTGGCCCGCAGGATCGCCGAGGGCCGCCGATGATTGGGCTCGAAGTCCTCTACGTCGTCGCCGGCGTCTTCTTCGTCGGGATCGCGGTGCTGAGCGCGCGCGACAAAACGAATCCGAAGCGCTGGACGAACACCACCTTCTGGGGGCTTTTTGCCGTGAGCTTCCTCTTCGGCTCGCACCTGCCGGACGTCGTCAACGGCCTCGTCGTCCTCGCCATGGTGCTCACGGCGGGCGTCTTTGGCCTCGGCCGCGGCACTCCGGCCACGACCGGGCCCGAGGAGCGCCGCGCGAGCGCGGCCCGGCTGGGCAACAGGCTGTTTTTGCCGGCGCTCGCGATTCCCCTCACGGCCCTCGCCGGTACGTTCCTCTTCAAGCGACCGGCGCTCGCCGGGCTCGTTGATCCCAAGCAGGCGACCCTCGTCTCGCTGATCCTGGGCGTCTTCGTCGCGCTGGCCATGGCCATGCCGATGCTCGGGGCGCGGCCGAGCGTCCCGATGCAGGAGGGACGCCGATTGCTCGACACCGTCGGCTGGGCCGCCATTCTGCCGCAAATGCTCGCCGCCCTGGGCGCGGTCTTCGCGGCCGCCGGGGTCGGGACCGCCATCGGAAAGCTCGCATCGGCCTGGTTGCCTGCTGGCAGTGAATTCGCCGCCGTGGCGGCGTATACGTTCGGCATGGCGATCTTCACCATGATCATGGGGAATGCCTTCGCCGCCTTTCCGGTGATGACCGCGGGCATCGGCTTGCCGCTCATCGTTCAGCGCTTCGGCGGCAATCCCGCGATCATGGGCGCCGTGGGCATGCTCTCGGGGTTCTGCGGGACCTTGATGACTCCCATGGCCGCGAATTTCAACATCGTGCCCGCGGCTCTGCTGGAGCTGTCCGACCGACACAAGGTCATCAAGGCGCAGCTCCCCACGGCCCTCCTCCTCCTCCTCGCCAACACGGTCCTGATGTATGTCCTCGTCTTCCGCTCCTGAGCTCACCCCGGAGCTGGCCGCGAAATTCGCGCGGCTCGCCCTGGGCCACGTCACCCGGCCCTATCCGTACAAGCTCGACCATGTGATGGCCGGCGACGAGGAGGTCCTGCCGCCGCGGGTCTTGCATCCCATCTTCCACGGCAGCTTCGACTGGCATTCCTGCGTCCACGGCTACTGGCTGCTCGCCCGCCTCGCGCGGCGATTCCCGGACATGGCCGCGGCGGCCGAGATTCGTGCCCTCTTCGATCGCATGCTGACGCCGGAGAAGGTCGCGGGAGAGCTCGCTTATCTCGCCCGCCCGCAGAGCGCTGGCTTCGAGCGACCTTATGGCTGGGCGTGGATGTTGATGCTGGGCGCGGAGCTCGAACACCACGAGGGCACCCCCCATCGTGACGCCCTCCGCCCGCTGGCGCGCGCCTTTGCCGAGCGGTTCAAGGCTTTCCTGCCGAAGGCCACCTATCCGATCCGTACCGGCACGCATTCCAACACCGCATTCGCCCTGGCGCTCGCCTCCGTGTATGCCGAGGCCGTGAACGACCACGCATTGGCCCGGCGGATCGAGGCCACCGCCCGGGGATGGTACCTCGCCGACGCCGGCGCCCCGGCCTGGGAGCCGAGCGGCGACGATTTCCTTTCCCCCACGCTCGTCGAAGCCGAATGCCTGCGCCGCCTGCTCCCCGCGCCCGAGTTTCGGCTGTGGTTCGCGCGGTTCCTGCCCCGCGTGGCCGACCGAATGCCGGAGAGCCTCTTCACGCCGGCCCTCGTGAGCGACCGCAGCGACGGCAAAATCGCGCATCTCGACGGCCTCAACCTCAGCCGGGCCTGGTGCTTCCGCTCGATCGCGGGCGCCCTCGCGGCGGACGACCCGGCCCGCGCCGTCGTGTTGTCGGCGGCCGACGAGCACCTCGCCGCGGGGCTCGCCCACGTGGCCGGCGATTACATGGGCGAGCATTGGCTGGCCACCTTCGCCCTGCTGGCGCTCGAAGCAGGTGCCGCGCCGCTGTAGCCTTTCACGCTGTCGCGCGATCGCCTCGCTTTTTCGCTGCCCGCTTCGGCTTCGGCGCGTCCGCGCGCACGACGAGCTCCGGCGCCCACGCCACCACTGCGTCGATGAAGGCCCGCACCTGCGGCGGCAGGAACTCCCGCTCCGGGTACACCACCGCGATGTGCGACTCCGCCTGAATCGCGCCCGGGAGCACGTGCACGAGGGCGCCGCTTTCGAGGTGTGGTTGCACCAAGATCTGCGGCAAGAGCGCGATCCCGAGGCCTTCGAGCGCGGCGTCGCAGAGCAAATGGATGTCGTTCGCGAAGAGCGTGCCCTCGACCTGGAACTTGCCGCCCGAGAAGGGCCATTGCGTTTGCGGCAGCTCCCCGCGGACGAAGCCCATGAGGCAGCGGTGGTGGCGGAGGTCGCGGCGCGTGCGTGGCGTGCCGTGGGCCTCGAGGTAGGCGGGCGAGGCGACGGCGAGGACGGGGTCGCGCGCCAGCGTCCGGGCGACGAGCCCGGGCTCGAGGTCGGTGCTGGCGCGGATTGCGACGTCGTAGCCGCCGCGCTGGAGGTCGACGTGCTGGGTCGTGCTGTGGATGTGGAGGCGGACCTCGGGGTAGCGCCGCGCGAAATCGCAGATCATCGTGCTGAAGGAGGTCCCGTTCATCGGCGGCACCGAGACGCGCAGCTCGCCGCGGATGGCGTCGTCGGTCTTGCGCACGCACGCCTCGGCGTGGTGGACGGCGTCGAGCACGATACGCGCGTGGCGGTGGAGCGCTTCGCCCGCGTCGGTGAGGGTGAGGCTGCGCGTGGTGCGGCGGAGCAGGCGCACCCCGAGCCGCTCCTCCAGCCGCGCGAGGCGGCGGCTGATGGTGGCGCGGGGGACGCCGAGCTCGACGGCGGCGCGGGAGAGCGATCGGGCCTCCACGGTCTTCGCGAAGGCGAGCAGCTCGGAGGTCTCGAGGGGGTCGTCCATCTGGATCAAATCCTGTCAGGTGCTTCCAATTGTTGATGCATTGTTACAGGCGCGCGCAAGCCTGACAATGCCCCTTCATGAACGACAAGGCACGAACGATCGCCTACTGGGTCGCCACGGGTCTCCTCGGCTTCGCGTTCGCCGCGGGCGGCCTCGGGGATCTCTCCCGCTCCCCCCAGGTCATGGAAGGCATGACGCACCTCGGCTACCCGCCCTATTTCGCCACCATCCTCGGTGCGTGGAAGGTGCTCGGCGCCGTCGCCCTGCTCGTCCCGCGGTTCCCTCGCCTCAAGGAGTGGGCGTACGCCGGCATCATCTTCGATCTCACCGGCGCCGCCGCCTCCCACGCCGCCAGCGGTGACCCGGCCGGCAAGGTGATCACGCCGCTCGTCCTCGTCGCCATCGCCGCCGCCTCGTGGGCGCTTCGCCCTGCGAGCCGCAAGCTTCCGAGCGAACCGAAGCGCGAGACCGAGGCCCGCATCGCCAAACCCGCGCTCGCGACCTGAAAGAACGTAGCCCTCCACCTCCCACCCCACGAGCCGTCATGAACGACCCTCTCCTCCAGCAAATCTTCGTCGAAGCCCGCACCCACAACGGCTGGTTGTCCGAGCCTGTCGACGACGCGACCCTGCACAACCTCTACGAGGCCCTGCGCCTCGGACCGACCGCGGCCAACAGCGTGCCGGCGCGCATCGTCTTCGTGAAGAGCCCCGAGGCGAAGGAGCGCCTGCGCCCCTGCCTCGCGCCGCTCAACGTCGACAAGACCATGAGCGCGCCCGCCACCGCGATCATCGCCTACGACACGCGCTTTCACGAGAAGATGCCGAAGCTCTTCCCGGCGCGCCCCACGATGGGCGAGGCCCTCGCCGCGATGCCGCCGGAGCAACGCGACTTCTTCTTGCTGCAAAATGCCTCGCTCCAGGCCGGTTATCTGATCCTGGCGGCCCGCGCGCTCGGGCTCGACTGCGGGCCGATGGCCGGCTTCGACCGCGAGAAAATCGACGCCACGTTTTTCGCCGACCTGCCGTGGAAATCCATCCTCCTCGTCAACCTCGGCCATGGCGACCCGACGAAGCTCTACCCGCGGAACCCCCGCCTCGATTTCGACGAGGCCTGCCGCATCGAATAGCCGGGGCCGGCGCCCGCGTTGACGAACGTCCGCGGGCCGTCGAAGACCATCGGGTGCAGCCGGCAAAGGCCACGGGCGAGTTCCTCGAACTGTTTCTGTGCGGCGACGTCATGACCGGGCGAGGCATCGATCAGGCGCTGCCGCACCCGAGCGAGCCGACCCTGTACGAGCCGTACATCCGGGACGCCAGGGACTACGTCACGATGGCGGAGGACACGAACGGCCCGATCCAGCGGCCGTTTGGATACGCGTACATCTGGGGAGACGCCCTTGCCGCGCTCGAACGAGCGGCCCCCGCGGCGCGGATCATCAACCTGGAGACCAGCGTCACGCGCAGCGACGCGTATTGGCCGGACAAGGGCATCAACTACCGGATGCACCCGGACAACACCCCTTGCCTCCTGGCCGCGGGCATCGACGTCTGCGTCCTCGCGAACAACCACGTGCTCGATTACAGCACCTCGGGGCTCATCGAAACCCTGACGACGCTGAAGCAGGCGGGGCTGAAGATCGCCGGCGCGGGCGAAACCCTGGCCGAGGCGCGCGCGCCCGCGGTCCTCCCGCTCCCCGGAGGCGGCAGGCTCCTCGTGTTCGCCTTCGGGACGGCGTCGAGCGGCATTCCTGCGAGCTGGGCCGCGAGCGACGATTCTCCCGGCGTCGAGCGGCTCACGGATCTGTCGGACACGACCGCGCTCCAGATCCAGGCGAGGGTCCGTTGTGTCAAACGGCCCGGGGACGTCGTCATTGCCTCCATCCATTGGGGGAGCAACTGGGGGTACGAGGTCCCGGAGGAGCATGTCCGCTTCGCGCATTCGCTCCTCGAGGGAGGCGTCGATCTCGTCCACGGGCACTCCTCCCACCACCCGCGGCCCATCGAGGTCTACAAGAACAAACTCATCCTGTATGGCTGCGGTGATCTCCTCAACGACTACGAGGGAATCACGGGCCACGCGTCCTTCCGGGGGGATCTGGCCCTGATGTACTTTCCCGTCGTGGACCCGTCCACGGGCGAGCTCGCGTGCCTCCGTATGACGCCGATGCAGATTCGCCGCTTCCGGCTCGGCCGGGCCCGCCGGAGCGACGCCGTGTGGCTGGGGGAGACCCTCCATCGAATCGGCCGGGGCTTCGGCGTGCAGGTGGACCTCGACGAGGGCGGAGACCTCGTCCTCCGTGGATTTAATCGGCTTTAAGGTGCGCGGCCGACGCCGCGCGGCCACCCTCGTCGTGCCTGCTCGATCGGGGCGGGCGAACGGAGGAGGCATCATGTTCCAGATCGTGAGCGCCCGCAGGCGCGCAATCGCGGCAGGCGCGATCTTGTCCGCGCTCGCGGCGTGCGGGAGCGAGGTCGACATCGAGGCGACGGGCGCGGGGGGCGGGGGCAGCGCGTCCAGCGCAGACACGAGCGTCTCGTCGTCGTCCACCGGTGGCAGCGGCGGCAGCGGCGGCCTCCCCGCGCCCACGTGCGCGCCGGGCGAGGCCGCGATGGTCGCGGCCGCCGGATGGCAGAGCGGCAAGGTCATCGTCCATCACGAGGGCAAGTGGATCACGCCCTCCTATCCGATGCAGGGCGCGGATCGGATGACGACGTACGTGGATGTTTATGGTCATCTCGGCGTGTACTGGATCGAGACGAGCACGGACTCCGCGCTGAGCCATTTCATGGTGACCGGCGATGGCACGAAATTCGACCTCTACGATGTCCAGGGCTGGTTCCCGCTGGTGCCGAGCCCGGTCGTCACCGTGGGCGTCTCCCTGCTCCTGGGCAATGCCGGCGAAGGATCCTCCCTCGCCCATTTCGATCCGGACGCGTACGACTGGTATCCCTATCCCAAGCTTTCGCCGTTCGAACTGACCTCGGCTGTCCGGACGTACACGGAGGGCAGCGTCCTCGGCGTGGGCCTCGGCACCCTGAACGAGCTCTGCGACGCGCAGGTCTTCTGGTCGGACGGAGGAGGCTGGACGGAGCCGCATTGCCGCGACGACGTGAAGGTCTTCCTGGGCAACGAGATCCCCGTCGCGCCTCCGCAGGCCGTCGTGCTCCCGAATGACGACGTGGTCGTCGTGTATCACGAAACCTACGCGACGATCGCGGCGACGTGGCTCCACGACGGCGTCTGGTCGCCCCCGGAGAGCATCAAGCTGGAGATCCAGAGCCTCGAGCCTGCGATCACCGCGACCCCCGCGGGGGACGTGATCGTGGCCCTTCCCTCGACATCGGGCGCGCTCTCCGCGCTGCGCTACGTGCCCGGCGTGGGCTGGGGTGCGCTTGTCACGATCGACAAGGCGGCCAGCTCCACGTTATCGATCGGCGCAGCTCCTGGCATCTGCGGCGACGACGCGCTCATCGCCTACGCCGGTGATGGGATCGACCCCGAGATTCGTGTCGCCCGTATCCGCGGCGAAACGGCCGAGGTGACCACTGTCGGTTCGTTCACGGAGGAAGTCCCGAGGCAGATCAGCATTACGACGCGGCCGAGCGCCTCGCCCTGAATCCGCTCCAGCCTGTCCGGGACGCGGGGCGCGCGCTCCCCATTGACGCCGCCGAGGAGGTCGCGTACGTGCGGCGTCGTAGCTCTCCGAGCGAGGATCGCGCGCCCATGTCCCTTCGAGACCGGTTTTTCTCTCCGTCGGACGTCGTGGCGGACCTTCAATGGGTCCAGAAGAACCTCCTCGACCCCGCGGCGCCCGACGACATTCGCTCGTTTGGACGTGTCACCAGCGGCGACCTCCTGCGGCGCTGGTCGAACTCGAGGCGCCGGCCGGTCCGCGATGGCATCTTTTGCCAGTGCATCTTCGGGCCCGTGAGCCTGTTCCGCTGCGCGTGTGGCGCGTTGTCCGGGGAAGAACACGCGCGCGAAACCTGTGAGCGCTGCGGCGTCCTCTGCTCCACGCCCGCGCTGCGCGAGCGCCGTTACGGCCACGTGCAGGTCGTGGGCGTCCTGCACCCCGCGCTCGCGCCCCTCGTGGCCGACGTGCTGCGTTTGTCGGCCGATCAGGTTCGAGCGATCGCGCGCTGCGAAGCGTGGCTCGACGGCGACACCGTTCGCCCGGCCGACGAGATGGATACCCACGAGAATCACGGCGCGACGGGCCTCTCCGCGCTCTCGGCGGCGCTGGTACGCGCCGGGGCCGATCCGGCGCTCGTGGCCGTCTTGATCACGCGCGCCGTCCCGCTGCCGCCGCCGGGGCAACGTCCTTTTTACGCCGATCTCGGTCCGGCCATGGTCGACCCGTGGATCGGCCCGCTCAACGAGGCCTGGCTTGCATTCGTGCTCGCGGCGCAGAGCCAGCTCCACCTCGTCGAGCTTGCGCCGCCGCCGGTGATCCTGATGTCCCGGCAGCGCGTGGTGCAGGACCTCTTCGAGACCGTCGTGCACGCGACCGTGTCCCCGCCCGCGGCGATACGCCCGTGGCCCGAGCCGAAGCCCATTTCATCGCCCGTGCGCCTCGTGGGCATGCCAGGCCGTTTGCCGGAGGACGTCGGGACCGACGTCAGGGGCCTCTTCTTCGTCGACGACGTGCGGCTCTTCGTGCAGCGTCCTCACGGATCGTGGCTCGTCACCACCGGCGGCGACGTGCTCGCGCACGTGCCCACGTGCGGCCGTCTTGCCACGAGCGTGCATGGCGCGCGCTTGCGCATGGCGGCGTGGATGCGAGACGCGTGGGATTGGTTCGACAAAGACGAATACTGGGACGCGGTCTCGGGCCGCGCGAGCGTGGCCGTGCTCGACCTCGATACGAACGCGTACCTCGACACCTATCCCGCGGACATGCCGCTGCGTTTGCTCGAGCATGACCAGCCGGAGGACCTCGTGGTCGGCAGCATCGCCGGCGACGCGTCGAACGGCAGCGACGACGGCGCGTCCCCGGCGACGCGCGCCCGGCCCGCGCCCCTTCGCTGGGGCGGTGATCGGCCCGCGGTCTTGGCCAGCACGCGCGACGGCCGCTTTGCCTGGGTCGGCGAGCAGGAGAGCACGGCCGTCCTCGACCTCGACACGGGAATCCCGCAGCTCGACCCCGTGATGCCATCCGAAATCTCCGCGGAGGACCCCGCGGTGTGCATCTCCTCGGAGGCCCCGTTTGATGAAGCCTATGCCGGCGAGATGGCAACGGCGATGGGGTTGACCCCGCAGAATCGATTCCGGATCCTCCACGGCACCGGCGTGGTCAGCGACGGCGAAAAGCTCTTGTTCCGGATCGACGCGCGGATCCTCGCGGCCGCGTTCAGCCCTGCCGCCGACCGAATCGCGATCGCCACGGACGAAGAGATCGTCCTCATTTCCGTCAGCGACGCGCCTGCCGTCCTCGGCCGATTCGCCGCGCCCGACGCGCAGCCTCCGTCGCTGGCGTGACGTGCGCCGAGCATAGAGCACAGATCCTTTGCGCACCGTGCGCGTCTCATCGAGCCCCATGCGTCCTGCCCTGCTCCTCCTCCTCGCCCTCGCGCCCGGGTGCACCCGCCCTCTCGACGAGCCCGTCACCCCGGCGACCGAAAGCAAAGAAGCACAACCCCCTGCGGCTCCGGCGAGCGCCTCCACGACGACCGAACTCGATCCGCGGTTCGTCCCGCTCCTCGCTGCCGCGTTCCGCGACTACAAGGCCTGGGGGCGTATCGACGACGAGCTGCGCTGGGCGCCCTGGCTCTGCCGCATGCCCCAGCCGGGCCGTACGCGCATGAGCGCCGCGGAGGACGGCGGCCACGCGCGCAAGCTTTATTCGGTGTTTGCCAAGGACCAGCATCCCTACCCGATCATCCATACCGCCGCGCCCGTGCCCCAGCCGGTGGGGCAGATCGTCGTCAAGGAGAGTTATCTCCCCGAGCTCATGGACAAGCCGATTCCTCAGGGCGAGCTCGCCGCCCTCCAGGAAATGCCCGCCACGGCCGACCATTTCAATCCGTATGTACGGGTCGGCGATCGGGTCTACCGCGCCTCGCGCCTCGCCGGGGCGTATGTCGTGCTCAAGGTCGCGCCCGAAACGCCGGGCACGGACGCGGGGTGGGTCTATGGAACGGTCACGCCCGAGGGGGAAGTGACGTCCGCAGGGCGCGTCGCGTCGTGCATGGGCTGCCACGTGAGCGCGCGTCATGAGCGAGTGTTCGGCCTGGCCCCCTCGCAAAACGGCGACAATTGAACATCCACTGAAACCGCCACTTCCAGGCGCAATGCCGCTCCTTCATGCTTGACAGGGGATGGCACCCGGCATAGCCGGTCTTCATGAAATACGGGCTCCTGGTCGTGACGAACGTGCTGGTTCTGTTCGGGACCGGTTGTCTCGGGGCGCTCGCGGGCGGCGGCGGCCGCTCCCCGGATCCGGATTTGGCGAATGCCCGGCTCGCCGAGTTCGACGCGGCCCTCGGCGTCAGCGCGCCTTTGGACCTCGCGACCGAGGCCGACGTGAAGGCGCGGGCCGCTGCGCGGGAGAAACTCTGGGCCTGCGGCGGCGACGTCGCGCCGGACGATACGTTCTCGAAGCACTCCTGGAAGACCTTCGCTCGCGATTATCCCGAGGCGAAGCTCACCACCTCGAAAGGCGAGTTGACGGCCGCCGCGATGCGGGCGCAGTGCGAGAAGGCGTTCACGGAATTCGAATCGGCGTCCGTCACCGCGTGTGGCATTCGACAGGTATGGGTCGAGAGCATGGCTACGCCGGGGGGCTGGACCGATCCGAAGATTTCGCCGCCCAAGAAGCGCGGGTGGCATTTCACGCCGTGCGGCGAGGCGCCTGCCGCGGCCAAGGGCCCCAAGGAAGTCGAAGCGGTTCGCCCGCAGATCATGAGCGCTTGCGGCGAAGGCACCAGCGCTCTCCTCATGCCCTCGCAGTGGGGCACGTCCTCCGAGGCGAACAAACGCGTCGTGGTGGTGGAGTGTCGACGCGACCGGGGTGCATTCAGCGACTGGCGTGGCGGCGATCCGTCGCTGAAGTAGCCGAGCGCGGGGACGATCACCCGGTGAGCAAGGCCCGTCCCCGCCTTCCTCGTGGACCGAGGGTGTCGCCTCGCGTCGACCCCTGCCGGTCGTCGTCGACCGAGGGGGTATCCTCGCGTCGACCCCCGCCGGTCATCGTCGACCGAGGGGGGTATCCTCGCGTCGACCCCCACCGGTCATCGTCGACCGAGGGGGTATCCTCGCGTCGACCCCCCGCCGGTTATCATCTACCGAGGGGGTATCCTCGCGTCGACCCCCGCCGGTCATCGTCGACCGAAGGGGATAGCCTCGCGTCGACCCCCGCCGGTCATCGTCTCCCGAGGGAGTCGACGCGAGGCGACCCCCTCGGTCATCGTTGTCGGCGTGGGGAGGACGATGGGGGGGCCGCGTGTCCAGCCTCGGCTCGTCCTTCTGTGCATCGAGGAACGATGCTACGATTGCATCGAGAATGGGAACACCGGCGCCGAGCTTTCACGCGTGCGAATTTCAGACGCCCACGACCGGCGCCTCCGTGCAGCTCTTTCGCTCGAACGCGCGATCGTTCGCGGCCGAGGGGGCCGAGAGCGCGAAGATCCTGGTGGGGGTGCTGCGCCGTGGCATGGTCCGCACCGAGGCGGCCGGCGGGCTCCTGGTCAGCGACGCGCGCGAAGCGCCTTGCGTGTGGATCATGCCGGCGCATACGACGTATGCCGTCACCGCCATCCCCGGCCACGCGCCCGAGAACCTCGGCGCCTCGATGGATGCTCGTATGTTCTCCCATTACCTCGAAGAGGCCGCGGGCGCCCGCCTCTCCTTGCCCGAGACGCCGCTCGTGCTCGCGGATCCCGTCGCCGCGCTCGGGTTGCAGGCGTTTCACCAGAGCCTCTGGTCCGGGGCGGGATCCCTCGAATGGGAGAGCTGGCTCGTGACGAGCCTCCGGCGTCTGTTCGGCGGCGCGGCCGAGGGAAAGGGTCCGCTCTCCGAGCCGCGCGGCGTCGCGCTCGCCCGCGAGTACCTGCACGCCCACTCCGGCGAACAGATCCCCCTCGACAAGCTCGCCGCGGTCGCGGGCCTCAGCAAATACCACCTCGTCCGCGCGTTTCGCGCGGCGGTGGGAATGCCGCCGCACGCCTACCAGCTCCGGCTGCGCCTCACCCGTTCGCTTTTTTTGCTGCGGCAGGGGCAGTCGCCCTCCGCGATCGCCTACGCGCTCGGCTTTGCGGATCAGAGCCATTACACCCGCGCGTTCCGGGCCGAGTTCGGCACGACGCCGGGCGCGTGGCTCCGGGACCTCGCCCCGGCACGCGCCCGCGCGCGCCTCGACGCCGCGCCCGATCCCGCGCCTACGGGAGCACGAGCTTGGCGAGCGACGGCTTGGCCTTCGACGGATCCGAGGCCAGCGCCGCGAACGCCGCATTCGTGATGTAGAGGGTCTTGTCGTCGAGGACGAGCGAGGCCGGCGATTGCAGCGGCTCGCCGCTCGCGATGCTCTTCACCGACTTGTCCATGCCGATGCGGAGGATCGTCTCTTTGTAATTGATCGCCACGATCAGGTCGCCCGAGCTCGGGTCCACCGCGATCCCGTCCGCGCCCGAGAGCGTGGCGCAATCCGTGGCCAGGAAGACCTCGGGTTTCCCCGCGCTGCCATCCGCGTTCACGGGGATCTTCACGATCGAGGCGCGATCGGTGTTCGTCGCATAATACGCGTCCCCGGCGCGCACGAAGCCATTGATGCCGAGGTGGAAGTTCGTCTGCACGCCGCAGATCGCCGGGTCGGGCGTGAGCAACATGTCCTCGACCCACTTCGAGACCATGCCGCCGTCCTTCGACACCTTGAAGATGGCGCCGGACATCGAGTCGCTGACGAAGAGGTCGCCGGCCGCGTCGAAGCGCAGGTCGTTGTTGAAGATCATGGCCGGATCCGAGGCGAAGAGCGTCGCGTCGCCGCCCGCGGGCGCGACGCGGTAAATGCCCGTCTGCGGCCCGCCCGCCGCGGTGATGTTGAGCGCGCCGTAGACCGCGCCGTCCGGGCCGAGGGTCAGGCCGACCAGCGCGCCGCCGTTTTGCGGGAAGGCGGGCATGGCGCCGAAAGGTGTAATCGCGCCCGTCGCGAGGTCGACCTTCAGGATCTGCCCGGTGAGCACCGCGCCGACGTACGCGACGCCGTCCTTGATGTCGAGCCCCTCGACGTATTCGCCTTTCATGGGATCGAACGCGGCGACCACCTCGGGGGCGCTGCTGCTCCCGCCGCCCCCGCCGTCGCCGCCTGTACCGCCATTGCCGCCATTGCCGCCGGCGCCGCCGTTCCCGCCGGAGCCCGACGAAGTGCTTTGGGTCGAGGCGGGCGCGGGATCATCGCTGCATCCGGCGACGAGCGCCGAGGTGGAGACCAGAAACGAGACGATCGCAATCGAGAGGGAACGGCTGTGCATGGTCGTAAGCTCCTCGTGGGCGCGGCGGAGAGGTGCGCGCCGACGAGGGCAAGATGCATCCCGCGAGGCGTGGCGTATGGACGCGCCTTGCGCCCCCGCGAAAAAGCGTGAAATCGCGGGGTTCGAGGCGCAAACGAGGCGGCGGTGGACGCGGCGCGGGCCGGAGGAGCGGCCGTTTGGAAGAATCTTGCGGAGGTGCTCAGCGCATGAATCGGATCCGGATCGGCCCCAGCGACGCCTGGATCGGCTGCCCATCCCGGTCCAGCGCGGGCCTATAATGGTGCTGCGCCGCGCAGAACCGGGCCTGCGCGCCGAAGCCGTGGCCCGGATCGGACACCACCTCGACACGCTGCGCGCGGCCGTCCGCGCGCACGAGGATCCGCAGCTCCACCACCACGTTCCGGATCCCCGCCGCTTCGGCTTCCGACGGGAAATCGCAGTCCCACGCGCGATCCCCGTGGAGCGACGCCGGGCGGGATCGATCGGGCGACTGCGGCGGGGACGGGGGCGACGGCGCGCCGCCCCCGCGCGAGGACCGGCGCGCCGCACGAAGCCCCGCGCCGAACCTCGACACGAGGCCGGTGCCTTCGCCAATGCCGCTCACGAACGTCACGGCCGAAAGATCCGGCAGACCCTGCTGCACCAGCACTGGCGGCGCTGCCATCGGGACGGGCTCCGGCTCCTCGGGGGCCTCCTTCGGCGGGCTATCGGCGGAATCCTTTTGCGGAGGCCGCGGCGACTGCATCGCCATGGGCCGGGGCGTGGGCGGCAGTTCCTCCGGCGGTTCGGGCGCGGGCTTTTCGGCAGGCGGCGGCGGCTCGACCGGGACCTCGAACGGATCGAGCTGCGCCTGGATCGCCTCGCGCAATTCGCGTGCTTTGGCGCGGCCCTCGTCGTGCAGATATCCCGCGCAAAACAGCGCCCCATGCGCGGCGGCGGCCGCGAGCAGCCAGCCCACGCGCAGGGGTCCTTCATCCACGGGATCACTCCCGCAGCAAGCCCCGGGCCAGCTCAGCCCGCCCGACAAACGGCCGTGGCGCCCGTGAGGTGCCAGCGACACGTTGCGCAAGTTGCGCAAATCCGCTGCGCGATCTGCGCAGGGAGACGCCGACGCACACCCCGGAGGCGAAGACGCCGTGAACCCTTCGTTGTGACGCCGTCGTGACCCTGTCACGAGCGCATGACACCTGCTGTCATCCCCTCGTGTCAATGCCTGCTGCTAAAAGCCGAGGTGCATCAACCTCCAGCCGTCGGGGACACGATAGAGGATGGCCGCCGCGTCGCCGCTGTCGAGCAGCAGCCCGTCGCCGACGGCGTCCGGCGCAGGGGATTCGACGGTCCTCTTGCCGATCTGCCCGACGAAGACGGGGGCGCCATTGCGGAGCTTCAGGGGTCGTAGCTCCCAGCGCCGGATCCAGCCGAGGTCGGCGTCGATCTCCTCCGGGGGCCCTGGCGCGTCCGGCGCGGCGCCGACGTCGGGCACCTCCGTCTTTGTCCAGTATTTTTTCCCCAGGCTCCCTCCGCCGAGCAGCTCGACGGGGTTCGTCCCCAAGAAAACGGCGATTCCCACGACGCCCGCGCGGTTGCGCACGAACACCACGTCGTCGGGGTGGCCGTCGCCGTCGAGATCACCTTGCACGGTACATGGGCCTGACGGCGCGACATCACAGGCGATGTGGTGATCGGTGAGCTCGTAGCTTAGCCGGATCACGATGTCATTCGGGTGCTCCCGTTGGGTCCGCGTGCCTCGTTCCTCCGCGTCCGGGCCCCCCTCGTCGGCGGTTTTCTTGGCGGCCGCATCGCCGGCCCCCTCGAGCACCGCGGGCTTGGAAACACCCACCGACGGTTTTGGTTCTGGCGGAGGCGTCGGCGTGCAGGCGCAGAGCGCGGGCGCGGTGAAGGCCAGGAGGAAGACAGGGAGCCGATATCCGATTTGAAATACCGTTCGCTGCCGGCGAAACAGGTATCCGTGCAGGTCATGCCGTTCGTCGCTCACGGCCGGAGCATAACACAACCCGACGGTGTTTTCCGGTACCTCCGGATGAGCGCCCATGGTAGGGACGCGCGTCGCGCAGGTTCTCCGTTTCCCCACGCCGCTTTCCTTGCATGAACCCATGAAAAACGCTGGTGCCATCGGGGCCTTGCTGGCTGCAATGACGTTCTTTTCGGGCTGCGGTGGAGCGTCCGGGACAGCTCCCGTCGGCCCGCCGCGCGCCTCCACGGCGAGCGGCGGAGGCACGCCTCCGATCGCGAGCGTTTGCCCTGCGGCGGAGTCGATTCCCGATCAAAGCAGCTCGACGGTGGCCTCTCTTCCGGCGGCCCTCCCCGCGCCCACGTTCACGGGGACGGCTGGAAAAGGCCTCTATCTGCTCAAGCCGGCGCGCGTCTTCGACGGCGACACCACGCGCCCGCACGAGGGCTGGGTGATCGTGGTGCGCGGCAACCGTATCGAAGCGGCGGGGCCGGAAGCGCAGGTGCAGGCGCCCAAGGACGCGGTGGTCGTCGATTTGCCGAACACGACGCTCTTGCCTGGGCTCATCGAGGGGCATTCGCATTTCCTGTTGCATCCTTACGACGAAGCCTCCTGGGACAAACAGGTGGCCCGGGAGCCGCTCACGCTGCGCGTCGCCCGCGCGACGAACCATGCGCGCAGCACCCTCCTCGCCGGCTTTACCACGGTCCGTGATCTCGGGACGGAAGGGGCAGGGTATGCCGACGTCGGGCTCAAGCAGGCCATCGATCAGGGAATCATCCCGGGCCCGCGGATGATCGTCACGACGAAGGCCATCGTCGCCACGGGCAGTTATGGCCCGAAGGGGTTTGATCCTGGTTTCCACGTGCCGCAGGGCGCAGAGGAAGCCGATGGGCACGATTCGCTCCTGCGCGTCGTGCGGGACCAGATCGGGCACGGTGCCGATTGGATCAAGGTCTATGCGGACTACTATTGGGGGCCCGGCGGCGAGGCGCGGCCGACGTTTTCGGTCGAGGAGCTTCGGCTCATCGTGGAGACGGCGCGTTCGAGCGGCCGGAGCGTCGCGGCGCACGCGACCTCGGCCGAAGGAATGCGGCGCGCGGCCCTCGCCGGGGTCGACACGATCGAGCACGGCGACCAGGGAACGCCGGACGTCTTCAAGCTCATGGCCAAGAACCACGTCGCGTTTTGCCCGACGCTCGCGGCAAGCGAGGCCTTCGCGCGTTATCAGGGCTGGAAGAAGGGCAGCACGCCCGAACCCGAGAGCCTCACGAAGAAGCGCAAGGTCTTCAAGGCGGCCCTCGACGCAGGGGTGAGCATCGTCAACGGGAGCGACGTCGGCGTCTTCGCGCACGGAGACAATGCCCGAGAGCTCGAGCTGCTCGTGGAGTACGGCGCGACGCCGGTTGATGCCTTGCGCGCGGCGACGGCCCGTGGGGCGAAGCTCTTGCACCTCGACGCGGCGATCGGCGCGGTGGCGGCCGGCAAGCTGGCGGATCTGATCGCGGTCGAGGGGGATCCCACGCGGGACATCGCGGCGCTCCGGAATGTCCGGTTCGTGATGAAGGGAGGGGCCATCTACAGGGCCCCTTGAAGCTTCGCGAGGCGCGCATAACCACGCCGTAGTAAATGGTCTTTTCTGACCGTGTTTCTGATTTGTTTCGCCGAAGCAACGTGATAGTGCGGATCTCGTTATGCCATAAGGAGGTCCCATGAACCCTTGCGCGAGCCGTGGCTGGCATGTCCTCCCCTCTTCAGCCCGAACGAGATCGCGTGGGAGAACCGCCGCGCTCCTGCTCATATCGACGCTCATTCTCGCGAGCTGTGCCGAGGGGCTCACGGGCGAGCCCGAAAACCAGAGCGCCGGTGCTGGCGCCGGGACCGGCTCCGGCGGCGCGGGAGGAGCCGGTCAGGGAGGCGCGTCGAGCTCGTCCGCGTCGTCGAGCTCGTCTGCATCGTCGAGCTCGTCCTCATCATCGAGTTCGTCTGCGTCGTCGGGCGCGGGAGGGAGTGGCGGGGGTGGCGGCGCGGGGGGCGCCGGCGGGGGCGGCGGCGCGGGCGGCGCTGGCGGCGGCCCGACCGGCATGGTGGTTCAGTACAAGGTGGAGATCAGCGCCGCCACGAGTGCGGCCATCGGCTCCCAGTTCTGGATCGTCAACAACGGCAACGAGCCGGTGAACCTCAATGATCTGACCCTTCGTTATTACCTGACCAATGAAGTCGCTGCGACGCTCATGAAGACCGTCAACTGGGCGAATGTCGGCGTCGTGGGTGGCGCCAACGCGGGTTTTCCGACGGGTAATATCAGCGTCGAGGTCGTGCCGATGGCCATGCCCGTGGCGTCTGCCGATACGTACCTGGCGTTCGGCTTCACGGGCGGCACCATGCTCTCGCCCGGCTCCCGCCTGCAGTTCTCGTGGACCGTTCAGAACTTCATGTCCCAGAGCTTCACGCAGACCGGGGACCATTCGTTCAACGCTGCGGCCTCGATGCAGATGGATTGGGCGAACGTGGTGCTGATGTACCAAGGTCAATCGGTGGTGTGGGGCATCGAGCCCTGACGGACGACCGAGAGCCCCTGTTCCCCGGCCACGGCGTGTTCGTGGCCGGGGAACACGTTTTTACTTGGGGACTTCCGGCCCACAATTCACGAACGAGAGGTTCGTGTCGATCCGGAACGTCGACTCGGGCGTGTGCCGCTCCGCGTGGAAAAGGTCGAGCGGGTACACCTTCCCTTTCACGAGGCCGAGCTGCTCGGCGGACGTGTCGAGGACGACCGCGGTCGATCCCTTCGGGTGAAGGCCACCCAGATCGACGGCGAGCTTTCCGTTGATGAAGACCCACACATCGTCGTCTCCCTCGAACAGGAAGGTCTCGCCGCCATTGTATTGGAACCGCGTGTGCAGCTCCGTGGTAAAGCTGAAGTTGCGGATCACGCCTTCCTTGTCGACGCCCGAGTTGCCCCAGCCCGCGCTGTCGAGCGGAAAGAAGGACAGGCTCTGGAAGGTGAAGAGCCCGCCCGGCTGGGGAGCGAGCCACAACTGGAGCAGGTAGGGCTTGTTCACGTTCGCCGTGTCGCGATACCATTGATCGAAGTTTGCCTTCGTCGTCGTCTCGGGCCCGAAGGGGCACGTCGGCGGCGGGGCCGGGTGACCTTCTTCGCACTGCGACGCGTAGACGGGCTTGCCGTCGGGGCCGAGGATCGGCTCCACGAGGCCCTTCGTGATATCGTTGCCGTACAAGGGGCCCTCGAAGTCGACGTGCCCGCCCGCCTCGCTCCTGCCTTTGAAGTCACGAACGATGGCCACCAGGACATTGCCGCACGCCTCGTTCTCGTTCGGGCCTCCGCCCCCATTGCCCGAGCCCTCGCTGGTCGGCCCTCCGAGCTTGTAGCCCCCCACCTCCGTCGCGAGGAAGGCCGGGGGCAACGTCTCGACGATGCCGCCGTCCTCTTCCGTGCCCCCGTCCGGAATGGCGAGTCCTCCCACGCCGACGGAGATATCCCCCCCGGCGCCGCCGGTGCCGCCGGTGCCGCCGCCGCCCGTGCCGCTGCCGCTGCCGCCGCTTCCGGTCGTGTTGGCGCCGGAGGTCGCGCTGCACGCGGCGCACGAAAGGAGACACGCATAGACGAGCGCGCGCGTCCCCGCGGCGCGGCGCCGATTCAGCACGGGCTGCATACGCTTGATCCGATCCATGGTGAAGCCCCCAATCGAGTGGACTGCCGTTCAGCCCTAACAACACGAGATGGTCGCGATCCATCAAATTCGTAGTCAATGGCTCGGTTTTACCGACGCGGCCACGAGGAGCGATCCATATGGAATTTTCGCGCCGATTCGTCGCGTGATCCTGACGCAATGCGGCGCAGAGACGATCTGTTCGCGGAGCGGATGGTAAAAGTACGCAATGTACTGATCATTGACCTGAGTTTGTTTATCGTTCCACACATGCTTCGACGCCCGCTCCTCTTCGCTTCTCTGAGTGTTGCAATCCTCGGCTTGATCGCCTGCAGCGCCACACCTGCCGGGCAAGGAGGGAGTGGAGGCAGCAGCAGCGGCAGCGGGGGGAGCTCG
The DNA here is from genome assembly GCF_029946465.1 of Polyangium sorediatum. NCBI lineage: Bacteria > Pseudomonadati > Myxococcota > Polyangiales > Polyangiaceae > Polyangium > Polyangium sorediatum. The sequence continues at coordinate 451,985 of NZ_JARZHI010000002.1, forward strand.
AGCGGTGGCTCGGGTGGCGAAGGGGGGCTCATCCTCGTAGGCAGCGGCGGGAGCGGGGGCGAGGGCGGGCCGGACAAACCGCCTCCGAAGATTGACGAGACGTTGCCTGCGGGTTTTACCGCTGAGACGACCTATGGCGGCTGGAAGATCCTCGGGCCGCTCGCTGATTTCAACGAGCCGAGCCAGAACGTCTGCGCCAACGTGCTACGCGCCATCGCGCGCGACTTCACGCAGGCGCACATCGACTTCGGCGAAGAGAAGCCGGCGTCGTGGATCGATCCCGGCCTCTACACAGGGCAGATCCTCCCGCTCCTCCCCGCCGACCGCAAGCCCGACATCAACCCCGCGCGTATGCCGCTCGACGTGATCGAGTCCTTCGACGATTGGTACAGGAACGTCGCCGGCGTGAACGTGCCTTACGTGATGGATTTGTGGCTCCAGCCCGACCCGGAAAAGGAGGGGTACTTCCTGTTCGACTCGAACAGCTTCTTCCCGCTCGACAAGTTCAACACCTCGCCGGGGGACGTGCAGATCGGCGGCAACGACGTCGGCCCGCACAACTTCCTGTTCACGATCGAGCTGCACACCGCGTTCGAGTACAAGGGCGGCGAGGTCTTCAACTTCCGCGGCGACGACGACGTGTTCGTGTTCATCAACGACAAGCTCGCGGTGGACATCGGAGGTATCCACGGTCCGCTCACGGGCAACGTGAACCTCGACGTGCGCGCGGCCGAACTCGGGATCACGGTGGGCAACGTCTACAAGCTCGACCTCTTTCAGGCCGAGAGAAACCCCGGCGGCTCCAACTTCCGCATCGAGACGAGCCTCGATTTCCGAGAGTGTGGGATCCTGCCGGACGACGTCCCGAAGTGACCCGCTCGCGGGCGGCGGCGGGGCGCCTCCCTCGTCCCGGTAAACACTCGAATTTGACCCAGTTTTCGATTGTATTCTCGGCCCCTGCGTGGCTAGAGTCCCGCGCCATGCGCCGTTGCTCGTCGGATCGCCTCGACGTTCAGCAATGGGCGGCCCCCGCCCGCCTGGCGGCGCCCTTCGCCCGTGCCTCTCGGTCGAGCAGCGCTCGGCCGCGACGTACCCTCGTCGCGCTCCTCTCGGTGCTCGCCATTGCGCTCTGCTCGTTGATCTCCCCCGCCGTACGCGCGCAGGGGTCGCCCCCGCCGTCGCCCGAGGGGCGCGTGCGGGTGAGCTACTGGGAGAAATGGACCGGCATGGAGAAGGAGGCGATGGAGTCCGTCCTTCAGGACTTCCATCGCTCGCAATCCAGGATCTGGGTCGATTACCAGTCCGTCTCCCAGTACCAGCACAAGACGCTGATCGCGACGGCGGGCGGCGACCCGCCGGACATCGCGGGGCTGCTCGCGGCCGACATCGCCGACTTTGCCGAGAAAAACGCGCTCGTCCCGCTCGACGAGCTCATGCGCGGTACACACCTCGACCGCGAGAGCTTCTTGCCGGTGTACTGGGACATGGGCGTTTATCGGGACCACGTATGGGCTGTCGTCTCCGTGCCCAACGTGGTGAGCCTCTACTGGAACAAGGATCTCTTCGCGAAAGCGGGGCTCGATCCGGATCGCCCGCCGCGCACCATCGCCGAGCTCGACGCGATGGCGGAGAAGCTCACGGTCGTCGAGGGTGGCAGGATCGCGCAGCTCGGGTTCATGCCGGCCGACACGAACTGGTGGCCTTATGGCTGGGGTTTCTGGTTCGGCGCGCGGCTCTGGGATGGAGGGGCGAACATCACGATTGATTCGCCGGAGAACGTCCGGGCGTTTTCCTGGTTCCAGGGCTACGGGAGGCGCCACGACGCCGGGCAGCTCCAGAATTTCACGAGCTCGTTCGGCAATTTCGCTTCGGCGCAGAACCCGTTCTTGAGCGGCAAGCTCGCGATGGTGCTCCAGGGGATCTGGATGGGGAACTTCATCCAGAAGTTCAGCCCCGAGATGCGCTGGGGCGCCGCGGCGTTCCCCTCCGAGAAAGAGGGCGGACCGCCGGTCGCCATCGCCGACGCCGACATGCTGGTGATCCCGAGCGGCGCCAAACACCCGAACGAGGCCTTCGAGTTTCTCGAATACCTCACGCAGCAAGGTCCCATGGAAAAGCTCTGCCTGGGACAACGGAAGCTCTCGCCGCTCCGCAGCGTGAGTCCGGAGTTTTACCGGGCGCACAAGAACCCCTTCATCAAGAGCCTCCAGGACCTCGCCGCGAGCCCGGGGGCGACGCCGCAGCCGCGGATCAGCGTCTGGAACGAGTACACCCTCGAGATTCGGAATGCATCGCAGCGGTTGTGGCTCGGGGAGGCGACGGCCGATCAGGCGCTCGGCGACGTCAAGACAGTCGTGCAGAAATCATGGGACCGCCATCGCCATCGGCAAGACGCCGTGCCGTCGCGCTGGCTCTCCGTTCTCCCCTTCGGCCTGATCGGGCTCCTTGGCGTGGGGCTCGTCGGGGCCGCCCGGCGCGAGCGGAGGAGGCTCGCCAAGGTGAGCGGCGTCGAGAAGCCGGTGCGCTCGAATGCCTCGTTGCGGAAGGGGCTCGCGTTTTTCTCCCCCTGGGGCATCGGGCTCCTCGTGTTTCTCGCCTATCCGGTGGCGTCGTCGATCGTCTATAGCTTTTGCGATTATTCCGTCCTGTCGCCGCCGCGGTGGATCGGGCTTCAGAACTTCGTTGATCTCTTTCAGGACGAGGTGTTCTGGATCGCGCTGAAGAACACGCTGATCTACGTGGTCATCGCGCTCCCGCTCGGGCTCACCGTGGCGCTGTTCTTTGCGCTCCTGCTCGACGCCAAGCTGCGGGGATCGAGCATTTACCGCACGCTCCTCTTTTTGCCCACGCTCGTCCCGGTGGTCGCGGGGGCGACGATCTGGATCTGGATGCTGAACGGCGAGTTCGGCGTCATCAACCATTTCTTGCACGAGGCGAGCTTCGGGCTCTTTCCGAAGACCTCCTGGCTCGCCGAGCGGCGCTTCGCGTTGCCGTCGTTGATCCTGGTGAGCACGTGGACCGTCGGACAGACCGTGTTGACGCTGCTCGCCGCGATGCAGGACGTGCCGCGCTCGATCTACGAAGCCGCCGACATCGACGGCGCGAGCTTCTGGCAGAAGATCCGCCACGTCACGATCCCCATGATCTCGCCAGTCATTTACTTCAATGCGATCATGGGCATCATCGGCGCCCTGCAGGTGTTCGCGACGCCCTACATCATGACGGCGGGCGGCCCCGCGCGGGCGACGTTGTTTTATACGCAGCGCATGCATGAGAATGCGTTCTACTTCCTACGCATGGGTTACGCCTGCGCCATGGCGTGGATCCTGTTTCTGGTCGTGCTTGGATTGACCGCGCTGGCGCACCGGCTCGGGCATACCCGCGTCCACTATGGAGGGGCGTGAACCATGGCCGCCGCAGATTCCCCCTTCAGCAGCACGTTTCGCCAGCGACCGTGGTCGAGGGCCGTCGTTCATGTCCTGCTCATCGTCGGCTCGCTGGTGTTCGTCTTTCCCGTCTTGTGGATGCTATCCACTTCGCTCAAGCCCATCGAGCAAACGCTGACCCCCGACCCCGTGTGGCTCCCGCGCCCCATCGAGTGGCGGAACTACGCCGCGACCATCGAGTACATCCCGTTCCTCCGGTACGCGCTCAACACGGTGTTCGTTTGCACGCTCGCGACGATCGGGACGACGTTGTCGAGCGCGCTCGTGGCGTTCAGCTTCACGCGCCTCGAATGGCCGGGGCGAAACCTGATGTTCGGCCTGACCCTGGCGACGATGATGGTGCCCTTCCCGGTCGTCATGGTGCCGCTTTATAGCGTCTACCGAACGCTCGGCTGGATTGGCACCCTGAAGCCGCTCTGGGTGCCCACCTTTTTCGGCAGCGCCTTCAGCATCTTTCTGCTGCGGCAGTTCTTCATGCGAATCCCGAAGAGCCTGCCGGAGGCCATGACCCTCGACGGCGCCTCGGAGTTTCGCATCTTCTGGCAAATGTACCTGCCGCTCTCCAAGGCGCCGCTCGTGGTCGTCGCGTTCTTTCAGCTCATGTACTCGTGGAATGACCTCTTGGGCCCCCTCCTGTTCCTCACCGATCAGAGCACATACACGCTGACGTTGGGACTTCAGGCGTACCAGAGCCAGGAAGGCGGAACCCAGTGGCACTACTTGATGGCCGCCTCGGTCATGACCACGCTGCCGATCGTCGTCCTCTTCTTCATCGTCCAGCGGGCCCTTTTTCAAGGCATGAGCTCGACGCAGAGCTTCGAAGGTTGAGCGAGACGACGACGTGATTACGCGGAGCGTCACCGAGGCACTGCCATGAGCCGACGACGAGCACCTTGCCCCGCAGGAGGACCGCCGTGATAGTCTGCGCGTCGGACCATGCCATCGCGAAAAGTCGAAGCCATCGCTCGACTGCTCAAAGAGCAGATCCTGGCAGGGCGCTACGCGCCAGGCTCGCGGCTGCCGACGTACGACGCGTTGATGGAGCAGTTCGGCGTCACGCGACCGACCGTCGTACGTGTGCTCGACACGCTCCGGGCAGAAGGTCTCCTCACGGTCAAGGGGCAGCGCAAGGTCTTCGTGACGCAGCGATTCCCGCATCACGACCGTTATGTGTGGGTCACGAGCGAGCAGCCGGGCTCGAACGAGTGGTCGCTGTTTTTATCCATCACCCACGAGGTCATCGAGCGGGGCGAGACCGGGATTGCCGGCCAGGTGAGCGCGCTCGTGGGCGTGGACGGCCGCGCCAACAACCCCGAGTACCGGCAGCTCTGCGAGGTGGAGGCGCGTGGATCGGCGGCGGGGGTATTGCTCGTCAACTCCGCGATGCTCTATCTGCTCCCCGTGCTGCAGAAGCCCGGGCTGCCGCGCGTCGCGATCGGGGCGCCGTTGCCACACGCGAGCCTGGTCACGCTCGACTTTGCGGGGTTGATCGAGCGGGCCTCGGCGCGCTTGCTGGAAAAGGGGCTGCGTATTGCCGTCATGTCACCGCACGCGCCGAAGCTCGCCGCAGCCCAGGAGTGTCTCGAAGGGTTTGGCCTGAAGCCCGACCGGTTGCTCACGGTGCACGCAGCGCCGATTGGGTGCGAGCGGTTGACCGAGCTGATGTTCGACCGCAGGAGCCGACCGGACGCGATCTTCGTCATGGACGACAACCTGATCCCGCCGGTGCTCGCGGGGCTCCAGCGCGCGAAGTTGAAAGCGGGCGAGGACGTCTACGTGCTCGCCCATTGCAACTGGCCGCGGCCGCTCGGTTTGTCGGAGGGCGTGGAGCACATCGGCTTCGACGTGAGGGAGGTCCTTTGCGCGGGCAAAGACCTCATCGACGCGCACCGCGAGGGTGCGCCGTGCCCCTCGCGCCTCATTCCAGCACGTTTTCTTGGAGAGTTGACGCGTCCTCTTTCCACGGCGACAGCCGCGAGCGTGGAAGAGGAAACAGTCCAGCCCTGACCCGCGTCATTGGCAGGCAACACCTCGAAGCGCCCTCGCGCGGCGCCGGGAGCTTCGCTCGCGTGCCGCGAGGGACGCGACGAACAGGGGGAGCGAGGCGAACATGGCCAGCGTGACGCTGAAGGACGTCGTGAAGGTCTACGAGGGCGGCGTCAAGGTCGTCGATGGCTTCAACCTGGAGATCGCCGATCGAGAGTTTGTCGTGCTGGTGGGGCCCTCCGGCTGCGGAAAGTCGACCACGCTCCGGATGATCGCCGGGCTCGAAGAGCTCAGCTCCGGCACCATCAAAATCGGCGACCGTGTCGTGAACGACGTGCCACCGAAGGATCGCGACATCGCGATGGTGTTCCAGAGCTACGCGCTCTACCCGCACATGACGGTCTACGAGAACATGGTCTTCGCGCTCAAGCTGCGCGGGCTCGACGCGGCCGTGATTCACGAGAAGGCGATGCGCGCGGCCAAGATCCTCGGGATCGAAGGATTGCTCGATCGCAAGCCGAAGGCGCTCTCCGGCGGGCAACGGCAGCGGGTCGCCGTGGGGCGCGCCATCGTGCGTGAGCCGAAGTGTTTTCTCTTCGACGAGCCGCTCTCCAACCTGGACGCGAAGCTCCGCGTGCAGATGCGCGCGGAGATCAAGCAGCTCCACATGAGCCTCCATGCGACCACCGTCTACGTGACCCACGATCAGGAAGAAGCGATGACGCTCGGAGATCGTGTGGTCGTGATGAAGGACGGGGTGATTCAGCAATGTGACGGCGCCCTGGAGATCTACCACAACCCGGCCAATCGTTTCGTCGCCGGGTTTCTCGGGAGCCCGCCGATGAACTTTTTCGAAGGGCAGCTCGTGCGGGAGGGGGATCGCTTGCTCTTCGACGAGGGGACGGCGAAGGTTTCGGTACCGTCGTGGGCGAGCGCCGAGCTCGCGCCGCGCGCCGGGGCGGCCGTCGTGATGGGCGTGCGGCCGGAGGCGATGTCGGACCAGGCGAGCGCGCGTTTTGCGACCGCGGAGAATGCGATCCCGATGCGCGTCACGCTGATTCAACCCCTGGGGGACAAGATGGACGTGGTCCTCGCGACCGAGCGTCACCCGCACGCCGTCGCGCACGTCGACGCGCACGCGGGGATTCGTGTCGGCGAGACCTTGCCGGTCTTCATCGATACGGAGCGCGTGCATTTTTTTGCGCCCGGCGCGGTCGGGGAGCGAATCGCGACGCGGCGTCGATAGAAACGAAATCATAGCGAACCATTTGTTGTGCGGCGACGGCGCGCGCATTCGCGCGTCGACGCGCCGCGCGCGTCCGCTCGTTCGGATGGCGTGATGCGGCAGAGAACGCTTGGTAAACAGGGATAGTTAATCATGAATCCGCCTTGACTCATTTCGGGTCGGGCAATAAAACACGAAGAGTTCGCTCGAACCGAGGCGCGGCCTCGAGGCGTCGGGCGAACAGAGGAGCGTCATGGTGCGAAAGACGATCGACTGCACGGACTACGTCCCGCTGGGCGACGTCGACTGGGTCGAGCAGACAGAGCGCGGCCTTCTCCTCGGCGTCGGCGAGGAGAAGGTGCGGGTCGACGTGCTTTTTCCTGACGTATTGCGCCTGAAGATCTCCCAGGCGGGTTCTTTTGACGAGAGCCCGACGTTCGCGGCGTGCTTTGAAATGCCGGCGCCGCCGCCGTTCGAGGTCAAAGATACGCCCAACGAGATCCTCGTCGAGACGGCCCGCATCCGCCTTCGTATCTCGAAGCGGCCGTTCGCGATGGACGCCTATCGCGAGGACGGCTCGGTGATCTTCGAGGATTACCGCGACGACGAGGGCCACGCGCGGGGGTATGTGCAGCTCAATGATGCATTTGTCGTGACGCGGCGGCTTTCCCCGCGTGATTCGATCTATGGGCTCGGCGAAAAAACGGGCCCGTTCGATCGGCGTGGCCAGAATTATGCGCTCTGGAACACGGACATCCTGCATCCGGACGTGCTCCGCCTGAACCACCTGTACGAAGCCGACCACACGCTGTCGGGCAAGAGCACGGAGTTCGACCCCTACTACACGTCGATCCCGCTCTTTTACCATTGCAGCTCCACGGACGACGCAGCGAGGGTCGCGGGATTTTTTGTTGACAACGGCTACAAGGGGAACTTCGAGTTCTCCGGGGAGCAATCCTACCGGTATGCCTTCGCCGGCGGACAGTACACCGAGTACGTCTTCGCCGGTCCGGATCTGCGCGGAGCGCTCCGCGCGTACACGTTCGTCACGGGGCGGATGGCGGCGCCGCCGATCTGGGCGCTCGGTCATCATCAGTGCCGATATCACCACTACACGGACGAGGAGATCTCCGCCATCGGTCGGCAATATCGAGACCGCGGCATCCCGTGCGATGTGCTTTGGCTCGACATCGGCTACATGGATGGCTACCGCGTGTTCACCTGGCACCCGACCCGATACCCCGACGCGCCGCGCTTCCTGGACGCGCTGAAAGAGAGCCGGTTCCGTCTGGTCACGATCGTGGATCCCGGCGTGAAGGTCGAGCCGGGTTACCCGGTGTTCGACGAGGCCCGCGCGCGGAACCTGCTCTGCAAGACAGAATCCGGGAACCTCTATATTGGCAAAGTCTGGCCCGGGCGCAGCGCATTCCCGGACTTCGTCAAGCCGGAGGCCCGCGCTTGGTGGGCCTCGCTCGTCGCCCAGCACGTCGCCTCGGGCGTCGCCGGGATCTGGAACGATATGAATGAGCCCGCGACGGGCGACATCGAGCCGTTCGCCATGCGTTTCGATCGCGACGGGGAAGATCACCCCCACGAGCGTTATCACAACCAGTTCGCGCTCCTGATGGCCCGAGCCACGGCCGAAGGCCTCGCCGAGGCGCGGCCCGACCACCGTACCTTCGTCCTCAGCCGCGCCGGATCCGCGGGCATCCAGCGCTACGCGGCGCAGTGGCTCGGCGACAATTGCTCGAATTGGGAGCACCTCCAGATGAGCGTCCCGATGGCGCTCGCCATGGGCATCTCCGGGCAGCCCTTCATCGGCGCGGACATCCCGGGGTTCGTTTCGACGCCGAGCCCGGAGCTCGCCGCGCGCTGGGTCCAATGCGGGGCACTCACGCCGTTCTGCCGCTATCACAACCACTGGGGCGAGCCCGACCAATACCCCTGGTCGTTCGGTCCCGAGGTGGAAGCGATCTGCCGCCATGCGATCCAGCTCCGTTATCGCTTGCTGCCCTATCTCTACAGCGCGTTTTTCCAGGCGAGCGCGTCGGGGGATCCGATTGCGCGACCGCTCGTCTACGATTTTCAGCAGGATCCGCACGCGCGCGAGACGGACGACGCATATTTGCTCGGGGAGGCGCTGCTCGTCGCCCCCGTCTGCACGGAAGGCTGCACGGAGCGCCGGGTCTACCTCCCCGAGGGGACCTGGGTGGATTGGTACACGGAGGAGCGTCATGCCGGTGGACAGTTCATCACCGCGAAGGCGCCGCTCGATCGGATTCCGCTGTTCGCTCGCGGCGGATACGTCATCCCGAGCTACGAATCGGCCCCGGCGTCGACGATGGATCATGCGCCGGAGCGGCTCGTGCTTCACGTCTTCGTGCCGGACGAGGACGGCGAGTTTGTCTCGGAGCTCCACGAAGATGACGGTCTTACCCTCTCGTTCGCGCGCGGCGCCTATTATCGAACGATGTTCCGCCTCACGCGACGCGGCGCCGCGCTCTCGGTGTCGGCGGCGGTGACGGGGCGCGGCTTTCCCGAGTTTCGCAGGCACGCGCTGCGCCTCGTGTTCCACGGCTTCCGGGGCAAGGAGATCACGCTCGATGGCCAGACATTGCGCGTCGAGGACGGGGGCGTGGAGTTCGAGAATCGAGCCGAGAATTTCACGCTCGCGCTCGTGCTCGACGACGCGCGCAGCGCCGCGGTGCCTCGCGCAGAGCAAGCCGCTCTGCACGAGGCGCTCTGAACGGGCGCGTTACCAGCCCGCGTTTCCTGCGCCGGGCAGGATCTTGAACTGGCCCTGCGACTGATCGATCACGCCGACCGGGGCCTCGGTCGCCACGACATAGGCCGCGTCCATCGCTCCGTTCGAGCCGGGGCTCAGATGGAACGCGGCGGTTCGTGGCTTCTTGATGTTGACCTTGTTGAACCAGATGCTGTCCATCGCCGCCGGGCCCTCGATGTGAATGCCCGCGTGCGTCGGCTCGATGATCTCGAGGTCGTTCACGGTCACGTGCTGGAGCAGCCCCTGGGCGGCGTGGAGCTTGAAGGCGCCGTGCTCCTGGTTGTACGCGGAGCCGCCCGCGCGAAGCAGCGTGTTGCGCTCGATCCGCGTCATCCCGCTGAAGGGATGCGAGCCGAACTGCCGAGCGATCAGGATGCCGGGATATTGCACGACGTCGGCGCACACGTTGTCCTCGACGCTGATGTCCTCGCCGCCGTAAATCCCGAAGCAGTTCGCCATCCACGGCACCTGCACGAGGTTTTTCCGGAACACGTTCTTGCGGTTGAGCGCCCGGTCGGCGGGGGACCACGACGCGAAGGCGTCGTCTCCCGTGTTCCGCGCGTGCGTGTATTCGACGATGGAGTTGCTCGTTCCGCCGTAGAAGTTCACCGCGTCGGCAAACAAGTTGCGCATGCGGCAGTTGCGGATCACGAGACCATTCGTGTCGGCCCCCGTCCAGTAGCCGACCTTGACGTGCTCGACCCAGATGTTCTCGAGCAGCGAGCCCGAGCTGCCGTTGCCGCCGAACGCATTTTCCGGCGAGTCGTCCTTGCGCTGGATCGTGTCGCCGAACACGGAAAAGTCGTGATACTTGCAGTTGTTGCCCCAGCAGTCGAAGCGCGCGAAATAGCCAGAGACGGTCGTGTGCCACATGCCGGCGCCGCGGACCGTGATATTCGACAGGCTGAGCGGCTTGCTCAGGCTCCTGAACTCTCCCGGCGGCAGGTAGAGCCCCGCGTGCCCCTCGCCCTGCACGCGATCGATGCAATGTTGCAGGGCCCCGGAGTCGTCACTTGCGTCATTTGGCGTGCCCCCGCAATCGTCGATCAGGGAGAGATATCCCGCGGGCTTCGGGAGCGGGGGCGCGACCGTTTCCATGTCGACCAGATCGATCACGTACTCTGCCGCCGTGTCCGACGCGTCCTTTCGGAGCATGATGGTCGCGCCCGCCGGGATGTCGGAGAGCAGCGCCCGTGACTCGTCGAAGAAGTGATGCGGCACGCCGAGGCCATGGTTGTTCTGGTCGGGCTGGTTGAAATGGTTGTGATCACCGTAGGTCCACGCATAACGCGAGGTTACGGGCAGCTTGTGGCGGAGCTCGTCGTTCACGTACACGCTGAGCGTCGTCCAGAAATCGCTGCCGCCGTCCGGGATGGAGTACCGAACGACGATCGAATTCGACGGGCCTTGATTCTTGAAGCGCACGTAGTCGCCGACGTTGGAGAGCCGGACGGCTTGCCTGCCCGACGCCTCGGAGGCGACCGCTGTGAAGGCGCGGGTTGGCTCGAGCACGACGCCGTTCGTCTCCATGACCTCGGCCTCGTATTCGACGAACGGCGCCGCCGCGCCGCCCCCCGACGGCCCCGGGGGCTGTCCTCCCGCCCCGCCCGAGCCCGCGCCCTGGCCTCCGGCGCCGGCGGAACCGGCATCGCCGCCAGTCCCGCCGGCGCCGGCGCCGCTCCCGCCGCCCCCGATGCTCTCGCCGTTCCCGGCGGGGGGATCCGGGGCGGTCGAGCAGGCGACGTTGGCGAGGAGCCCCATGCCCACCGCCACGAGGATTCCGAAGGTCGACGAGAATGCGCGTGTTTTCATGGCACCCCACCTTGCAGAAGGTCGAAAGGAGATTCGGCGTTTGCCGGAGGAGAGCTCGGCGTCGTCACCACCACATGCTCCCCGAGAGCGAAATCATGTCCGCATCAGGGCTCAGCATGGGGTCGTCGACCGCCGGATACCCGCTCCGCACGACCGGGTTCGAGCCGTACACGAAGCGCGAATACTGGAGCACGACCTGATTGCGTGATTGCCAGTTGGTGCGGAAGATCAGGCGCGGCGAGATGATCGTGAACTCGCGCCCGTCGACGTTGCTCGTCGGTCGCACGTGGTCGAGGCGCAGGGAGGCGGCGAAAAACGACGCGAGCGTATAGGTGCCCTCGGCGCCGAATTTGACCTTGTGGTCCCCATTGTACGCGGGATCGTCGCTCTTGACGTGGGAATAGATCCCGAAGGCCGAGAGGAGGATGTCGCGGCTCTTCCCATCGTAGTCGCGCGGATAGAGGAGCAGGCGCGCGAGGCTCACGCCGTATTCGGCCCCGAGCGTGATGAGCTCGCCGGTTCCCCCGCTGTTCGGGCCGAGATAATTGCGCATCAGATCGGGCCCCCCTTGCGTGTTCATGACGGAGAGGATCCGGCCCACCGAGCGCGCGTCGGTGGCGTCCGTGTACGACGCGCCGACATAGACGTGGCCGAGGTGGCTCGCGGAGAAACGCATGTCCGCGCCGAGCACGGTGATCGTGCCGTCGGGCGTGAATGCTTGCGAGGCGCGATCGTCCTGGCTCCACGCGCGCATGTGATGAAGGCCGAGCGTGAGCTGGCGCCGGAAGGTGATCCCGAGGTGCTCGTGCATGACGAGGCTCGTGCCGGTGTTGGGATCGGCGAACCCGTTCCAGCCGTCGGTGGTGAGCCCGATCGGCGGCTTGTCGAGCTGCGCCTGGAAGCCTTGCTCGAATGCGAGCACCACGTTGCCGAGCGAGAGGCGCGCGACGATGTTCTCGCCGACGCCATTGGTGCGGCCGATGAGGGCTGTGCCGTAGCGTCCTTCGTCGTATTCGCCCATCGTGCCATAGCGGTTCGAGAACGCGCCCACGTTGATGGCGAAGTAGGTGTTTTTGGCCAGGTTGGGGAGGTTGAACGTGATGAAGGCGTCGGTGATGCCCCCCTGGAGCGTGGGATCGAAGAAGCTCGCCGCGGTGGTGGCCGTCCACGCCTTGATGATGGCCGTGCCGGTCACGATGGAGTTTCCGTACGAGAACGCGAGCTGCGCATACGGCTGTGGCACGACGGTCGTGCCCGCGAAGGAGTCGCGATAATCAGGCACCACGGGAGGCGCGTGGAGCACGAGGTTTTTCTGCTCGGTCGTCACGAATCCTTCGCGCTGGTTCAGCCCGAGCCGCAGCGGCATCGTGATGAGGCCGTGGAAGTCGAAGGCATAATCCTGCTCGCTCGCGGGCTTTTTCCCGTACGAAGGGCCGATTCCACCGGGCAAGGTGGCGACGACCGGCGTCCCGGGCGTGAGGCCGAGCCCCGTGTCCGAGGCGGCGGCATTCTCTTTCTCTTTGTCTTTTTCCTTGTCATCCTGGGCGTACGCGGCGCTCGTGACGAACGACAGGGTGCAGAGCGAAAGGAAGAGAGCGCGCGCCCCGCGTGCGCATGAACCCATGGGCTCCTTCATGATCACCACCACATCCCGAAGGTGAGGGCCAGCATTTGGTTGTCGAGCTCCTCGCGCGTGTAATCGTTCGGAGCTTCGCCGCGGGAATGCGCACCGTAAAACCAGCGCGTGTAACTCAGCGTGACATGCTCGTGGCTGTTCCAGTTGCTCCGGAAGACGAGCTTCGGGCTGATGACGTGGAAGCTCTCCTCGCGGTCCTTGGAGTTCGGCGAGACGTAATCGTAGCGGCCGGAGAGCGCGAGCCACGAGAAAAAGCGATAGGTTGCCTCCGCGCCGAGCTTGTAAAGCGTACGGCCGTCGAAGCTCGGATCGCGGCTTTCGAGCACGGTGCCGACATTCGCGAATACGCTCGTGATGAGATCGGGTCCTTCGCCCCAGAAGGCCGTCGGGTGCCAGAGGAACTTCGACCAACTGAAGTTGTATTCGAAGCCCGCGATGAGGAGCTTGCCCGTGCCTCCGCCCGCCTGACCGAGGAGCCGCTTGGTGAGGAGCTCGCCGGTGTCGGCGCCGTAGTAATTCATGCCCGTCAGCAGATGCGCGTACGTCGCGTCGGCGTACGAGGCCGCGATGGCGAAGTTGCCGAGGTGGTTGTTGATCATGCGAACGTCGGCGCCGAGCACGGTCATCTGCGGGTCGGGGCGCAGGCCTTCGTCGAGGAACGGGGTCTTGGGGTCGTCGATCTGGTCGCGCTCGTCCTGCGCGAAATTGCTGAGGTAATGTAGGCCAAAGACGAACGGTACATCGCCCTCGATGCCCAGGCCGACGTGCGCGTGGTGGACGAAGGCCGAGGGCCGCGAGGGATTCGCGTCGTGGTCGTACACATTCGGTCCGCCGCCGAGCGGCACCTTGCTGAACCGCCCCATCACGCCGTGCTCCGCGAAGAGCGAGAGCGAGCTCGAGAGTTTGTATTTCGCGCTGAGCGTCTCGCCGACGCCGAAGGGCGAGCCGACGATCGCGGCGTTGTACTGGCCCGCCCCGTATTGTCCGAGCGAGCCGTACGCGTTGCGGAATACGCCCACCGTCCAGTTCAGGGTCAGATCCGCGGTCACGGGCGCCGTGAACAGGAGAAACGCCTCGTTCAAGAAATTTTGGCTCGTGGTTTCGCGCCAGGTTTCTCCTGCCGACGGCTTCCACGTGCTGAGCTTCACGACCGCCTTGACGTTGGCATTGCCGTAATCGAACCGGAGCTCGACCCAGCTCCCGAGCGGCGCGTTCGTGCCTCGCACGGCGCCGTAGAGATCGGGCGTCTGCGGCGGCGCGAGCAGCGTCGTCTCGAATTGCCTGGGCGTCGCGCGTTCACGTTCGTCGACAGAGAGCCGGAGCGCGGCGCTCATGAAGCCGCTGAACTTGAAGGTGAATTCGCTGCTCTCCTCGGCCGGCACGCTGAAGGGAATGGTCGCGCCGCCCGGCAGCGTTGGCCCGCTCGGAGCAAACGGGGAGAGGCCGAGCCCCACGGAGCGGCGCGAGCCCGGGATGTAGCCCTTTGGCGGCAATGCGGGGACGGGCGGCTTCTTGGCAGCGGGCGGCGGAGGCGACGCGGTCTTCGCAGCAGGTGCCTTCGGAGGCGCGACGGGCGCATCTTTTTTCTCCGGCGCTTTCGGCGACGGAGGCGGCGCGGAGATGGCGTCCGGCTCTTTGGGTGGCGCAACGGGCGGCGGTTCTGGAGGCGCCTCCTGCCCGAGGGCCGCCCTTGTCGTCACGATGGTACCGAGAGCCCACGCGAGCGCTACGAGCTCGGAAAGCCTTCTCATCGGATCCCTCACCGGCGGCGATAGAAGGTCACGTTGTCGATGTATACGTCTGCGAACCCGACCGGAAGCTGAAGCGCAAGCATGTTGATCGAGCGCAGGTCGAGGAACGGCGCATGTTTCGCGAACCCGACCTGGCGGAATTCGCTGAACGGGATCACGAAGAGCTGCCAATCGGTGGTGAGGCGGATGGACGCGACCCAACCATCGCCGCAGCGCTCCTCCTCCGCGGGCGGCGCCTCGCTGCCGTAACAATAATAACCAGCCTGCGCTCCCGAAAAATCGTAGGCCTTGCATTCGGTGCCGTCCAGGTCCCGATCGTAATAGTAATCCGGTGACTGGCATGCGCTCGGGCCACAGACGGGATAAAGCTCCTCGAGCAACGCCGGCTCGGCGATCGGCGCCATGCCTACCGCGGGATCGAAGCAGCGGTGCGTCGGCACCGGCGCGTCCGGATTCTCGACCGTGCAGGGCAAGCCGTTCTGGCACTTGGGGCGACACGCCTTGATTCGACGGCAGAATGTCTGATGCTCGCGGTTGAGCGCGTCGCTCGTATGCTTGTCATGGAGCGCGACCAGAACGCCGGGCTGGCTGTCCGGACCACGACGCGCCCAGAACGTGACGCCATCATACCGACTAAGGTCCCAGTAGCGGTGCGGCTCCGGTTGCTCGAAATCGTGCCCGTCCGGACGCGTGAGCGGCAGGCCCACCGGATCCACGGTCGCGCCCGGGGCAGGCGGCTGAGGGCAGACATCGGAGCCCGAAGGGCAGGGCACGATGGCGGCGAGCGGGTGCTCCAGGCCCGCGCCGAAATAGTTGAAGCGCCCGCCGCGGAAATGCAAGGCCCAGCCATTGGGCTGGCCGTCGCAGCTCGGTCCATTCGTGATCCGATCGGCCGCGAGGCCCCATTTTTCCTTGTAGCGCCCGAAGAGCCCGGGGTACCACGCCGCGTCGCCCGGCACACGAAAGGAGCCATAGGTTTCGTCGTCGTATGCGGACCACCCCTCCGCGACGCCCACAGCGTTCGGGAGGCTGGGATCGGCCTCGAAGGTCTCGATCCAAAAGGGCGAAAGCTCAATGCCGGATAGCCCGCTGCAATCGACCGCGCGCGAGCCGGGATCCGGCGTCTCCGCCCCGATCGGCGGATAGACGGGCTCGTTGGGCGCGACCAGCGCGCCATTCTGGTTCCGGAGCGGTACCGCTCCATTGGCCCACGGCACAGCCGCCGCAAGCCCTTCGGTGAGCCAGACGCGACCCGCATTCCCCTCAAGGGAGCAGGCAGCCGCGGTGCACAGGAGGGCCCCTGCCATCCAAATTTCGACCTTCATTGTCCGCTCTGTGACTTCCGGATGAGCTGCATGAAGTAGTCGGGGCGTTGCCACTGCCCATGGAAGTAGTAGTCGTAGTTGCGGTGGATCCCAGTCCCCTCGCCGAGATCGTTCCAGGTCGCGATCACGAGCAGCTCGGCGTCACGCGTCTCCTCGAGCACGCGCGAAAAGACGGCAGCGTCTTTGATGATCAAGTCGGTCTGGCGGGGAAGCTTCCCGGGAAGATCACGGCCCACCGCGTCCCACTTGACCATCGCGTGATCGATGATGTGGCCCTTGAGCGTCGAACGGCTGCGGCGCTCGGGGGAGTTGAACGTAAACCACTGATAACGCGCATCCGCCACGCGCTCCATGGCCGCATCCTCGAAATAAGCAGAGTCCGCGTCGACGAACGGCTCCTCGTGGAACTCCGCGACGAACATCTCCTTGAGCCTCGTGATCAACGCAGAGGACTTGGTGCGAGGCAGGAGCGTGCCCGCGTTGTAGAAGTAGACGAAGGGTTTGCCCTTGAAGCGATACCAGTAGCGTTTGTCCACCTGCGAAAAGAAGGGCTTCCACTTCATCTCGTAGATTCGCTTCGCCGCCGCTTCCGTGTCGTTGAGATCGGGCTTCTGCTTCCAGGCCTCGGAGAAGTAGGGCTGACCCCAGGTCCAGGTATCGTCGAAGAAGGCGATCTTGACCGGATCGTCGAGGCTCGCGAGCGCCTTCGCGAGTGGCTCGAGCTTGCCATCCTCGATATCGGGTCCATACGTGTTGAGCAGCAAGAAATCGAGGCCCGCGTACTTCGCGTCGACGAGTTCGCGCCGCCAGAACCCGGGGTTCGAGGGCACGTAATAGCCGGCCTTCCGCTCGCCGAAGCCGAGCAGCGGATGCTCCTCGGCCATGCCCGGCGCGTGCGTGTTGGCCCAATCCATCTTGCAATTGACCTCGTTCGGGCAATTGAAGAAGTACATGAACACGGCGCCGATGTCGCGCTTCAGCTTCTTGACCGGAGCGCCCACGAACTCGGGGTGGTTTTCCCAAGGGTCCGAATAGGCGAGCTGACAGGTGCGCTTTTCCTCTTCGCAGAGCGTCCGCACGACATCGATACGGCGGGTCCTCGATTGGCTCCGGAGCTTCTCGGCCCACCCGCGGACGACCTCGGCGCTCGGCTCCTTGCCCGTGATCTGGCAATGGGCCGCGCGCACGAAGGCTTCGGGCGCGTGTCCGAGGTTGACGTCGACGACCTCCGCGCGCTCACAGGGACCCGTCCACTCGGGCTTGAGCTTGAACGGTCCGAGGTCCTTTTCGTCGATGGGATGGCTCATGGCTCGTGCTCCCGTCGCTTGGGTCCGAGGCCCCACGCCGACTGCTGCCCCGGGGCTCGGCTCGGGGCTCTCGGCCTGGCTCATCGTTTGGTCGAAGCAGCCCGAGAGCAGGCCCGAAATCAGCGCGACCGGCCCCAGGAGGGGCGCCCACTCGAGGCCGGTCGCGACGTTTCGCGGCTTCATTTCCCGATCGGACCGGTCGGCGCCGTGCCTGCGAACAGGGTCACCTCGTCGATCCAGATGTCGAAATCAGGGCCCGGTGTGATCCAGCTCAGGCCGAGGATGACGTCCTTGACCTGCACCGACCCTGCGAGCTCGTTCCATTTGATCGTGTATTGCTTCCAATCCGACGTCAGCGTGATGCTCTTGCCGGGGTGGTTGTAGCAATTCGTCTCGCAGTCGCCGCCGTCCGCCTTGGCTTGTGTCGCCGGATGCACGGCTTGGATCCGGAGCGCATTGTCGGCGCCCGAGGTCCCCTTGGCCCAGAACGAGATGCCGTCGAAGGCCGAAATGCCGGCACACGCCCCGTTGGCATCTTTCAGGCCGAAGCCAAAGCCTGCGCCGAAGCCGCCGTCGGTCGGCGCCTTGATGCCGGTGCCGCTCACGTGAGCGGCCATGGTCGTCATGACGGCGCCCTCGCCTTCACGGGCAATCTTGCTGAAGTTGGCGGCCTCCGTGTCCGCGAACGAGTACCAACCCGGGAACGCCATATCGGTCTCGAAATCGTCCACGAACGCATCGTCGACGGTCAGCACGCGAACGTTGTCGTCACACACGCTGGGAGGGGCTGAACCGCCGCTGCCGCCGCTGCCGCCTGCGCTGCTCGAAGAGCTGCTGCCGCCGCCACTCCCGCTGCTGCTGGCGCTGCCGGCGCCGGCGCCTCCGTTGGGGTCGCCCGTGCCCGACGAGCACGCCGACGCGAGCGCCAAGGCGCCACAAACGGTGTAGATGGAGAGATGCAACGCACGATTCCGTTTCATAGTCTCGCCCCGTTCCTCGTGAGTTTCGAGAGTTCGTCGCTGTCGTGATCAGCTCGTGCACAGATTCGGCGAACTGTACCGGCACCGTCAATGCGAATCATGGTCAACGCGTAGCATTTACTCGGGATGCAATCGGGATCCCTCTCGGGATGCAATTTGGTCGTGCCAGCGGTCGACCGGCCCACGCCCCCCGGTCGTCCTCGCCGTCGAACGGCGCGCGCACACTAGAAGTGGCACGAGGCCACTTCTACTCCTCGCATTGCGCGGCGCGCAGGAGGCGCATGAAGGCGTGCGGCGTGAGCCACTGTCCCTGATGGTAGTAGTCGTAGTTGCGGTGGATGCCGGTCCCCTCGCCGAGGTCGTTCCAGGTGGCAAACACCGCAAGATCGGACGCCGCGGAGCTGCCCAGGGCCTCCTGCAAGAGCTGCGGGCCCTTCACGAGCCGATCGTTGTCGGTCGCGAGATCGCCTGGGTGATCGCGGCCGATGGAATCCCACTTCACCATGAAGTGGTCGTGCGTCACGCCTTTGAGGTTGAAATGACTGTCCTCGTCGCCGAAGGTATCCCAGAGGAACTGCGAATCCGCCACGGCCGGCATGCCGGGGTCCTGGAAAAACGCGCGATCCACCGCGACGAACGGCTCGACGCCGAAATCTGCGGCGAAGAGCTCCTTCAGCCGAGCGACCACAGGCGCTGCAGCAGTGAGCGGCTTCAGGGTGCCAGCGTTGTAAAAATAGATGAACGGTCTGTCCTCGACGCGGTACCAGTGCTCGGGCGCGATCGCATCGAAGAACGGCTTCCACTTTGCCTGATAGATCACCTGCGCGGCGCCCTCGGCGTCGGCCAGATTCGGGGCGACGTTCCAGGGCGGCGGCTGCTGCGCCCGCCCCCAGGACCAAGTATCGTCGAGGAGCGCAATCTGGATGCCTCCATCCAGGTCGGCGAGGGCCTCACTCAGCCGGCCGAGCCGGCCAAGGTCCGGGCCGTACGTGTTCACGAGCAGGAACTGGAGCCCCGCCCAGCGGGCATCGAGGAGTTCGCGCTTCCAAAACCCAGCGTTGTCCGGATGGTAATAACCCTCTGCTGCCGCGCCGAACGCGTGGAGCCGATGGGGTGCAGCCATGCCGCTCGCGTGGGTATTGGCCCAATCCAGATCGCAGTTGACCCCACCGGGGCACTCGCTGAAGAACATCAAGACGGCGCCTACGTCGCGCTGTGTTTTTCGCACACACGGCGTCGTCAGCAGCACCTGCTCCTTCCAGGGATCGGAGTAGGTCAGGGGACAGCTCTTGCCCGCGTCGCTGCAAAGGCTACGCACGACGTCGATCCGTCGAACCCATTCACGGGTCCGGAGCTGCTCGGCCCAGTCCGTGATCTGCTCGGCGCTCGGCTCTGCGCCGTGAATTTGGCAATGTGTCGCACGGACGAACGCTTCGGGCGTATTCCCGAGGTTCACGTCGATCGTCGTTCGCGCCGTGCAGGGGCCGTCGAACTCCTCTCGAAGCTCGAAATCAACGTTCTCCGGGAGCGCCTTGGGAGGCGGGGTCGGGCGTAGGTGATCCGAAGGGTCGTACGAACCCCGCCCGCAGCCGGAGACGAGCGCCATGACGAGCGCAGACGCAGGAAGGAGGACACAGGAGCGCATGGATCACTCCAAGAAGGCTACGTCATCAATCGTGAAGTCCCACGCGACCGCGTCTTTGGAGGTCCAGTTCAATCCGACGAGCGCCTTCGTGTCCAGCTTGGCCTTGTCGCCCCATCCGAGCTGCTTCAGGTCGCTCCACTTGAGCTCGTAGGTCTTCATCTCCGCCGAGAGATTGGTGATGGCGACCGTGAAATGGTCGTAGCATTTCTTGCAGCGCCCGAACTCCGGCATCGTGTCCACCGTGGCCACGAGGAACTTCATCGGCGTCGAGCCGGAAGCCTTGAACCGGATGCCCTTGTATTTCGTTCCATCCACCGGCGTGAGCAGCGGCGCGCCGCACAAGTTCGTGCCGATGCCGCCGCCCCATTCGGTATAGCCCTTCCCCGTCGTGTGGATCGCCCCGTTCTCGATCGCGCTCGTGAATTCCTCGACCGAAGGTGGCTTTTTCGCGCCGGCCGCGGTTTTGTCGCTGTAGACGAACCAGCTCCCGGGCGGCTCGATCGTGGGCAAGTTCGAGATGCCGCCGCCATCCCAAATCATGGGGCCCGTGGGCACGACCGGATCGGGGACGGGCAGATCGCTGCGCGCCGCAGCAGGCGGCGCGTCCGAGGCGCTTGCCCCCGACGAGGGATTCTCACAAGGGCAAGGCGGGCACGGCTCGACGGCGCCTTGGGGACCGATACAGCCGGCGGCCAAGCCCCCAGCGGCGAGCACGACAAGCCCCGTCGCGAGAGCAACGCTGAAGTCACTCATACCCTGGCTCACGTCGCTTTGCCTACCACGCGTGCACGAACAGCCCCAAGAAAAATAATAGGCAAATTCAGTCATTTACTATGTGGCGGCGCCGGCGGTCGACACCATGAGCCTTGACAGACGACCGCAAACGTTCTCCTCTGAAGAAACTCCCCGAGAGGAACCATGAATCACCTTCCTGCCTCGGCCACGCTTCTCATGCTGACCCTGCTGTTCGGTTGCAGTGCCAAGAGCCCCGACGACACGACCGGTGGAGGCGGCGCTTCGGCAACCAGTTCGAGCAGTGCGACCGGCGGCGCGTCGACCGGCGGATCCTCAAGTGGTGGAGAAGGAGGGGGCGGCGCGGGTCCCGTCGAGATGCTCGACGGGCCCATCGAGCGCGACGGGGTTCTCGTTCTCGAGTTCAGCTCGCTCTACTTCGAGGTCGACCCGTCGAAGGGCGCTCGGATCAGCGCGCTCCGGTGGGACGGCATCGAGCTTCTCACCGATGCCGCAGTGAACGCGGTGAATTGGGGCTCCACCTTCTGGACGAGCCCCCAGAGCGACTGGGGATGGCCGCCGCCCGCCGCGGTTGATTCCAGTACGTACACGCCGACGATCGACGAATCGTCCTTCCGCCTCGCAGGTCCGCAGGCGAGCTACGCGGGGAAGACGCTTTCGATCGAAAAAGCGTTCGCCGCCGATTTTTCGCGCGAGGCTGTGGTCGTCACCTACACGATCCGGAACACGGGGAATGCGCCGTTCTCGGTCGCGCCGTGGGAAGTGACGCGCGTGGCCCAGGGGGGACTCACCTTCTTCCCGACGGGGGACACGCAGTTCACCCCCGGAGGTTCCAATCCCCTGCCTGTCGAATCCGCGGAGAGCGTGACCTGGTTCGATGGCGCGGCCCATCCGCCCGACGGCCAGCAGAAAAAATTGAACGCCGATGGCAAGGAAGGTTGGGTCGCGCATGTGGCGGGGGACCTCCTGTTCTTGAAGAGGTTTGCCGACGTGCCTTCGTCGACCCAGGCGCCCGGCGAGGGTGAGGTGGAGATCTTCGCGCAGTCGGCTGCGGAAGGCGGCTACGTCGAGGTGGAGAACCAAGGGAGATATGCGGAGATTGCTCCCGGCGCATCGGCCACATATGAGGTCACGTGGCTCGTCCGGAAACTGCCGGCCGGCGCGACGGCGCAAGTCGGCTCGGCGGCGCTGCTCGATTTCGTTCGGTCTCTGCCCTGATCCAAAGGGCACAGCGCGCTCCGGCGTCCGCGGCGCGCTACAGCTTGATCAGCCCGAGGCGGCTCGCGGTGGCAATGGCCTCTGTCCGGCTGAGCACGTCGAGTTTGCGAAAAATGCTCCGGAGGTGCGACTTCACCGTCGTCTCCCCGATGCCGAGCAGTGTGCTGATCTCCTTGTTGCTTTCCCCGCGCGCGAGATACTCCAGCACCTCGACCTCGCGGCTCGTGAGGGCTTCACGGCTCAGGCTCGCCGCGAGCTTCTGCACGAGGGATGCAGGAAGGCACGTCTCCCCCCGATGCACCCTGCGGATGCAGTCGAGGAGCTCCTCCCGGCGCGAATCCTTCAAGAGATACCCCTTGGCGCCGGCTTTGACGGCGTTGAGGAGGTCATTGTCGGTGTCGAACGTCGTGAGGACGATCAAGCGGGCGGATGCATCGTTCTTCCGGATCTCTTCGATCGCCGCGACGCCATCGAGCACGGGCATGCGGATGTCGATCAGCGCGACGTCCGGACGATATTGTTGCCAGAGCTCCACCACCTGCCGGCCATTCGAGGCCTCGGCCACGACCTCCATGTCGGGTTGGCGGCTGATGATGGCTGCCAGGCCCTCCAGCACCGTGATGTGATCGTCGGCGATGAGCACCCGTATTTTATCGACGCCCGAAGGCTTCGCTGCCATGTCTGCGGGGTCTTTCATAGGAGAGAGCCGCTCGAGGCGTACGGACCTGGTAAGGACGCCACGATGAGCGTCCCGCTTCCTTCCGCGCTTCGTATGGTCAATTGGCCGCCCATCACTTCGACCCGCTCTTTGATTCCGATCAAACCGAGGCCTTCGTTTTGTGACGCAGGGTCAAACCCTACGCCGTCGTCCCGCAGCTCGAACCGGAGCCTTTGTGGCTCGAAAGCGAGATGAGCGTTGAAATGGCGCGCGCGTGCGTGTCGGAGCGTGTTCGTCAGCACCTCCTGGCCGATGCGCAAGAGGTTTTCCTCGCACTCGTTGCTCAACGGCCAGGGGCTGCCCTCCCGCGTGAACGCGCCGACCACGCTGGTCCCGCTGGTCATTTTTTTGATCAAATCCTCCACCGCGTCACAGAGGTTCTTTTCGGCGAGCGCCTGCGAGCGAAGTGCATGCGCGGAGCGTCGCGCCTCTTGCAGGCTGCCGCGCGCCAGCTCGCGCGCGCGGACGAGGTGTTTTCCAGCCTCGGGGAGCAGGCCCCTCGACCAAGCGTCCTCCGTCGCCTCCAGTTGCACGATCACGCCGGTGAATCCCTGCGCCAGCGTGTCATGGAGATCCCGCGCCATGCGATTGCGCTCCGCTGCGATGGCCGCCTCGCGGCTTTGTCGGGACAGTCGCATGAGCTGAATGGCGAGCATGGCCTGATGGGCGAGCGCACGAGCGAGTTCCATCTCGTTTGCTCGAAAGAGGTTCTTGTGCCTCGACCGGATCCCGATGAAGCCGGCGAGCTTGCCGCCGATCAGCGTCGGGACCGTCAGCGTGGCCACGACGCCCATCGCTGCCAGCCGCCGGTAGATCACCGCCATGTTGGGATCATGAGGCGCGTCGCCGTGCCATGGATACCAAGGCGAATTCTCACGGCTGCCGATTCGAATACGCGGTGGATCGCAATCGATTTCTCCGACGACGATATCGACGCCGGTGCGGAGCACTTCGCTCCAGACGGGATGGTCCTCCGTGAAGAGCGTGACCTTTTTGACCGAGGACAAATGTTTCGAGGGGGCGTGCAGCCGATCCTCCTCGAATGTCGCGACCATATCCAGTTCGTTGGCCCCGTTTCGTTCGTACACGCTGACACTCTGCCCGTTCAGCCGTCCGGCGATCATGCGCAAGACGTGCTCCAGGAGTCGCTCGGGATTCGACTCCTGGGCGAGCGCATCCAGCGTGCGGGTGAGCGCAGCGAATTGACCCCTCGCGAGGTGCTCCGAGGCCCGCAAGGCTTCCGCGGATTGTTTGATCGAGGTCACGTCGCGAATCGCGCCCGCCCATTCGATGATCTGGCCCGCTTCGTCCCGTATGGCCGTGGCGGCGACCTCGACGTACTTGATGTAGCCGTCGGGCATCACGAGCCGGTGGCCGAAATGGAGGTCCTCGCCCTTGCCGGAGAACGCCTGGAGGTAGAGGGGGAGGTCCTCGGGGTGGACCCGCGACGCGACCAGCTCGGGCGTGACCTTCGTGTCGGGATGAACCTCGAAGATACAATAGGTCTCATCCGACCAGATGAGCTGGCCCGTCGCGAGAATCCAGGTCGCGCTTCCCGTTTGGCTCAGGCGCTGGGTCCTGGTCAACGAGGCCTCGCTCTTTTTTCGTTCTTCGATTTCGACACGGAACGCCTGGTTGATGCGCTCCAGGTCCGCTGTGCGCTCGCGGATCCGCCGTTCGAGCTCCATGTTGAGACGCGCGGAGGCTTCCTCGGCGCGTTTGCGCTCGGTGATTTCCATCACGGTACCGATGAAACGAATGGCTTGACCGTCCGCGTCGAAGAACGCCTGGCCGCGGGCCGTCACCCATTGCTCCGAGCCGTCTTGCGGATGAATCGTGCGGTACTCCGCGCGATATTCGCCGCCATTCGCACCGGCGAGCGCTTGCATGACCAGGCTGTCCACGCGCGTCCGGTCGTCCGGGTGAACCACTTTCAAAAACATGTCATGGGTTACCTCTGCGTCCAGCGGTAACCCGAAAATCTCCTTCATCCGCTGCGACCAGTCGCCCACGTTGTTCAGGTCCGTGGAGTTCCAGACCCACAGACCAATTCTTCCCGTTTCGATGGCCAACCTCAGGCGTTGCTCGCTTTCGAGCAGCGTCTGGTTGACCTCCCGCAGGTGCGCAGCCTGCTGCCGAAGCTCCGCGTTCAGTCGTTGCAGCTCTTCGGCGGCGGTTTCCCGTTCGCTGGTACGCTCGGACGGAGACGGCGAAGGGGCCGACGGCGTCAGGACCTCGGGTCTATCCGGATCATCGTGCATGGGCCGGCCTTACGTAACGTGATCGTTCGTCCCACGAATCGCTTTGCTTTCGCAGCGGCATGTTGCCACAAGCGGGCGTGCGAGGGAAGGTCGAATGCAGACGCACATGTGGTTCCCGTTGCAGGGCCGCCTCCTTCGAATGGAGGAGGATGAGATCCTCCATTCGAAGGAGAAGAACCTCCGCAGCAAGGTCAATGGTCTTTTCCTCTGGCGATGAGGGAGGATTCGCCCCATGAGCCCCATGGCCGCGCTCCGTGCGCGCTCGCTCGATCTCGGCCTCCTCGTGCTGCGCGTCGGCTCGGCCGCGCTCATTTGGACGTTCCATATGGTTCGGAAGCTCGCCGACTTCGATCACGAACTCCGTGCGTTTCCCGATCCGCTCGGCGTCGGCCACGCGGCGAGCTTCGTGATGGCGCTCGGCGCCGAGGGGGTATGCAGCCTCCTCGTCGCGCTCGGCTTGGCCACGCGCCTGTCGTCGCTCCCCATTGTCTTCACGATGATGATGGTGCTCGTCCTCGGCGCGCGTGGGTTCGAGGGCGCGGACGTCCAGTCGGCCATCCTTTACGCCCTGCCCTATGTCGTCCTCGTGCTCACGGGTCCAGGGCGTTGGTCGCTCGATCATCGGCTGCGCGACCGCTGGGATCACCTGGGCGCTCGCCTCGCTCCCAAGGCATGGGGCCTCCGCGGAGACAAACGGTGAGGCCAGACGCGCGCGTTGCCTTGGCGCTGTTCTCCGGGCTGCTTTTTCTCGTCCACGCCGCCGCGGGACAATCCACTCCCCAAAGCGGGTCCTCGCCCGACGTCCCCGCACACGGCGACGAGACGGGAACGAATTCGCCCTACCGGCCGATCCGGTACCTCGAAGATGATTCTCGTCACGCGGATGGGCCGCGGGACGACCCGTGGGATCCGATCAAATACGTGTCGCTCTGGCCTGGCGCATACCTCTCCTTTGGCGGACAGCACCGGCTTCGCTACGAGTCCGTGAATCCCATCGACCTCGGAATCGGCGACGGTCGTACGACGAGCAGCGTGCTCCTCTCGCGCAACCTCCTGCACGCCGATCTTCATCTCTCGCGGGGGCTCCGCGTCTTCGCGCAGATTGGGGGCTTTTACGCGCTCGGCGTGCCCCGTTCCGAAGCCGAGCCTCCGGACGCGAACGACCTCGACGTGACGCAAGTCTTCTTCGAAAGCAGCGCCGAGCTCGACGGCATTCGAATCACCGGCCGCGTCGGACGTCAGGAGATGGCGCTCGGCTCCACGCGATGGGTGGGCACGCGCGACGGCACGAACGTCCGGCAGGCGTTCGATCTCGTCCGTGTCACGCTCTCGAAGCACGGTGGGTGGAACGTGGAGACGTTTTTCGGCGTCGTCCCGGGCCTTCGGCGCGGCGTTTTCGACGATGCTCCCGATGGGCAGGATCGTTTTTGGGGGATGTACGCGACGCTCCCCGTTCTGCCAAAAAAGCTGCTCGGCCTGGACGTTTTTTATCTCGGTCGCCGCCGGCCCGATGCGGCGTACGCGGACGTGCAAGGGCGCGAGGTCCGCCACACGTTTGGCGCGCGTATCTTCGGCGAGACGGATTTTGGACTCGAGTATGTCGGGCACGCCCTCGTGCAGCGTGGCTCGATCGAGGACGACAGCGTGTTCGCGTGGGGATTCGCGGGCGCGTTGTGGCAGCGCCTGCCTGGCGCTCTCGAGCCCGTCCGCTTGGGCATCCGCGGCGACGCGCTGAGCGGCGACGATCGCCTGCGCGACGGGCGGACGACGACGTTCCAACCGCTCTTCCCCAATCAAAGCTTCTTCAGCGCGCTGCCGGCGATCTATCCGACGAACCTCTACGACGCGCACCCGCTGCTCCGCATCGAAGGGGCGAAGATGTCGTTCGAGGCTGGATGTACTCTGTTCTGGCGGCAAGTGATCGAGGACGCGGTGTACGCGCCGCCCGGCACGGTCCTGGTGCCGGGCGAGGCGACGCGGGCGCGCTTCACCGCCGCGCAGACGTCGCTATCGATCGGCTACAAAGCGGATCGACACTTCTCCTTCAATGCGGAGTACACACACGTCTTCCCCGGCCCGGCGATCACGGAAGCGGGCGGGACCGATGTGGACTTCTTCGGGACATGGACCACGTACACGTATTGAATCTCGCCGATTGCATGGCGGCCATGTCAGAATTCCAACCGACGGTCCATCCTTCGAAAGGAGGAGGAGGGGGTCGTTCCTCTGCAGGGAGGGGGCGTAGGCTGCACGGTCGATTGCGCTCTCGCCAAAACGGGGTACTCTTGCGCCGCTCGCGTGCCCGACAGGCTTCTGCTTGGCGGCTCGAACGGTAACCCTCATTCCAGGTGCAAGGACGATGAACAAATACCACAAGCTTTACACGCCGGAAGACAGCGCGGTCGTTTTCATCGATCACCAGCCGCAGATGACGTTCGGTGTCGCCAACATCGATCGCGCGGCGCTCATCAACAACGTGACGCTGCTCGCGAAGTGCGCGAAGGAGTTCGGCGTTCCCGCCGTCCTCACCGCGGTGGAGACGGAGTCGTTCAGCGGATACATCTGGCCGCAGCTCCTCGACGTCTTCCCGGGGCAGCCGATCGTCGAGCGGACGAGCATGAATTCGTGGGACGACGCGGGGTTCCGCGCCGCCATCGAGGCGACGGGTCGAAAGAACATTCTCCTCACCGGGCTCTGGACCGAGGTCTGCGTGACCTGGCCCGCCATCGAAATGCTCGGCGCCGGCTACAACGTCTACGTCGTCGAGGACTGCTGCGGAGCGACCTCGCCGGCCGCCCATGAAGCGGCGTTGTCGCGGATGGTCCAGGCGGGCGCGATCCGGCTGACGGCGATCCCCGCGCTCCTCGAGTGGCAGCGCGATTGGGCGAAGCGCGAGCACTACAACCAGCTCATGGGCCTCATCAAGCAGCACGGCGGGGCCTACGGCGTGGGCGTCGAGTACGCCTACACGATGGTCCATCACGCGCCGCAATCGGCGATCAAGCCGCAGATCGTGCCGAAGAAATCCGGTCATTGACGGCATCGCCATGGCCGAGACCCTTCACATCGCCATCGTCCGGCGCGTTCGGAAGACGCACATCGCGGACTTCGAGCGCGCGCTCACCGAATTCGCCAGTCGGTCCTTGGCCGAGGCCGGCGCGCGGGGGGTGCATTGCCTTTACCCGCCGCCCGGCTCCGACTCGAACGAGTACGGAATTCTGCGCAGCTTTGCCAGCGCCGCCGACCGCGACGCGTTTTACGAGACGGCCCTCTACAAGGAATGGCTCGCTCGTATCGCGCCGATGGTGGAAGGTGAACCGACGTACCGACGATTGGAAGGTCTCGAAGCCTGGTTTCGCAGCGCCGCCGAGCCCATGCCGCCGCGCTGGAAGATGGCCTTGCTCACCTGGATCGCCGTGTGGCCGGTCAGCATGATCGTCCCGGCGATCCTCCTGCCCTTGCTCGGCCCGAACTTCCCGCATGTCCTCGCCTCCGGCGTCATCGCCGGAGGCATCGTTGCGGTTCTCACGTGGGGTGCCATGCCATTGCTCGTGAAGCTCGCGCATGGTTGGCTTCAGCCCGGGAACAGGACTTCATGAAGACCACTGCCGATCTCATCCTCCACAACGGACGCATCACCACGCTCGATCCGAGCCACCCCGAAGCGAAGGAGGTGGTCGTCGTCGACGGCCGGATCGCAGGGGTCGACAATGCCGCGGAGTTCGAGCGCGGGCCCAAGACGAAGGTCGTCGATCTCGGCGGGCGCAGGGTCATTCCGGGGCTCTACGATTCGCACCTCCACGTCATTCGCGGCGGGCTGAACTACAACATGGAGCTGCGCTGGGAGGGCGTGCCCTCCCTGGCGTTGGCGCTCGAAATGCTCCGCGACCAGGCGGCCCGCACGCCCGCGCCGCAATGGGTGCGCGTCGTCGGTGGATGGAGCGAGTTCCAGTTCGCCGAGCGGCGAATGCCGACGCTCGACGAGATCAATGCGGCGGCCCCCGACACGCCGGTCTTCGTCCTGCACCTGTACTGCCAGGCGTTGCTGAACCGCGCGGCGCTTCGCGCGTGCGGGTACACGAAGGACACCCCCGACCCGCCCGGGGGCGTGATCGTCCGCGACAAGGCGGGCAACCCGACCGGGATGCTCATCGCGAAGCCCAATGCGACGATCCTTTACGCGACGCTCGCGAAAGGACCGAAGCTCCCCCCGGAATACCAGTACAACTCGACCCGCCACTTCATGCGAGAGCTCAACCGGCTCGGCGTGACGAGCGTGTGCGACGCGGGAGGCGGCTTCCAGAACTATCCGGAGGACTACCAGATCATCCAGCAGCTCCACGAGCGTGGGGAGATGACCCTGCGGATCGCGTACAACCTGTTCACGCAAAAAGCCGGCGGTGAGCTCGAAGATTTCGTGCGCTGGTCGAAGATCGTGAAGCCGGGCGACGGCGACGACATGCTCCGGTGCAACGGCGCGGGCGAGATGCTCGTCTTTTCCGCGGCGGACTTCGAGGACTTCCTCGAACCGCGCCCCGACCTCCCAGAGAAGCTCGAGAGCGAGCTCGAGCGTGTCGTTCGTTTCCTGGCCGAAAACCAATGGCCGTTCCGGCTCCATGCGACGTACGACGAATCGATCTCCAGGTTCTTGTCCATCTTCGAGAAGGTCCACAGCGACGTCCCGATCGACAAGCTGCATTGGTTCTTCGACCATTGCGAGACGATCTCCGACCGAAACATCGAGCGCGTCAAGGCGCTCGGAGGAGGGATCGCCGTTCAGCACCGGATGGCGTTCCAGGGTGAATACTTCGTCGATCGCTACGGCGCCAAGGCGGCCGAGCGCACGCCTCCGCTCCGGCGAATGCTGGAGCTCGGCGTGCCGGTCGGCGCAGGTACGGACGCGACGCGCGTCGCGAGCTACAATCCGTTCGTCTCTCTGTACTGGATGTCCACGGGAAAGACGCTCGGCGGCCTTTCGCTGTATCCGGAGAAGGCGCGCCTGACGAGGGAGGAAGCGCTTCGGCTGTACACCCAGGGCAGCACCTGGATGTCGCGGGAGCAAGGGACGCGCGGCGCGATCGCCCCCGGGCAGCTCGCCGATCTGGCGGTGCTGACCGCCGACTATTTCAAGATTCCCGACGAGGAGATCAAGGCGCTCGAATCGGTGCTCACCATCGTCGGCGGCAAACCGGTGTACGCCGCCGAAGAATTCAAGCCGCTCGACCCGGGGGATCTGCCGGTGATGCCGGACTGGTCGCCGGTGCACCGGTATCCTGGAGCCTTCCGGCAGAGCGCGCGAGCCGCGCTTCCTGCTGCGAGTCGTTGCATGCAGACGCACGCAAAGCCCGAGGCGGCCTTGGGTCTCCCGCGATGGCTGTCGGAGCTCGGCAACCTGTTCGACGGCGCCTGTGAGTGTTTCGCGTTCTGAAGGGAAGGAGTTGGTCGAATGGCAACGGTCACCGTCAAGGACGGCACGCAGATCTATTACAAGGACTGGGGCAGCGGGCCGCCCGTCGTCTTCAGCCACGGCTGGCCGCTCAACGGGGATGCCTGGGAGGACCAGATGGTCTTCCTCGCCTCGCACGGCTATCGGTGCATCGCCCACGATCGCCGCGGTCACGGCCGATCCAGCCAGCCCTGGAACGGCAACGACATGGACACCTATGCCGATGACCTGCGCGAGCTCATCGAATCCCTCGACCTCCGAGGCGTGACGCTCGTCGGGCATTCGACCGGCGGCGGCGAGGTGACGCGTTACATCGGTCGCCACGGGACAGCGCGCGTCGCCAAGGCAGTCCTCGTCGGCGCCGTGCCGCCGCTCATGCTGAAGACCCCCGCGAACCCGGGCGGCCTGCCGATCGCGACGTTCGACGGCATTCGCGCAGGCGTCCACGCCGATCGCTCGCAGTTCTTCAAGGATCTGACGATTCCGTTTTACGGGGCGAACCGCGACGGAGCGAAGGTCTCGCAAGGGCTCCGGGACAGCTTCTGGCTCCAGGGCATGCAAGCCGGCTTCAAGAACGTGCTCGACTGCATCAAGGCATTCTCGGAGACGGATTTCACTGAGGATCTGAAGAAGATCGACGTGCCGACACTCCTGATCCACGGCGACGACGACCAGATCGTCCCCATCGGCGCGAGCGCGCTCGCGGCCGCCAAGCTCGTGAAGAACGCGCGCCTCGAGATCTACAAGGGTGGAGCACACGGGCTCGCGGCGACGGAGAAGGACCGCCTCAACGCCGATCTCCTCGCTTTCCTCAAGAGCTGACCGCGCGCACGTGGCGCGGGGTCAGGACGGGCCCGCGTCGCGTCCGGTCATGCAAACGCGCAGCGCCGCCTTGGCGCGGTGCAGCAGGACGGCCACGTACCCCGGCGTAATGCCGAGCGCGTGCGCGACGTCCTCGCCCGGCTGTTCTTCCAGCATCCGGAGCGTCACCACCGCTTTCTGGATCTCGCACAGCTCCTCGACACAGGCGCGCAGGCGCACGTGCTCCTCCGCGCGCGCGAGCGCCTCGTCTGCGGCCATGCCTTCGCCCGCGTCGAGCGGGTGCGCGTCGAGATCGTCGTGGGGCCGCGCGAGGAAGTGGCGTCGCCGCCGGTTGCGCGCGGCGTTGCGCACCATGCCCCCGAGGAGCGCGGACCAGTCCTCGTCCTCCGTCGGGAGCGAGCCGTCTTGCGCGGCCACCAGGAGCTTGCAGAGGGCCTCCTGGACGCAATCGACCGCATCCTCGGGCGAGACGCCCTCCTTCCGCGCGAGGGCCGCGAGGGCGGCTCGCCGCGTGAGGGCGAGCCGCGAGATGTGTTCCAGAACGTCCTCCGTACCGCCGGCGTCGTGCATGGGTCCCGAACGTCAGGTGTCGAGCACGCCCGAGATTACAGCAAAACAATCGCCGTAATGGATGCCCGTCTCGAGACCTCCCGAGGAAAGGAGCGTCTCATGTCCAACTCCCCTGTCCGATCCGTCACAGCGCAGACCTTCGAGGCCGAGGTGGCGCGCGCCGCCGTGCCAGTGCTGGTCGATTTCACCGCCACCTGGTGCCCGCCCTGCCGCGTTCTCGCGCCGATCCTTCATGGAATCGCGGCGGAGGGCGCGGGGCGCCTGAAGGTCGTGGAGGTCAACGGCGACGACGAGCCCGGGCTCGCCGTCCGTTTCGGGATCCGCGGATTTCCCACGGTCATCGCATTCATGGGCGGGAAGGAGATCGCGCGGCACGTCGGCCTCACGAGCAGGGACAAGCTCTTGCAGATGGTCCGCGCGCATTTGCCGCCCGGCGAGCTCAGGCCCCACGCCGCGACCGCGTGATTTCGCGAAAAAGGGTGGGGTAGGGGGCTGCCCCCACCCCACCGAGCCCGTCTATGGCGCCGAGCCCGCCCTCACGGGCAGGCCGTCCCCACCGGGTTCGCCGGCCCCACATCGCCGATGATGGCCTCCACCATTTCGAACCCGAGGCCCATGGAGATGCCGTCGCAGGTCTGGGTCGGGTCCTGGGTGCCGTCGGTCATGATGTCCGACGCCTGCCGGACCTGGTTCAAGAGGTTGTCGAACAGCGGATTGCCGCACAAGCCAAGCAGGTCGCCGACCTTCTTGACCTCGGCGACGAACTCCTCCGTGTTGAGCACGCCGCCAATCATGCCTTCCGTCGCGCTCTTGCGATCCGCGGAGAGGTTCATGGCCATCCGCGCCGCGTGCAAGGTGAGCTTGATCGACGTGCTCTTCGTCGGCGATTTCACCGGGACCGAGAGGATGAACGTCCCGTTCTTCCCCGATTCGAAGAGCGAGCCCGTCACCGAGCTGTTCGGGAAGATGATCGTCGACGACTGCGGATCCATGGGATCGCTGAGGAGCCCGGGCTCGATCGGCCACTTGTCCGTCCCGTCGAACTTGGGCGCCATGCCGAGCGTCGTCCCGCCGAAGAGCTTGGACGTGAGCCCCTGGGCGTCGCCTGTCGCAGGCAGGCATTGCGTCTTCACCAGCGCGGTGAAGTTGCCGTTCTTGACGCCATTGTTGACGTCCTGCGGCCACGCCGGATAGAGCGTGAGGATCGTGGGCAGGAGGTTTTTCCCGAATGAATTGTCTTTCCCGTCGTCGCCGTCGGGATAGGCCGTCTGCCCCGTGCCGCCCGCGTTCGGCTTGCAGAGGTCATCCGAATTCCCGGTCGACACTTTGTCGTCGAGGTTGAAGCCGAACTTCTTCCACTCGCCGCTGTTGCCCTCGCCGAAAAAGAGTTCCTTGACGGCGAACACCGTGAATTGATCGTCCGGGCACGTCACCCCGCCGCCGGCGCCGCCGGCGCCGCCGGTGCCGCCGGTGCCGCCGGTGCCGCTCGAGGAGCTCATGGAGGAGGTGCTCCCCCCCTGCCCGCCGTTGCCGCCGACGCCCACGTTATCCTCGCCGCCACCGCAGCCCTCGGCCACGGCCGCGGTGGTCAGGAGGGCGAGGGCGAGATAGACGCGATTGCTTCTAAGCATATTGGTCCTACTTTTGTTGAGGGTAAGGCTTCCGGAAGAACCCGTGCGTGGCCGGCGCCGACTTCACGCCGCGCCACGACACGAGAAGGGGGTTTCAATGGATGATCGAGTCGCAGCCGAAGAGCACGGAGACCTTCGCGCTGCTGTCGGCCTGCACGGTGGCGCACGAAGCAGGGCAGAGGATGATCTTCGTGGGGCCGGCGTTGCTGTCGTAGTACCAGCCGGGCAGTTCGTTGCAATCGGCGAGATCGGTGGCGCGGGGGATGATCTTCGGCGTGCCCATGCCTTTCGGCATGTAGCTGAAGTTCACCTTGTTCGGGTCGAGCTCCTGGCCGTTCGGCGCAGGCGGGATCTCGAAATCGCACCCGAGCGCTTCGCTGCGAATCTCGCCCATCTTCGCGGAGAACTTGCTGATGTCCTGCGTGATGTCGTAGGCCGCCGTCGTCCCGCCCGCCGCCGCGATCTTGTGGAGGTTGTTGATGATCGAGCCGGCCACGCCGATGACATAGGTGCGAACCCCGTTGTATTCGCGGGCGCTCTTGGCCAGCACTGCGATGTCGTCGATCGTCGCCGACCCGCACCCGAGGGG
The DNA here is from genome assembly GCF_029946465.1 of Polyangium sorediatum. NCBI lineage: Bacteria > Pseudomonadati > Myxococcota > Polyangiales > Polyangiaceae > Polyangium > Polyangium sorediatum. The sequence continues at coordinate 485,891 of NZ_JARZHI010000002.1, forward strand.
ATCGCCGTCGGTGGCGAGGACGACGACGACCTTGTGCGTCGGGTGCGTGTCCTGGTAGGCGGTGGCCGCGCTGAGCGCCCCCTTGAGCGCGCCCCAGGTGGGTGTACCGATCCCCGTGGCGTCGAAGGGCATCGAGTTCGACAGGTCGAACGCGTTCCCCGGCAGCCCGGCAATGGGCACGTCGAGGAGCGCGTAATGCGTGGGTTCGCAGTCGTACGGCTCCTGGGTCGGGAAGTAGACCAGTCCGGCACCAATGCCGGACGACGCCGGATCATTGAAGAACGTCTTCAAGCCCGTCGTGGTCCCCGTCCACTTCGCGCCCGTCATGCTGCCCGATTGGTCGATCAGGAAGACGATGTCGAGCGGGATGCGGCGGGCTTCTGCGCTCGTGGAGATGCAGGCGCCGGAGTCGTCGTCGCCCCCACCCCCATCGAAGTCGATGTCTCCTCCGGTGCCCCCGGTGCCCCCGGCGCCACCCGCGCCGCCACTTCCGGACGACGAGCTGCTCGTGCTGTTCGACCCGGTCGTGTTCTCCACGGGCGCCGCGGAGCAGCCCCCCCACACGCCAGCGGCCATGCTGGCCATGGCGAGGCAGACAAAAAGATGCCGATGAATCCTGGCAGGTCGGCTCATGGATGGCTCCTCAGTCGACGAAGATATCGTCAAGATAAACCCCGGGATAGTTCCCGGTGTGATCGCTCTGGAAAGCGAACCGCAGGCGGATGATCTGGCCCGCATAGGCCGAGAGATCCGCTTGGAAGAGCTGCCAGCCGAACGCGGCCTGGTGACCACCCCACGCGGGCTGGCCGGCGATGGTCAGCGGGTATGCCGGCAAGACGCTATTAAGAACCGAATACGTCGTCCCGCCGTCGTTGCTGATCTCCAGGTGAACGCCGTCGTACGTCGAGCCCTCGGTATCCATCCACATACGGAACGTGAGGGTCGGGCTCGGCGCGGCGGTGAGGTCGATGTCGGGCGAGGTGGCGGTCGTTCCCGCCCACGTCTGGGACGTGCTGTAATTGCTGGCGAGCTGCGTGGCGAGGCACTGCGTTCCCAGGTACGCCGTCGCGGGGCCCACGGTCGTGGGGACACCGCACTGCCAATCGCCGGTCAGCGTCCAGCCGTCCGGGCACATACCCTCGAAGCTCGTGTAGTACGCGTCGTGCTTGACGTTGAAGGTGAACGTCTTCTCCGCGAAATTCGAGGGCAACGTCGGCTCCTGGACGTGCACGATGACGGTCACCGGCCCCACGTTCGCCGCCGTGGGCGTGCCTTGGAGCAGGCCGGTCGTCGGATCGATCGTCAGCCAACCTGCGTTCTGGACTTCCGTAATGCTCCACTCCGCGTTGCTCGTGCCGCCGATTTTGACGATCTGGGACGAGAAGCTCATCCCCGCATACACGTCCGTGAGCGGCGACGTCGTGGTGATGTAGAGCGGGATCTGCAGTGATTCGGCGACGACGACCTCGTCGATGTAGACACCCGGGTACACGGACGCGCCGTCGCTGCGGAAGGCGAAGCGCAGGCGGATCGACTGCCCGGCGTAGGCGGAAAGATCCGCCGTGTAGTTCTTCCAGCCTTCCCCTGAGTGATTCCCGCCCCACGCGGCTTGGCCGGCGATGGTCAGGCCGTAGGCAGGGCTCACCGTCGTGACGTCCGTGAAGCTCTGCCCGTCGTTGGTGCTGACTTTCAGGTTCCAGCCGTCGAAGGTGCCGCCCTCGGTGTGGTCCCACGCCCAGAAGGAAAGCTGCGGGCTGGCAGCCTGGGTCAGGTCGATGGCCGGCGACGTCGCGACCGCGGTGCTGAAGAGCTGGTTGACGTGGTACAGGCCGGCGATCTGCGTGGCGATGACATTCTCGCCGATGTGGGCCGCGGTCGGACCCACGTTCGTGGGCTTGCCGCATTCCCAATCACCGCCGAAGGTCCAGCCGTTCTGGCAGTTTTCGAAGCCCTCGTGGAGGTACGACACGCAGTCCGCGACTGGACTGCCGGACGCGCAAGCGCCGGCCATGCATGTGTTCGCCGTGGTGCAACTGTTGTAGTCGTTGCACGCGCTGCCATCGGCCGCGAGCGAGGGGACGCAGGTGCCTTTCACGTCGCACGCGCCCACCTGGCACTCGGCGACGCCCTCCTGGCAGGAGGTCCCGACCGGCGCGGGCGTCGGGCCACAGAAGCCGGTCATGGCGTCGCACTCGCCGCGCTCGCACCCGACGTTGAGCGCCGAGCAATCCTTGGGGGCGCCGCCGACGCATTGCCCGGCCGCGCATGTCCGGTTGACCGTGCAGAGGTCTCCGGTGAGCACGCAGGGCTTGTTGTCCTTGGTGAAGTCGGGGGTGCCCACGCACTTGCCCGTGGCCGAATCGCAGGCCATCGTGTTGCACTCGCTCAGCGGCGAGAACGTGCAGGGCTTGACCTCGCCCAGGCACTCGCCGAGCTTGCATACGCCGTTGATCCGGCAGAGGTCCTTCGGGGTGCAGGCTGTGCCGTCGTTCACCGGCAAGACGTCGCAGGACTTCGACTCCTCGTAGCAAATGACCGACGAGCACGGGTCAGGCGTGATCCCGCACTGGTTCGTGTCTCCGCCGATGCACTTGCCGCTGTCGCAGGTGTCGTTGCTGGTGCAGAACTTCCCGTCGTCGCACGCGGTTCCCTTGGGGGCGGGGACCACGACGCACGTGTTGACCGGGCCGATCTCTTGCCCGGTGTTGCACACGGCGATCGTGCACTGCGGTGTCTCGAGCGCCGAACAGTCTACGCCGCAGGGCCCGAGATCGCTGCCGCCCGCGCCGCCGCCGCCCTCGTTGCTGCCCGCATCTTCGCCGACGGGGAGTTCGCCCACGGCGCAGCTTGCGCCGATCGAAACCACCGAGAGCAAGAGCGGGATCCTAAGAAAGTCTCTGATGCGACCCAACATAACCACGCCCTCCATGTACCACACCTTGAACCCGCGCGGATACAGGGAGCAAGGCCGATGCGTGCTGCGCTCCCCCGTCTCCGAGCCCTGGTCACGCCCCCGTGCACAGGGCCTCCCCGAAACGCGCGGTTCTTGCCATGAAGCGGCGGCGCGCGCAGCGCACGTGAACCGCGCAAACGCGGTTTCGGGGACGGCCGGAGTACGCTTTTCCGCGCCGTCTGGATCCGCAAGCCGCCAAGCGCGACGCATCGGCGGGAGACACGCCCACGGAACGGAGGTGAGCGACGTGTTCGTCGTCGTCCTCGATGGGGTATGCCCACCCGCGGGCCAAAAGCGTTCACGAGGTGCGAAAATAGGTAGGAGAGGGACCTACACGCCGAGCTTGGATCGAGGCTGACACGGTCGTCCCGCTCGGCGTCCCGCAGGGGAGGTCGCCGTGCCTTTCAGGGCGCGGTCCGCGTCATCGGTGAGGTCAGCGAGATCGGACCCTTGTGGATTCGTGGTCCGTCATGGGCCAGGAACTCCTCAATCGCCGACGAAAACCGTCCCCGGGCCGCATGCATCGGCGACGACGACCACCGTGCCATTCGGCGCATCCGCTGGGTCGTTGCAGGTCAAAGCAGGGTCCCCCATGCGTGCCGCGGGCTTGTCCTCGAAGAACACCGTCGTGCTGCCCTTGAACACACGGGCCTGATTGGAAGGGGCCTTCAGGAACGAGCCCCCTGGAGGCACGTGCGCCGGATGGTTGCGTGCCCCGCTTCCTTCGGTCGCTGCCGCCTTGTTTTGCACGAAAACGGTGGCTGCAACCTGCTCCGAGATGGTTCCAGCGAACGGCAGGGGCGTCGGCGTGGGCACCGGTCCGGCGGGGGATGGCACCAGGACGATATGCGTGTCGATCCCGTGGATCGTATCCCCCTCTTTTGCACCCGGCGCACCCATGGGAAACCTCGTCGCCGGGGCCCGCGTGGGCCGCCAGCTCTCCGGGCATCCTACTGCGCCTCGATCCCAGGAGGGAAGAGCCCACGGGTCGCTTCTCACGCCATTTTCCCCTCGACATCCGCATGCGGGCTCGCTTACCTTGCCATCGGGCATCACGAACGAGTCCGACGGGAACACTTCGCTCATGATAGCAAGCGTATCGAACGAACGCGGCGCCGGCTCGCTCGACGGGGGGCAGGCATTGTACCGCTTCATGGTCCACCCCTTCCCGCTGGATCACTTCACGGTGCATTCGTTCCGCGGGAAGGAGGCGCTCTCCGGCCTTTATTCGTTCGACGTCGTGGCGACCGCCCCGGAGGACGCCGCGGGAGCGATCGAGCGACGCGCGCTCGGTCAGCGTGCGTTGCTCTTGCTGCGCGCGGGGAGGGCGTCACGGGTATTTCACGGCGTCGTCGCCGCTATACGGCAAGAAGGCGCGCGCGGAGCCCACGGCGTCTCCCAGTACAGGATCCGCCTCGTTCCGCGTCTATGGCTGCTCAAGCACCGCCGCCGCTCGCGCATCTTCCAAGGCAAGCGCGTCGACGAGATCCTCGCGGAGGTCTTGAAGGAAGCGGGCATCGAGTCGCGCTTCAACCTTCAGCGCATGTACGCCGCGCGCGAGTATTGCACGCAGTACGAGGAGACGGACTATCGCTTCCTCCGGCGGCTCGCCGCCGAGTCGGGCTTCTTTTTCCGCTATTCGCAGCGCGGAAAGGCCGTCGAGGAGGCCTTGGCTGCCGCGAGCGCCGTGGGCGTGCGGCCTCCGGGGACGCCGCTCGGCGCCCGCGAGCGAGGGGTGTTGGCGGAGCTTTTCTCTGGCGAGACGATCCTCTTTGCCGATCACGCCGGCGCCTATGCGCCGATCGACGATGGCAACCCGGTCGGCACGGCGATCGCGGCGTTCGCGGCCGCCGGCCCGACGGCCGACGTGGGGGGTGCTTCGATCGCGGTGGAGCTACCGAGTCCGACGCTTTATTACCTGTCGATCCAGGGCACGAGCACCGCGGCGTTCGACAAGGTGACGAGATTCGAGCCGGAGCGGCGTGTGCGCACGACCGCAGCCACGCACCGTGAATACGATCCCGAGCGGCCGATGACGATGCTCACGGCTGCCGAGAAAAACGCGCCGGTGGATTCGCTCGGCGGGGAGCTCGCGGGGCCCGAGCTCGAATACTTCGAGCATCATTCACCCTTCCTCTTCCCGAAGTGGCGCGACGCCAGCCAAGAGCCCCCGCTGATTTTGCGCCAGATGCGGCGGGATGCACATGTCGCGGAGGGCGAAAGCTTCTGCCCTGCGCTGGGCGTCGGCCACCGCTTCCGGCTGGAGGATCACCCTGTACACGACGTCAATGGGGAGTATGCGGTGACGGCCGTGGAGCATGAAGGGGCGGCGTCTCCCCAGGGGCAGCGGGACGTGTATCGCAACCGCTTTTCGTGCGTGCCTGCGAGCGTCGTCTCTTGCCCGCCGCGTCCGAAGCGCCGGAGCGCGACCGTGGCGCTGACGGCCACGGTCGTAGGCCCGCCGGACGTCGAAATTCATACCGATCGCATGGGCCAGATCAAGGTGCAATTCCACTGGGATCGGGAGGGGCAGTCGAACGAGCACAGCTCGTGCTGGGTGCGCACGATGCAGACCTGGGGCGGGGCCGGCTGGGGCACGCAGTTCATTCCGCGCGTCGGGATGGAGGTGGTCGTGACGTTCGAGGGCGGTGACCCCGACAAACCCATGGTGCTCGGGTGCATGTACAACGGCACGCATCCGCCCTCGTTCCGGCTGCCGGAGGACAAGACGCGGAGCGGGATCCGCACGCAATCGTCGCCGGGCCGAGGTGGCTTCAACGAGCTGAGCTTCGAGGACAAGAAGGACCAGGAGCAGATTTACCTGCGCGCGCAGCGGGACCTCGACGAGGTGGTGGAACGCAACCACACCCTGCATGTGCGCGTGGACGAGGCGATCCGGGTCGAGCGCGACCGCGACGACGCCATTGGGCGAGACGCGCTGCTCCGGGTCGGCGGAAGCGTGGACGAGCGAATCGCGAAGGACCATGCCACGCAGGTGTCGGGCAACCGTATCGATGTGACGAGCGGCAACGTGGACACGCGGGTGTCGGGGGATCGTGTCGCGCGGGTCGAAGGGCAGGAGCGGCGCGAGGTCTCGGGAGACGCGAATTTCGCGTACATGGGAGATCTCACCACGAGGGTCCAAGGATGCCATACGATTGTGGTGGGCCATCATGAGGCGCAGCGCTCGCTCGCGGTCCACGTGGAGGGCGTGACCTCACTCTCCAGCACGGGCACCACGGAGATTCGTACGGACAAAGAGCTGATTCTCCGGTGTGGGAAGAGCTCGATACGGATCACGGAAGGCGGGATCGAGTTCGAGGCGCCCAGCCTGCGGGTGAAGGGCGGGTCGAGCAAGCTATCCGTTTCCGAGGACGGATTGCAAATGGCGTCGGAGCACGCGTATGCGCAGATTATGGGAGATGCGATTCTCCTGAAAACCGACGCCGGGGCATCGTTCATGATGCGCAATGAGGTGAAGGTGGACGGCGCGCAGATTCTCCTCAACTCGCCCGAAAAGGCGAAGGATCCCCCGGTGACTGAGCCGGAACCGCCTACGCTCATCGAGCTCGTCGACAAGGAAGGCCACCCGCTCGCCTATCAGCGTTACGTGCTGACGCTCGACGATGGGACCGAGATCGGCGGGGTGACGGACAAAGATGGCAAGGCGATGGTCGGGGTAAAGGCGCCGGGGAAGATTTCGTTCCCGGAGCTGCGTGGCGTCGAAGAGGCATGAGGAGGCGACCCCGATCATGAAGTCTTACGTCATTCGGCAGGGAGACTATCTCGCCAAAATTGCGCTGCGCTTCGGCATCGCCGCCGACGAGATCTGGAAGCACCCGAAGAACAGCGAGCTCCGCGCGAAGCGCAAGCCGAACCTGCTGGTGCCCGGCGACGTCCTCTTCGTGCCGGAGCCCGCGCGGCCCTCGCTCCCCTTTCAGTGTGGCACGACGAACCGGTACAAGGCCGACGTACCCAAGGTCCCGGTACGTCTCACGTTTCAGGTGGGCGGCAAGGCCATCGCGAACGAGCCTTACGAGGTCGAGGGGCTCGCGGCCCCGCAGACCGGCGAGAGCGACGCATCGGGCAAGGTGACCCTCCAGGTCCCCGCACATGTGCGTGAGGTCAGGGTACGGTTCACGAAGATGGGAATGGTATTTCCGGTCATGATCGGCGACATGGAGCCGATCGACGAGCCCTCCGGCGTCCGCAAGCGCCTCGAGCATCTCGGCTACATGCAGGGGCTCGAAATGTTTAATGATGACAAACGATTGCGTATCGCGCTCGCGTCGTTTCAGCGGGCAACGGGATTGCACGTCAGCGAGGAAGCCGACGAGGCGACGAAGGAAGCGCTCGTTTCAGCGCACGGGAGCTGAAAGGGAGGTCGAACGATGGGGGGAACGAAGGTACCTCGCAGGATCTCGTGAGCCAGCCGAGCGCGGCGACACCTGGGGACGCGAGCAGCAGCGCTGACGTCAGCGATTCCGTTTCGGTGGCCCGCCGAGCCGCGTCCAATGCTCGGCATAGACGCGTTCCCACAGAGCTCGCGTACCCGCGTCTTGCCGGACCTTGGCGCCCCAGTAGCCGTCCAGCCGTCGGCGCTCGTCGTCATGGATGCCATATCGGGCTAGAATGGCTGCGCCATGCGTGGGATAAAGCGTGAATTCGACGCACATGCAGGCGTAGTGCTCGAGCGGGAGGCTCGGCATGGCGGCCGGGGTCGGAGCTTTCGAGGCCAGGGCGGATAGAAAAGGCAAGGCGGGACCGCGGGGGAGGTCGGGCGCCGGCGTCGTTCCGGTAAGGCTCGTAAAATGGCGCATCCCGGGCGGCAGCGCGGGATCCGGTTCGTCGGCCGTCACGAAAGGGAGGACCGGCCTCGCCGTGACATCGGGCGCCGGCGTCGTTCCAGTGAGGCTCGTGAAATGGCGCATCCCCTCGGGAAGGGGCGGCGCGACGCGGGCGGCATCCGGCGCCGCGACAGCCGCGCGCGGCGGCTCGAAGGGCAACGCGGGCCCCGTTGGTATGCCGGGCGCGGCTTCGGTATTCGTCACGCTCGTGAAATGGCGCATTCCGCGCGGGACGATGTCCGGCACCGAAGGGGACGCGGGTGCCAATGGTTCAGGCGCATCCTTGGTCTTCGCCTTCGCCCGCGCCATGGGCGACGGACGCAGCATGGGAGGTCCTATCTTGATCGTCGGGATCGAGCCAGAGTCCTTTTTCCGAAGCTCGGCCAGACGCTTCGCAAGCGCCGGCTCCGCTTCCAACCGGCGTGACCAGTGCCGCGCGAGGCGCGACAAATCGTTCATGCCGAGTCCCAGCGTCGCGAGCAGGTCGAGCGGGTGCTCGTGGGTCTCGATGGCCGTGAGAAAGTTCGCCCAGGCGGTTGCATCGATCGAGAGGGGTTCCACCGTACGGTCGAGCCGGCCTTCCGCATGCGCGAGCGCCTCTGCATACCTGCCGAGCAAATGCGGGTCCGCGGCGAGCTCCGTTTTCCAGGTGGTATCTGCTCGCTTGAAGTCCTCCGGCGAAAGGCCCTCTGTCGCGAGCACTTCGTCGAGCGTGAACCCCTCCGCGACGGCCGCCTTGACCGCCGCGTAATGCGCGAGGGAGAGCCCCTCGATCGCCGTCTCGTTCACGTTGCCAGCGTTCACGTGCTCGAGGGCAATTCTACTTCGCCGTTCCGCACCACGGCAAGCGGGAGCCTCGTGGAAGGCCCGCGCTGGAGGGATGCCGACACCTGTTGACTTCCCCCCCGGAAGTCTGGTACGCAAGAACTGAACGAACGATCGTTCAGTATTTCGGATCGCGATCGAGGGGAACGATGCCGCACATACACGTCGACGGGTGTGAGATCCACTACGAGGTGAAGGGGCGGGGCGAGGTCGTGCTCCTTTTGCACGGCCTTGGTTCGAGCCTGCTCGATTGGGAGATGCAGATCCCTGCGCTCGCGGAGCGGTATACGGTCGTCGCCGTCGACATGCGTGGACATGGCCGCTCGGGGAAGCCGCCCGGCCCGTACCGGATCTCCTCGTTTGCGGCCGATGTGGCGCAGGTGATGCGCGCGCTCGCGCTTGGCCCTGCGCACGTCGTCGGCATTTCGATGGGCGGCATGATCGGCTTCCAGCTCGCGGTCGACCACCCCTCGCTGGTTCGATCGCTCGTCGTGGTGAACAGCGCTCCGGCCTTCGTGCCGCGCACGCTCCGCGAGCGGTTGGCGGTCGTGCAACGAATCGTCGCGCTGCGTGTGCTCGGCCTGCCGGGGTTCGCGCGGAAGATCGCCGAAAAGAACCTCCCGCGCCCCGATCAGGAGGCGCTGCGCCGGAAGCTCGCCGCGCGCCTCGCGCAGAATGACGCGGCCGCGTATCGCGCCGCGTCCTACGCGATCCTCGGATGGAGCGTAGCCGAGCGGATCGGCTCGATTCGATGCCCGGTTCTCGTCGTCACGGGCGATCAGGACTATACTCCGGTCGCGGCCAAGGAAGCGTATGCCGCCCGGATTCCGCGTGCTCGCGTGGCCGTCGTCGCCGACTCGCGGCATTGCACGCCGATCGATCAACCGGAAGCGTTCAACCAGCTCTTGCTCGATTTCCTGAAGGAGCACGCGACGGCTCCGGCAGAACACGGGGAGGTTTGTTATGGTACGTGAATCTTGGCGATTCCTGGTGGCAGCCTGGATGCCGCTCGTTGTTTTTACGAGCGGATGCACGATCAATGTCGAGCCGCCCGGCGAAGGACCGCAGGCTGCGAGCTCGAGCAGCGGCGCCGGGGCAGGTGGTTCAGGTGTCGGCGGCTCGGGCGGCGACGGTTCGGGTGGTGACGGTTCGGGTGGCAGCGGCGCGGCGGGGGGCGGTTCGGGTGTCGGCAGTTCTGGGGCCGGGGGCTCTGGCGGCGCCGCCGCGTCGCGCTGTACCGTTTCGCCGCAAGAGGTCGCGTGTCCTTACGAAACGCAAAGCATCCCGGCGCAGGCAGGAATTCTGCGGGACGTCATCTGGCAGGTACCGCTCGGGACGCCGCCCGCGAAGGGTTTTCCCGTGGTGCTCCTGTTCCAGGGGTCCCTTTATGGTCCCCCGAAGATGTTCAAGGGCGCCGTGGATGGCCCCCACGGGGTGTATCACTTGGCGCTCACCGTGAAGGGGCTGCTCGACGCGGGGTACGCCGTGCTCGCTCCGGAGGCGCATGCGGAGGGCTCGACGTTCTGGGATACGAACGTCCCCCCGTATTCGATTGCCTGGTCAACCGCGCCGGACCATGATTTCATGCTTTCGTTGTTCGACTCGATCACGGCCGGCTCGTTCGGGCCGCTCGACGCATCGCGGATGTACGCGACCGGCATTTCGAGTGGTGGCTACATGACGAGCCGGATGGCCGTCAGCTATCAGGGAAAGTTCCGCGCGCTCGCGATTCACTCCGCGTCGTACGCGACGTGCAGCGGCCCGATTTGCATCCTGCCCGACGCGCTGCCTGCAGATCACCCGCCGACGCTTTTCCTTCATGGCAAGGCCGATCTCGTCGTCCCTGTGGGCACGATGGAGAAGTACAACGCGCGCCTCGTCACCGAGGGCAAGGAGACGCGTGTCGTCGTCGAGCCGGGCGTGGGGCACGATTGGCTCGCTGCCGGCCCCGAAGAGGTCGTCGGCTGGTTCGACGCGCACCCGTGAGCAGACCGTATTGACCGCTCCGGTGGACTCTGCTACCCAGCGCGAAACGAGCGTTCGTTTTGCGAATCACGTCATGAGTTCACTCCGGGCCTCACGGTTGCGGGCTGCAAAGGCGATCCTCCCGCCGTCCTCCGTGCCCGACGGCACGCGGCGACGGATCCTGGAGGTCGCCTTGCGGTTCTTCGCGAGCGAGGGCTTCCACGGCACCTCGGTCCGCGACATGGCCAAGGTGCTGGAGCTGCAGCCGAGCGCGTTGTATTCGCATTTCCCCTCCAAGGAGCACATCCTTTCGGAGCTCGTCCGCGTGGGCTACGAGGTGCACGCGTCGACCTTGCAGGCGGCGCTCCGCGATGCGGGCGACGATCCGATCGATCAGATATGTGCGCTCGCCCGTGCCCATACCCGCCTCCACGCGACGTATCCGCACCTGGCGGTGGTGGTCAATGAAGAGATTTTCGCGCTGACGGCCGAGCTGGCGGCGCCGGCACTCGCGATTCGCGCGCAGTCGATGGCGCTCGTCCTCCAGATCCTCGAACGAGGCGTGGCCATGGGGTGCTTTTCCATCCCCGACAAGGCGGCGACCGCATCGGCGCTGTCCGCAATCGGCGTGCGAATCCCCTCTTGGTACGAGCCGTCGGAGGCGCTTCCCCTCGACGCGCTCGTCGACATTCACGTCGAGCTCACGCTCCGCATGCTGCGAGCCGAGAGGAGTCCGGGCGGCGGGAGTGTTTGAGAAAGAACCGTCTTGACGGTGCTGTCCGCGTCCTCGCCGCTTACTTGAACTTCACCGCGGCCGTCTTCGTCTCCCCCGCGTTTACGGTGACCGTCACGGTCTGCTTCCCCCTCTCGGAATGAACAAAGGTCACCGTGTGTGTGCCTGCCGGCACCGACAGACCGACCTTGGGCGTGTTGCCCAGCGGCCGCCCGTCCAGCACGACCTTCGAGACCGGGATCGAGTTGATGTTGAGTGTTCCATTGGCCTGCGCTGCCGGTGGGTTTGCTATGCCAACCGTCGGCGTCGCCGTCGGCAAGGGTCCCGGCGCTCGTGCGGGTTCGCCCGGCGTCGCCCCCGGGATGGTACCGACAGCCGCCGCCACGGAGGGGGATTCGGCAGGCGGCGTCGACGCCGTATTCACGGACTTCGGAGGCTCGGCATCGGGAGGGGTCGGCGGCACCGGCTCGGCCGTTTCCATGGGAATCAGGACAGGGCTTTCTTCTCCTCGCTCCACGCTCGCAGAGACGACCTTGTCGCCCTTTCCTGGCACGACGACTTTGATGATGCGATCCCCAGGCTCGAGATCGCCGACGACACACGGCGTCGTCCCGCAACGCTCCTGTCCATCCACGTAAATCGCGACCTTGCCGAGGTCACGGCCGGTGACCTCGATCCGGAGCCCTCCTGTTTTCGGCGTCAACACGAATGCCACGAGACCCAAGGCCGCGAGGAGCGCCGAGACGCCAAGCGCGATGCCGAGCTTCTTCGAAGCACTTCCCGTGGTCGGCGGGTTCGTTGCGGCCAGACCGTGTGTCGTCGTGGCTGATTGAGGGACCGAAGGCAGCGAAGACCGCGGCTCCGATGCCATCGACGCATGCGTCGCGGATGCGGAGGTATCTGCAGGACCCACCTGCATCGGGGTGGAAGGCAGCGGCGCGCGGGAAGCGGGCGGCAGAGGGACCTCGATGGGAGGCGGCGCGGCGCGGAGCTCGGGCGGCATTGCTTGCAGCGGCAACGTTTGCAAAACGGCAGCGCGGGGCTTTTGGGGCTGGGGTGGCGGCGCCGTTGCCTGTTCGGGCAGGGGGTAGAGACCCGGTGGAAGCACGGCCGTCTGCACGGGCGGAGGCGGTACGGAGGCTGGTTTGGGCTGGAGCGGCATCGTCGCGCGCATCGATGCTTGCTTTGTGAGGCCAAGCAATGCGTGTGGACGAATCTGCTGCGTCTCTCCGTCATCGTACCCGCTATCGAGCAGCTCGGCGAGGGCCCGGACAGCGTCCTCGACATTCGGCCATCGCTCGGCGGCGTTTTTTCGAAGGCATCGATCCAGCCATTCATCGAATCCCCGCGGAAAGAGGTGGGCTTTGAAGCCTGCCTGTGTGACCGCGGACGGCGTTGGCTGGATGGCGACGCCCATCATGATGTCCGCGATGCTCCCCCGCTCCGAGCCCGTCCACAGATGGCCTGGGGGAGCGCCGAGCAAGAGCTCGTAGGCAATGACGCCGAGGGCCCATATATCGGTTTGGGGCGTGACGCCGTGCGCGATGACGACGCCCATCTTCGCGGCCATGGGCCGCATGGCCGCGCCGAGCTGCTCGGGCGCGGCGTATGCGGGGGATCCGACCTGCGTGGCCGTTCCTTGGACGCCCTCCTCTAGGACCTTCGCAATGCCGAAATCGACGACCTTGAGCAGCGGGCTTTTTCTGCGGTCGTACGTGAGAAATAGATTCCCGGGCTTGAGATCGCGGTGAATGACGCCCGCCGTGTGTGCTTGTCCGAGCGCATCGGCGAGCTGGAGGAAGAGGATTCGCATGAGGCCCGGTGGCACGGGTCCCCGCTGCTTGACGTACCTGTCGAGGGTATCGCCTTCGAGCAGCTCCATCGCGAGGAAAGGCACACCGCGCTGTGGATCGATCCCGGCGTCGAACACGTCTACGATGTGCGGGTTTTTTCCGATCCGCGCGCCGACACGCGCCTCTTGAACGAAGAGGTCGCGGATCTCGGTGCGCTCGATGAGCTGCGGATGCACGAGCTTGAGCGCGCAGGTTTGTCCGGTCCCGAGGTGCGTCGCGCGAAACACCGCGGCCATGTTGCCCTGCCCGAGCCACGAATCGATGCGATACCGCCCGGCGACGACGTCGCCAGGGGCCGCGGGTCCTCCCGTCGATGACATGAGGCGGGAGTGTACAGGGATTGGGTTGGTAGGGGAAACTGGTACGGGTACTACGTTAGTAGCATTGACATGGATGCAGAGTTGGTGGGTCGCATGGGATGGGGGGATGTGTGGGTGATGTGGTTACATATTGACTTTTGCGAAGGTTGCGGAGTGGAGGATGGAGGATCCAGGGATGGAGTTGGGTTGGTGCGTACTAACTAGAAGTCATCTCATAAACCGTCCAGGAGTCTCCTGAGGTACACGACGATGCATCCGAGGTGGACGAAGCCGAGGAAGTTTTCGGTGTGGCGCTCGTACCGAACCGCGATGCGGCGGAAGCTTTGGAGCCAGGCGAAGAGGCGCTCTACCTTCCAGCGGCGCTTGTATCGGCGGAGGGGGCGGAGGTCTTGGGTGAGGCGCTTGCGATTCAACCGATTGGGCGCGCTCATCTCGATCCCCCGCTCCTCCGCGAGCCGCGCGTCGAGCGCGTCGCTGTCGTAGGCTTTGTCGCCAATGAGGCGCTTGGGGAGCTGGGCGAGGAAGCTGTTATCGAGCGTTCGGTCGACGAGCCTGACTTCATGCGGCGAAGCACTTTCGATGCAGATGGCGAGAGGAAGACCAGAGCCGTCTGCAATGGCCATGATCTTGGTCCCCTTGCCACGCTTCGTTTTCCCGACGCAGGGCCCCCTTTTTGGCGCTCACGAACGTGCCGTCGATGAACGCTTCGCTCAAGTCAAGCTGCCCTCGGTCACGTAAATCCCCGGCCAAGGCGTACAGGATCCTTTCAAGCGTGCCGTCCTTCGACCACTGCTGGAACCGCCGATGGCATGTCTGGTAAGAAGGATATCTCTCGGGCAAGTCGGCCCATCGAGCGCCGGTGCGCATGATCCACAAGATGCCGTTGAGTACCTCGCGCGCATCCTTCCACGGTCTGCCGCGGCGATCGGCGCGCAGGCACGGAGCAGGAATAAGCGGCTCGAGGAGCGCCCACTGAGGGTCTGTCAGGTCCACACCTGCATATGTGATCCTCCCCCCCCACTTCCGTAGACAAACCCAAAGGCGCGAAGATGCGCTAAGGAGAGTTCGATGGCGAGGCGGAAGCGGAGGTCGTTCAGCGCGGAGTTCAAGGCAGAGGCGGTTCGTCTCTGCCAGGTTGGGGACCGGAGCATCGCGAAGGTCGCGAAGGATCTGGATCTCACCGAAACGGCGCTAC